>MNVR01000002.1 GCA_001873995.1 Candidatus Phelpsiimicrobium noxiivivens
CGTTTTTGGCTTAGTGCCCTAAAAGTGCCCACTTTTTCACCAAGCCATACCAATCCATACTAAACGTGTCCACATAAAAAAATCTCCCAAGTGATTCAGGAGATTATAATTGTCGGAAATCTTTGAGGTTATGAAAACTGCCCTGTTTGGTTTAGGAAACCTGTGCTCCCTGCCTGCCGGCAGGCAGGTATCCAGATGAGCTACGGGGGCAAAATTAGTTAACGAGTAAGTGGGTTTACGAGTGCATAAGTTAAACTCAATATCGTTAAAAAATTATACCTACTTTAACAAAGGGTGTAAAGCAGGATTTTGCGCTAAAAATAGGTCATTTTCTCTGAAGGTCGTACATCGCTTGAAATTGCAACTTCGCAGGGCCTTTAATAGGTATCAATTTACCATTATCAAGCAATATATACCTGACTTTCTCTGTTAAGCGATTGACTAATACGTGCCTCTGCACAGCCATTAATAGGACGTTTTTATATACTACTTTATTAAAAAGGCTCTCTGCCTGGCAAGGCGCGGCGATCAACAGAGTCAGCAGTAAGACAACTGCGATCTTTTTCATGAGCTGTAGGGATGTTTAGATTGCCGATGTCCGACCTCGGTAATGGGCCTCATTAATACTGTATAATAGAATAGACCGGGTAGCCTTTAAGCTTGTCACGGCCCTTGAGGCCGCAGAGTTCTATTAAGAAGATAATGCCTACGATCTTTGCTTTCAGTTGTTCACTCAATGAGCAGACAGCGGCAACAGTGCCGCCTGTAGCCAAAAGGTCATCTACTATCAAGACTTTTGAATTGGGCTTCAGCGCGTCCTTGTGCATCTCCAAAGAATCAGCGCCGTATTCAAGCGAGTAAGAAACAGAGATCGTTTCTGCCGGAAGTTTGCCTTTTTTTCTTACCGGAACAAAACCCGCGCCTAATTTATAGGCTAAAGCAGACCCAAAAATAAAACCGCGGGATTCAACGGCTACCACGTAATCAACCTTTTTGCCTTTAATGACTTTTGCCAGGGTATCTATAGAGTTCTTGAATGCCTTTTTATCTTTAAGGAGAGTAGTTATATCACGGAATAAAATGCCCTGCTTTGGAAAATCGGGGATATTACGAATGCTTTTCTTTAGCGCGTTTGACATATAGGCACCTTTATAGTATTGCGCTAAGCGTATTGAGTATTTTGTATGGCGTATTGCGTATAGAATATCGCTATAAATTGTTTCGCGATACGCATAACGCGCTACGCAATTCTACGCTCTGCTTAACACCAATGTTGATTCCCGTTTAATAAGCTTTGCCGGAAGGACGACTTTTACGGCCTGTTTTTCTTCGCCCAATGTTATCTGATTTAATTTTTCCAAAGCAAGCCTTCCCATTTCAACGATAGGCTGTGAAACAGTTGTCAAACGCACCGGGCTATAACCGGCAATAGGGTTATCATCAAAACCCACCAAAGAGATGTCCCAGGGTATCCTTAAGCCTTCTCGCTTAGCTTCATCCACTACCTCAAGCGCCATAACATCACTGGCGGCAAAAATAGCTGTAGGCCTTGCCTCAAGATTAAGTAAATTTTTTGCTGCTTGCCTGGCAGGCGTCCTTAGGAAAAAACCCTCCTGGCAATAACCTTTTGGAATATCAAGGCCGTATTTTGCCATTGCCTGCTTATATCCTTCAAGCCTGGCTTCGCCAGCCTGGGTGGCAAGGTCTCCCGCGACCGTGGCTATCCTTGAATGGCCAAGCTTAACCAGATATTCCACCACATCCATAGCGGCCCTGCGATTATCAATGGAAATACAATTGATATCTTCACTGAAATAATTATTCATGACAATGCAAGGCACGCCCTTCTTTACAAACTCCAGGAGATGCTTTTTGTCTCCGTCAATATCGGCGAAAATAACACCCTTAACATAATCGGCATTGACGGATTCAGCTGTCACCCATTCAAAATGTTTTTTTCTTTCCGTGATATGGATGAGGATATCCACTTTTAGCCGGCTTGCCGCGGCAGTCACGCCCTTGATGACCTCTGAGGCAAAAAATGAATGGAAGACGTCTTCAAACCTGGGTATTACTAACGTGTAAAATTTGGCGCTGGGCATAGCCTCTATCCTATTCTATTGTTTCCTCGTCCTGTTCCGACATAAGTTTTTGTAGTTTTTTTAGCGCGTTCTCTTCTATCTGCCTTATACGCTCGCGCGAGACACCGAGCTTTTTTGAGACTTCAGCCAAAGTGTGAGCATGGCCATCAACAAGGCCAAACCGCAAATTTAGGACCTCGTGCTCTCTATCGTTGATCGCGCCAAACAAACCATCCAAACGCTCCTTATTGAAAAAACTATTGAGCTCTGTCGCGGGATTAGCTGAACTCTTGTCTTCAACAAGGTCCATGATCTCATTGCCGCCTTCTTCGTCAATAGGCGCGTCAAGCGAAGAAGTTTTGGTAATAGAGGCGCGTATTTTTGATATTTTATCCAGGCTCGTCCTCATGGATCTCGCGACCTCATTATCCGTTGGGAGGCGTCTAAATTTTCCCATCAGCTTTTCATTGGTCTTTTTATACTTCGTCAGCAATTCATTTACATATACAGGGAGCCGCACAGTCCTTGACTGGTCAAATACAGAGCGCGTTATGCTCTGCTTTATCCACCAGGCGCCATACGTTGAAAACCTGAAGCCTTTTTTGGGGTTGAACTTCTCAACCGCCTTCATAAGCCCTACGTTACCTTCTTCTATCAAATCCATAAGCGGTATACCCAAATGGATATATTTTTTAGCGATATTGATGACTAAACGCAAATTAGCGCGTATCATTTTTTCACGCGCGGCCTTATCCCCTTTCTCTATCTTCTTGGCAAGGTCTATTTCTTCTCTTGCAGTCAAAAGAGGCATTTTGCGAACTTCCTTAATATAAGACTTAATGTTTTCCATTATTTCTTCTTACCCCTTTTTACAGGGCTATTTGCTAATACAGCGCGAGCTGCGGCCAATCTCGCGATAGGGACACGAAAAGGCGAACAACTCACGTAATTCATGCCTACACGGTAACAAAAATCTATAGACTTAGGTTCACCGCCATGCTCACCACAAATACCGACTTTTAATTTTTTATTTGTCTTGCGGCCGCGGTCAATGCCTATCTTTATCAGCTCGCCTACGCCTATCTGGTCAATTGTCTGGAACGGGTCATCTGATAATATGCCTTTCTTTATATATTCCGGCACAAACGCCCCGATATCGTCCCTTGAGAAACCAAAGGCCATCTGAGTCAGGTCATTAGTACCAAAAGAGAAGAACGATGCGACTTCGGCTATTTTATCAGCCACAAGGGCTGCGCGAGGGATCTCTATCATAGTGCCAAACATGTGGTCTATTTTC
Organism: Candidatus Phelpsiimicrobium noxiivivens; assembly: GCA_001873995.1. Lineage (GTDB taxonomy): Bacteria > Omnitrophota > Gorgyraeia > Velamenicoccales > Velamenicoccaceae > Phelpsiimicrobium > Phelpsiimicrobium noxiivivens. Next base: position 3,379 of record MNVR01000002.1, read on the forward strand.
TTTAGGCCGAACTTTGACAAGACTTCCTGATACACTTTTTTAGCTATTTCTAACTGGTCTGTCAACTCATTGACATCGCAGACAACAGGTATCATTATCTCAGGCAATACTTTTTTGCCGGCCTTTATCAATTCCGCTCCCGACTCAAAAATAGCCCTGAATTGCGTCTCGCTGACCTCGGGATATGTCACGCCCAAACGCACACCGCGGTGGCCCATCATAGGATTATTCTCAGCCAGGGAATTCGCCCTCTTTTCCAATTCCTCGGCAGAAATATTCAGGCTCTGCGCCAGGCTTGCGCGCGCGTTCTCCTGGTGAGGCACAAATTCATGCAATGGCGGGTCAAGCAGCCTTATTGTTACAGGCAGGCCATCCATCGCCTCAAGGGTATTCTTTATATCACTCTTCATATAAGGAAAGAGTTCTTCAAGCGCTTTCCTGCGCTCTTCTGTTGAATTAGACATGATCATCTTGCGCAATTTAAAAAGAGGCTCCTCTGAACCTTTACCATAGAACATATGCTCGGTCCTGAACAACCCGATACCCTCAGCTCCGAACTGGCGCGCTTTTCTGGCGTCTTCAGGCGTATCCGCGTTAGTCCTGATATTAATGGTCCTGATGGAATCGCATAATTTTAAAAAAGCGTTCAATACCTCGTTTTCAGAGGACGCGTCCATCATCTTAAGCTGTCCTAAATAAAAAAGGCCTTTGGTGCCGTTCAAAGTGATCCATTCGCCTTCTTTAATTGTTTTTCCGTCAACTTGGATCTCTTTTTTATCAACGTCTATCTCCAGCGCGGAGCAGCCTACGACACAACATTTTCCCCAGCCGCGGGCTACCAATGCCGCGTGCGATGTCATTCCGCCGCGCGCTGTAAGGATCGCTTCTGCCGCTCGCATACCGTCAATATCTTCAGGGTTAGTCTCTTCACGCACAAGGATGACTTTTTTACCTTCGTTTTTTGATCTTACTGCGTCAGCTGACGTAAATACGACTGTTCCACTGGCAGCTCCTGGCCCTGCAGGCAGGCCTTTTGCCAACGCTTTGTGGCCCCTTTCAGCTATGGGATCAATAATGGGATGAAGAAGTTCATCCAACTGCTCAGGCGTCACGCGTGCGACCGCTTCTTCTGTTTTGATAAATTTTTCTTTTACCATATCTAGCGCTATTTTGACCGAGGCAGGGCCGTTCCTTTTACCGATACGGCACTGAAGCATAAAGAGCCTGCCTTTTTCTATAGTAAATTCTATATCCTGCATATCACGATAATGCTGCTCAAGGCGCTCCTGAATATCAAATAATTCTTTATAGACCTTTGGCATTATCTGTTCAAGGGTCTTTAGATCTTTATTATGCTCGCTCTGAGAATATTTGTTAATGGGCGCCGGAGTCCTGATACCTGCCACAACGTCTTCGCCTTGAGCATTGATAAGATACTCGCCATAAAAAGCCGCGTCGCCATTGCCTGGATTCCTGGTAAAGGCAACGCCTGTGGCAGAATCATCTCCCATATTACCAAATACCATGGTCTGCACAGTAACCGCTGTGCCCCATTCATGAGGTATCTTTTCTATATTTCTGTAGGCAATGGCGCGTTTTCCGTTCCATGAAGCGAATACAGCTCCTATCCCGCCCCATAACTGGGCCATAGGCTCATCAGGGAATTCCTTGCCTAATACATCGGCTATTTTCTTTTTAAACTCGGAACATAGATATTTAAGGTCTTCTGTTTTCAAGTCCGTGTCAGACTTATAACCTTTCTTCTGCTTAACATCGCCCATGACGCGTTCAAGCTGTTTCCTTATACCCATATCTTCTTTTGGTTCTACGCCTGACGCTTTTTCCATGACTACATCCGAATACATCATGATGAGGCGCCTGTAGGCATCATATACGAAACGGGAATTGCCGCCTGCTTGTTTGATCATACCTGGGATAGTCTTTTCAGTGAGGCCTACATTTAAAACAGTTTCCATCATGCCAGGCATGGACTTTCTGGCGCCAGAACGCACAGACACAAGAAGCGGATTATTGGGGTCGCCGAATTTCCTGCCCATAAGGGCTTCCACCTTTTTCAATGCTTTTTCCAATTCCAATTTTAACTCTTTAGGGTATTTCTTGTTATTTTTATAATAATATGCGCACACCTCCGTTGTGATAGTGAAACCCGGAGGAACGGGAAGCCTTAATTTAGGATGGCCTGCCATCTCAGCCAAGTTAGCGCCCTTGCCACCCAAGAGATTTTTCATACTCTCGTTACCGTCAGCCTTACCGCCGCCAAAGCTGTAAACATTCTTCTTACTCATTGCTTTTCATCCTCCTGTTGAATGACAAATGACAAATTTCAAAACTCAAATTAATAACCAAACTCAAAATATAAAATTTTTCAATATATTTTGTTCCTTAACAGGGATCTTGGATTTATTTTGTCATTTGGATTTTGAGATTTGTCATTCAGTTGTAAGTTTCTCTTTAAGATATCTTTTTAATTGCGAAATATCAACCCTGTCCTGCAACATAGTATCCCTGTCGCGCACAGTGACTTTTTTATCTTCCAGAGACCCTACATCAACTGTGACGCAATAAAGCGTGCCCACCTCATCCTGCCTACGATAAAGTTTGCCTATAGCAGCCGTATCGTCATAGACCAAGGGAATTTCGCTTATAAGACTTTTAGCAACATCCTTAGCTAAAGCTACTAATGGCGGCCTATTCTTTAATAAAGGTAAAATAGCGACTTTTATCGGAGCTATCTCTTTAGAAAATTTTAAAACGACCCTCGTCTGATCTTTGACTTTTTCTTCATGGTAGGCATCCACTAAAAAAGCCAGCGCTGCCCTGTCAACGCCGCCTGATGGTTCAATGATATAAGGCCTTATCTTTTTGTTCTCCTGCGAATCAAAATAAACCATTTCTCTGCCTGAAAACTGCTCATGCTGTTTTAAGTCAAAATCTGCCCTGTTTGCTATTCCCTCCAGCTCAGACCATCCAAACGGAAATTCATATTCAATATCAGAACACGCCTTGGCGTAATGCGCCAGTTCATCTTTAGCGTGCGGCCTTATACGCAGATGTTCTTTTTTAATACCAAGTTTAATATACCAATTAAAACGCTCGTTTATCCATGACTCGTGCCAACGACTGTCTTCTTCAGGCTTAACAAAATACTCTATCTCCATCTGTTCAAATTCGCGTGTCCGAAAAGTAGAATTACCGGGTGTTATCTCATTACGGAAAGATTTACCGATCTGGGCAACGCCAAAAGGGAGTTTTTTTCTTGTGGTATCCAAAATGTTCAGAAAATTAACGAATATGCCTTGCGCTGTCTCGGGCCTCAGGTATGTGACGCTGCCTTCATCTTCTACAGCGCCGATACCTGTCTTCATCATTAAATTAAACATTCTTGGAATAGTGACGCGCAGATCTATTTTAGCTTTGCAAGATGGGCATTCTTTAATATTTTCGTCATTTGTAGGATCAAGGTGGTCCGCGCGGAAACGCTTATTGCATTCTTTACAATCAACTAAGGGATCCGCGAAACCATCCACGTGGCCTGATGCCTTCCAGACCTTCGGATGCATTAAAATAGCGCAATCCAGGCCGACCATGTCCATGCGCTCCTGGACAACTGACTTCCACCAACAATTCTTGACATTGCGTTTAAGCTCAACACCTATTGGGCCGTAATCCCAAACAGACCCTAACCCGCCGTATATCTCGGAACTTTGGAAAATAAACCCCCTGCGCTTACACAAGGAAGAGATCTTATCCATCACGGAAAGTTCAGTCATGAAGCTATTATTTTTACTCTTAAAACAGATAAAAGTCAATCAAGTTTTTTCAATTCTTCGTCTTTGATCGTAAAAGAATGTTCTTTAAGCGGAAACCTGCCTTCTATAACGTCAGCTTTATACTCACTGAAAGCCTTTGTCATAGCCTGTGTCAGATCAACGTACTTCTTCACAAATTTAGGCGAATAACGCTCAAACAGGCCCAGCATATCATGAGTCACTAATACCTGGCCATCGCAATAAGGCCCGGCGCCTATACCTATGGTAGGCACCCTGACTGTCTTAGTAATTATTTCCGAGACCCTATCAGGCACGCATTCAAGAAGTATGCTAAAGCAGCCCGCTTGCTCAAGCTCTTTTGCCTGTTGGATCAACCTTTTAGCGGCCGCAGCGTCTTTGCCCTGGACCTTAAAACCTCCAAGCTTATCAGCTGTCTGAGGAGTAAGGCCGATATGGCCCATTACAGGAATGCCCGCGTCAATTATCATTTTTGCTGACTCTATAGCTTTATCAAACCACTCTAATTTTACAGCGTCACATTTTGCCTCTGTTATAAATCTTCGCGCGTTACAAACCGATACAGCCACATCCTCCTGATAAGCCTCAAAAGGCATATCACCTACAAGCAGGGCATTTTTTACCGCGCGGCTTACGGCCTTGGCGTGATGGATCATTTCAACCATGCCTACTTCTTTTGTGGACTCAAGCCCCAAAACAACATTAGCCACCGAGTCGCCTACAAGTATGATATCTATACCAGCTTTTTCTAAGGCATAGGCAATAGGATAATCGTAAGCAGTAAGCATAGTTATCTTACGCTCATTCTTAAAGCTCAGAATATCCTTTATTGTTATTTTTTCAGGCATAAAATAACCTTTTACTCAATTAGAGAACAAAATTCTCCCACGGGGTTTACTTTGGCCGCTTTTTCAGAATATTGCGTATATCCGTGTAAGGATTGCGGCTCTTTAAGATAACCACAATGACGCGGCCATCGTCATAAATAGCCAGGCCCGCGTAACAATGCCCTGCTGAGCGGGTGTAGCCGGTCTTTCCTAAAACGCAGGGTTCTGTCATCCTCCACAAAAGCTTATTATGGTTCCTAAGCGTGATGGACTTCCTGTCACTGCCTGCTATGGTAACATTTTTCTGACGCATCACAGAAGCTATAAAAGGATCATTAAAAGCAGCGCGCGTTATAAGATATAGGTCATATGCCGTAGTCACCTGCCTCTTATCAGGAAGGCCGGTAGGATTAGCGAAGTTTGAATTGCGGCAGCCTAACGCGCGGGCTTTTTTATTCATCAAAAGAGCGAAACGCCCCTGGCTGCCTGACAAGGATTCTGCCAGGGCGACTCCAGCGTCATTAGCAGAAGTCGCCAATAAGACTTTTAAAAGCTCGGACACGGAATAATAAGCGCCTCGCGTCAGGCCGGCTTTTGTAGGTGTGACTGATGATGCTCTCCCGCTTACGCGGACACTATCTTTTAATTGCATATTGTCCAAAACCACCAATGCCGTCAACAGCTTGACCGTACTGGCCGGGTAAAACTTCATCTTTGGATTGCGCGAAAACAGAACTTTCTTTCTGCCGCTGTCAACAGCGTATCCGGCTTGAGCGGTGATGGCAGTCGTCTTTTTTGCTTCTGCCTCATTGACCCCCAACAAAATAAAATTGCCGACAAGAAAGATCGCTAAAAATTTACGCGCGCTTATTATATTCTTTATAATATTCACAGGTTTTGCAAACAATGGGCTTAATACTTAATGGCCTGGGCACGTCTTTATTTATCTTACAGCAAGCGATATTGACGTCCCAGCACTTCCCGTCTTGTATCTCCGGCATAAGACAGGCCTTTTGCGCCTCGGAAGAACAATGGAAAAAATCCCAGCACTTTTTCTTAGTCATCGCTTGAAAGTTATCCCTATCAGGTAACCTTTTGATATCTTATCGTTACACTCTTGTATCCACGCGACTTTTCCGTTGATACATTTCGCGGGCGACTTACCATCATAGAATAATCTTAATTTTACGATCTTATCTAATTTTAGTTTTTTATCAGAAAAAAAACATACGCCGCCAAGGCTGACATCCTTAGTCACGGTGTCGGTATTAGCTGAAAAAATACCGTCCTTAAACTGCACGATGGTTGACGTGTTAAATCTGACGTGCTTTCTTCGTTCATCCATATTGGCTCCTCGTGTAGAAGACACGACACCGGCGCAATACCTTTAAGCGCCGGGTGTCAGTTTTATTGGACGCGGCACTGGCCCAATTTGCGCTACCAAGCGCACGCCCGCGCCTCCATATGCGCGGGGCGTCGAATAAGGGCAAGGCGCCGATTAACACCGGCTATCAGTTATATATCAAACATCTTACCGGACTCGTCAATAAGCTTAGCGCTTGTCCCGGGGAAATGTTTCAACAACTCAACGGACCTGTCTTTGCCCAATATTATCAAAGCAGTGGATAAAGCGTCCGCTGTTAACGCGTCTGAGGCCACGACAGTTGCCGCTATTATACCAGAATCAGCCGGATACCCTGTCCTAGGGTCTATTATATGCGAATATCTCCTGTTTTTGTAAATAAAAAATTGTTCATAGTCACCTGAGCTGGATACACCCTTGCCTTTGACTGATATCCTCGTCAGAAGATGCCTCTTCTGCCTTGGGTCCTGGATGCCTATCTGCCAAGGAGCGCCGTTATTATCTCCAAGACAATACAAGTTGCCGCCCGCGTTAACAATGGCAGAAGTTATCTTTGCCTGCCTTAATCTGGCTATCGCTTTATCCACAGCGTAGCCTTTTGCTATGCCGCCAAGGTCGATAGAAGAGCCGGATATTAAAAGACTAACATTTTTTGCCTTTTCATCAAGATAAACATGATCAAATCCAACGAGGCCGATCAATTTTTGTATTTCATCGTCTTTGAGGGCCTGTTGATCTTTGATAACAAGCTTCCATCTTAATGACAAAGGAGCGATAGTAACATCAAAGGCGCCTTTAGTCTCTTCATAAAATTTTTTAGATTCTTTTAACACATAAAAAAGTTCAGGGGAAGCTTTTAAAGAACCGTAAAAGTTCAGATGGTATAACTCGCTGTTTTTATCAAATAGGTTAAAGATGCCCTCCAGCCTCTTAAATTCGGAAAACACGATATCTTTAGCCCTGGCATCATTTGATATGACCTCAACAAAAGTACCCATTAATAATTCAGAATCTTTATGAAGGGGCTTACCGCAACCGGCCGCAAAAAAAGACAGAAGATAAAGAACGGAAAACAGAAAACAGAAAACAGATTTTTTTTGATCACGCATAAGATCCTGTTACTTTCTTATTGCCTTTAATAAAGCGTCTGTTCTTAAACTATTTAGCACATCCCGGCTTTCGATCCACGCGCGCTTCGCTAAGCCTACGCCGAACTTCATGTAGCTCATAGATCTGACATCATGAGAATCCGTGCTGATTGCCAGCCTGACTTTGCTTTCTTTTGCCAGCCGCGCGCTGACATCGCAAAGGTCAAGACGATAAGGTTGAGCGCTTATCTCAAGGGCTGTATTAGTTTCCCTGGCCACTTTAAAGATCTCTTTCAGGTCAATATCGTAGGGCTCCCTCGTAGGCCATAATTTACCTGTAGGATGAGCTATTATATTTACATATTTATTCTTACATGCCTTAACTATCCTCATTGTCAGCTGATCTTTTGTCTGCTTAAACCCTGAATGTATAGCGGCTATCACTATATCAAACTGTGAGAGGTCTTTATCTTTATAATCAAGCCCTCCGTTTAGATCTATATCCACTTCTGAACCAAACAATATCCTGATGTTCTTTAGTTTAGCGCGGGCCTCATCAAGTTCTCGCTTTTTTGCCGCAAGCCTTTTGCGATCTAAGCCGCGGGCGACTTTCAGGCTTTGCGAATGGTCTGCCAAACAAACATAGTCATAACCTAACCTGATGGCTTCTGCCGCCATCTCCTCAATGGTAGCCCTGCCGTCAGAATGATCAGTATGGACGTGAAAATCGCCCCGGATATCTTTTAAGTCAACCAGGCGCGGCAAACAATGTTCTAAGGCTGCTTCAATTTCACCCGAATCTTCACGCATCTGTGGTTCAATATAGTCTAAGCCCAATGCCTTATACATTTCTTTTTCGGTCTTAGAAGCCTGGCAACGGCCATTTTTATCAAAGACCCCATATTCATTGAACTTTAACCCTAGCTTGATCGCGAGCTGGCGCAATCTGATGTTATGATCTTTTGAACCGGTAAAATAAAGAAGCGCCGCCCCGAATGAATCAGGCTTTAACACGCGCAAATCCACCTGTATATCATCATCTGTCAATATTGAAGATTTTGTATCACCGCGCGCTAACACCCGTTTTACGCCAGGCAGCGCGATAAAAGCGTCTGAAACTTTCTTTGGGCTCTCTGAAGCAACCAAGATGTCTATGTCCCTGACTGTTTCTTTCATCCGCCTTAGGCTGCCTGCCGCGATCAACTTTGAAACCTCTTTTATATTCTCCAATTCATCAATAAAAAACCCTGACACCGTTGTCGCGGTCAAAAGGTCCATTCTCTCTTTGCCTTTTTTCAGCAACTCAATGCCTTGCAGGATATTATCTACGGTCTTTTGCTTAATGCCTGGCAGATCAAGCAACGAACCTGCTAAAGCCGCTTCTTTTAATTCATCTACTGAACTTATTTTTAAAGAGTCAAAAAATAGTTTAGCTGACTTAGGGCCTACGGATGGTATCTCAAGCATTCTGACGACACCTTCAGGCACAAGCTTCTTTAGCTCTTCATAAGACTTACACTTCCCCGTGCCTATGATCTCATCTATTTTTAAAGCGAGATCTTTTCCTATGCCTGGCAAGCCCTCTAATTTATTAGACGCGGCAAATTCTTCAATGTCGTATTTCAACGCGCCTATATTTTCAGCGGCGCGTAAATAGGCCCTGATACGAAAAGGATTGTCGCCTTTGATCTCCAAAAGCTCAGCGATCCCGTGGAAGATATCAGCTATATAGGAATTTTTCATTTAAATATCTCTTTCCTAATGGCAAAAATATGCACAAAGTCAGCAATGCCCCGCTGAATGTGACTATAGGCGCTCCGAAAAAATAAGCCAGCGAACCTGATATAAGATTGCCGAACGGCATAAGGCCGCCGAACATCATCATAAAAACCCCCATCAGCCTTCCCCTGAACTCGTCAGGGACGCTTACCTGTAATAGCGTATTCGCCATGGACATAGAACTAGCGCCTCCATAGCCTGCCATAGCCAATAGAATAGCGGATAACAAAAGATCTCTTGATAGCGAAAATAACATCACCGAAACAAAAAATATAATAACAGACACTTTCAGGATCTTCAGATTAGACTCAACATGCTTTAAGCGAGCAAGATTTAAGGCGCCCACGAGAGCGCCCAGGCCATTAGCAGACATCAGAATAGCCAATCCTATAGGCCCTGACTTGAGTATCTCTTGCGCGAAGATCGGCATTAGAATAACGTACGATACGCCAAAAATACTCACCATACCAACAAGGCTCAATAAAAACATAAGAAATCTGTTACCTCTAATAAAATTCAGGCCTTCTGTGATATCCTGGAAAAAACTATTATTTTTTACGCTTGATACAAAAGCTTTCTGTCTGATAAAGGCCAACGCCGCGATAACAGGAATAAAACTGAACGCGTTAATGTAAAAACACCCTGCCATTCCGACAACGGCTATTAAGACACCAGCCAAAGCCGGGCCTAATGTCCTGGCCGAATTAAAAGCCGCGGAATTCAAAGCAATGGCATTAAGCAGGTGATTTTTCCCCACAAGCTCAACTATCATGGCCTGCCTTGCCGGCGCGTCAAAAGAAAACACCAACCCGTTAAGAAAAGCTATAACAATAATATGCCAAACCCTGACAACATTATACTGGACTAAAAAAGCCAGAATAAAAGCAAGGGCCATGAATGTGCATTGAGTTGCCAGTATGAGGTTTCTCTTAGGCACGCGGTCTACTAAAGCTCCGGCCGCAAGCGAAAAAAGCGATACAGGCAGGTAACTCAAAAAACCTACTACTCCCAATAAAAACGCTGAATGGGTCAGCTTAAAGACAAGCCAGCTCTGGGCCATAGACTGCACCCAGGTGCCTATAAGAGACAAAAACATTGAAAACCAAAATATCCTGAAATCGCGGATCCTTAATGATGAGAACATAACGGCCTAATAGCCCAGGAAATCTTCAGTGATTATCTGCCCGGGAGGGATCGATAATTTATTCAGGAGCATGGCGCGCATACCGTCCACCATACCGGGCGGCCCGCAGATAAAAAATACCCTTTCTTTATGATCAGGTATCTCTGTCTTTACCATCTCCTCATCTATATAACCTACGCGGCAATCTGCTACGATCTGATCACAATTCGTAAGGGTATAAACTACTTTTAAATTTTTATTCTTTTCACTCATAAGAGAAAAATCATTCTTAAAAATGAGGTATTCCGGCGTCCTGCCTGAATACAATAGAACAAGGCTGGATGAAAGCTGTTTATCAACGGCGTATTGGAAAATACTGCGGATAGGCGTTATACCGATGCCGCCGCTCAAAAAAGCCGCCTTGGGAAATTGGCCGTCAAAA
>MNVR01000033.1 GCA_001873995.1 Candidatus Phelpsiimicrobium noxiivivens
TTCGTAGGTAGCATGAGCAAAAAAGGTGATTGTTGGGATAACGCTGTCGCTGAGAGTTTTTTCCATACGCTTAAAGTAGAGTTGATATACCGGATTAAATTCAGGACCCTGGAAGAAGCAAAGAGAAGGATCTTTGAATACGTTGAAATATATTACAACCGCAAAAGGGCGCATTCAACGCTTGGATATTTAAGCCCTTTTGAATATGAAAAACAGAAAATTTTCTCTTAACAATTAGTCCGCTAAAAGAGGGAAGGTCACTATAGCCATCTATCTCTAGACCATAAGAAGAGGGCTGTAGACATTTTAGGCAAGAGAATGGACACTATTTGGACACCTGAAGACAAAAACAAAAAGTCTGAAGGATCGTCTGTTTCAGAACTAATTGAAAATAAGATAGTTGTGTAATTTTGGGGCAGTAGCTCAGCTGGGAGAGCATCACGTTCGCAACGTGGGGGTCGGGAGTTCGAATCTCCTCTGCTCCACCATCTTGCCGGCTCTGGCGGCAAAAGGTGGCGCCGAAGTCTCTGACTTCTGCGCCACCACGCAAGCGTCAGATGACAAGCAAAAAAATGTGAATGTCCGAATAGCGTTGCGAAGCGGGTGCGAAGCCTACCCAAAGGGTATAAGCGGAGCAGCTTATTCAGACGCCATATCATTAATGTGTTACCAATGAAACATTCCCGCGCTATCTTCATTTTAGCCACTATTTTCACATTTTTTTATTTCCTGCCGCATGTATTGCCCAAAGAAGCACTTCATGAAGCAAGCTACTATATTAAACTTGACGATAAAGCGGTAAATTGCCAGCTTTGTCCGCGGCGCTGCATTATTGCCGAAGGTAAACGCGGTTTTTGCGGCGTAAGGGAAGATCAGGGCGGCACCCTGTATTCACTCGTATATGCCAAACCCTGTTCAGTGCATATTGACCCAATTGAGAAAAAACCATTTTTTCATTTCTTGCCAGGGTCAAAGGCCTTTTCAATAGCAACAGTAGGGTGTAATCTTAAATGTAAATTTTGCCAGAATTGGCAGATCTCCCAGGCTTCTCCCGAAGATGTCCAGGCTATGGACATGACGCCTGAGCAGGTGATCAAAATGGCAAAGGAGAGCGGTTCGCCTGTCATCGCTTATACTTATACCGAGCCTACCATTTATTACGAATATATGTTTGATATAGCCAAGATAGCGCGCGCGGCAGGCATAAAAAATGTGATGCATTCCGCTGGGTTCATTAACGAGGAGCCTCTGCGTAACCTTGTGCCTTACCTTGATGCCGCCGATATTGATCTGAAAGGTTTTAACAATAGATTTTACGCGGAAGTGTCTTTGGGTAATGTTGATGATGTTCTAAGGACCCTAAAGATCTTAAAGGAAAGCGGCGTATGGCTTGAGATAACGAATCTTGTTTTACCGGGCCTAAATGATGACCCTGTGGAAATTAAGAAGATGTGCGAGTGGATAAGGTATAACCTGGGGCCCAATACGCCTTTGCACTTTTCTCGTTTTTGGCCGATGTATAAATTAATGAATCTTTCGCCGACACCAGTTGAGACTTTGCAAAAAGCAAGGGCAATAGCCCTTGGCGCCGGCCTTAAGTATGTTTATATAGGTAATGTTGGCGGCGATGAAGCTGAGAATACTTTTTGTCCCAAGTGCGGGAAAATCGTAGTTGGAAGGGCAGGTTACGTGATAACCGCGATAAACATCGTTGACGGCAGATGCAAGTTCTGCGGAGAGAAAATAGATGGTATTTGGAAATAGATCTATAAAGTTTCGCAGGCTAAGTTTTTATTTCGCGTTTTGCTTTTTTAATTTTATTTTTGCGTTGTTTGCGGTTGCAGAAAACATTAAGCAGCCTAATGTCGCCGGCGCTTTTTATCCGTCGGGTAAGGATGAATTGTCGTCTATGGTGGCTAAATACATTGATGAAGCGCCCCTGGTTGCTTTAGAAGGTGAGCCCGTTGTGTTAATATCCCCGCACGCGGGTTATATCTACTCAGGCCCGGTTGCGGCATATGGTTTTAAGGCGCTTTCGGGCAAAAGTTTTGATACGGTTGTCATATTGGCTCCCAGCCATTATTTTGCTTTCAAAGGCGCCTCAATATACAAACAAGGCGCTTTCCGCACGCCCTTGGGTGATCTGAAAATAGACAGTGAGTTTGCCGGCAGGATCGTAAACGCAGGCCCAAAGTTCCTATTTTTTAATCCTGGTCTTTTTGAACAGGAACACTCTTTGGAAGTTGAGCTGCCTTTTTTGCAGGGAAGCCTGAAGGAAGGTTTTAAGATAGTTCCCATAGTCTTGGGAGATATGACATATGAGGAATGTGAGGTTCTTGCCGGAGTTTTGGCCTCAATACTTAAAGGTAGGAGAGTTCTTGTAGTTGCAAGCACTGATCTTTCTCATTATAAGCCTTACGAAGAGGCTATGGAATATGACACAAAGACCATAAAGTTTATAACTGATCTTGATCCTAAAGGGCTTTGGGATGCTGTTGCTTATACAGGCTGGAATGTCTGCGGCATAAGGCCTGTTGTGACAAGTATGCTATACGCAAAGGCCTTAGGAGCAGAAAAGGCAGATGTCTTAAAATACTCAAATTCAGGTGATACCGCAGGTGATAAAAACAAGGTAGTAGGTTATTTAAGCGCGATTATTTCTTTAAAGAACGGAGAAGAAGCAATGTTGACCAAAGATGACAAGAAAAAGTTGCTTGAGATAGCCAGAAGTACTATCTTGGCTCTAGTTTCAGGCAATAGCCTTCCAGAATTTCATGAAAAAAGTGCGGGCCTTAATTTAAAACTTGGAGCGTTTGTCACGCTTCATAAAAAAGGCGAGTTGAAAGGATGTATAGGATCATTTACGTCAACCGAGCCGCTCTATATGCTTATCCCTAAGATGAGCGTTGAATCCGCAAGCCACGATTATAGGTTTGAGCCTGTCAGGGCCGGTGAGCTCAATGATATTGTAATAGAGATCTCTGTATTAAGCGAGCCGAAATTGATAGACGATTGGCGCAATATCAGGCTTGGAATAGACGGCGTTATCATAAGAAGAGGTTCTTCTTCCGGCGTTTTCCTTCCACAGGTCGCGACAGAGACAAAATGGGATCTTGATACTTTTCTGGGGCAGTTATGTTCTCAGAAAGCAGGCCTACCATGGGAGAGCTATAAGGATCCTTCAAGCAAGATATATACCTTCCAGGCAGATGTATTTTCAGAAGGGCAATAAATGAATAATGTCGCGTGGAGCCTTTTTTTAACCGGCATATTTTTAGGTGCCGGCCCGTGTCTTTTAAGCTGTGGGCCGCTTTTAGTATCATATATAGTAGGCACGAAGAAAGATACTTTGGGCGGATTGAGGGTATATCTTATTTTTTCCATTACACGGGTATTTGTCTACGCGGTATTCGGCGTTTTGGCCGGTTTTTTCGGGGAGATGATACTGCATAGGGCGTTGGGAAGCTTTGCGCTGAAGATCAGTTTTTTAATTTTTGGAATGTTTCTTTTTTCGCTTGGAGTGCTTATAGCGCTTGATAAATTTTCTGTCGGCCAGAAACACTGTGGCCTCATCCATAAATACTTAGTTTCCAAAGATACAAAAAATGTCGTTATCTTCGGGCTGATCGTTTCTTTTGCGCCGTGTTTGCCGTTGCTTGCCGTTCTGGGATATATAGCGCTTATATCCAATACCTGGCTTAAGGGTGTGCTTTATATGTCTTCATTTGGATTAGGCACTGTTTTAAGCCCTATGATAATCTTGTCTATGTGGGCAGGGTGGTTGTCCAATGTTATAAAAAGCCATAAGTGGGCATTACGAATAGTCAATGTGGTATGTGGTGTGATCATTGTCTATCTTGGGGTTAACCTGATCTTGAGTATTATGAGGCCGTAGAATGAACAGGTTTTTTGTTGAAAAAGAGCATATTGGCCCGGATGTCATAAAAATAACGGATATCGATGATGTCCATCACATCGCGCGTGTCTTGCGATTGAGCCCTGGTGAAAAAGTCTTTATTAGCGATGGAGTGGGCGGGGGTTATATAACTGAAGTAGAAAGAATAGCTAAAAACATCGTGACCCTGAATATCAGAGAGGTTAAGGAACGAAAGCAGAAGTGTGACCGTAATATCATAGTTTCGCTCGCCTGCGCGATACCTAAAAACGCGCGATTTGAAGATGTTATTGACAAAGCAACTCAACTAGGGGTTAGCGAGATCATTCCTTTGTTGACAGAGCGAACGTTAATTGGAAAGGGCGCGTTTGATAAAAAGAGAGAGCGCTTCAATCGTGTTATTATGGCCGCGGCTTCGCAAAGCGGAGCTTTATTTTTGCCTGAGTTAAAAGAAGCTGTGTTTTTTGAAGATCTTACTGGAAATTTGAGACAATATGAATTATGCCTTTTACCGAATCTTTCCGACAGGACACAACTATTAAAGGACGCGGTTTCAGGGTTTAAAGGAAAGAGGGTGTTGGTATTGATAGGGCCCGAAGGCGATTTTACTAAGCATGAGATAGAGGTTGCTTTAAATTTGGGATGCGTGGGAGTGGGCCTGGGGGATTCTGTGCTGAGAGTGGATACGGCTGCCTTAAGTGTCATTAGTTTCTTGAGGCTTTATTTCGGCGAATGAGGACATTCTATATCAGGACATTAGAATGAAACACATCTATAGACATACGTTATTATTAGTTTTTATTTGTTGTCTGGGTTTTTTTATTTACTCTGATTCTTTGACGCATGGTTTTAGCGCTATGGATGATCAGGGGCTCATCAATACCAATAAAGACGTTATTAAAGGCGGAAATATCGGCCGCATCCTTTCGGAGCCCTTGATGGGTTTTAATAGGTATTACCGTCCATTGCAGATATATTCTTACAGGTTGGACCATTTGTTTTGGGGTAACTAACCGTTCGGTTATCACCTAAGCAGCGTGTTATCCCATCTCCTTAATGCGTGCCTGCTTTACGTTTTTTTGGTTTTACTATTGCACAGCAGGGGAGGCCCGTTCTTTGCCGCTGTTTTGTTTGTGGCACATCCGGTCTTTTCTGAACCAGTAAACTATATAGCAAGCCGGTCGGATCTTTTGGTTGGGACATTTTTTTGTTTACAGTTATTTTTTATCTTTTGAGTATCAGGAGCGAGAAAAAGATATATCTTGTCTTGTCCTGCGTAACTTTTTTCTGTTCGTTTTTGTCAAAAGAAGCGGCGCTATTCCTGCCATTTTTTATTTTGTTCCTGGAGAGCCTTACTCGTAAAAAATACAGAGCTATATTTATTTATTTTGTTTTGGCTTTAATTTTTGTTTTATTCAGGCCGCTTATCGTGGTTTTTAAAATACACATAATTCCGTCTTTTTATTTTTTTCTTACTCTTCCTAAGGCCTTGTTGCTGTATTTTGACGCCTTTTTATTACCATTCGGTTTACAAAAGAAATGGTGTTTATCTTTGGTAACGTCTGCCATGGACAAAGATTTTCTTATTCCCATGTTCGTTATTTCAGTATTTATTTATGTGATCATAAGGATAAGAAGATATTCAGGCATTCGTAGTTTTTGCCTGGCTTGGTTTTTGTTTACCTTGATGGCCTTTACTCTGGTTGTTTCTCAGCTGTGGCCTGAAGGTGTTTTGCCATTTTCTTACGCGTGGCTGTATGTGCCATCTATGGGGCTATTTACCATACTCGCGGATATTACTGGGCCAGCTCTCGCGCCTTCTAAAAACAGGAAATTAGTTCTTGCGGCAATTATCGCGTTTATCTCAGTTTTTTCTATTACTACGATGGACATGAATAAAAAATGGTCTGATCCTGCTTTTATTTTATATGAAAAGAGTATTTTATCCAGCCTGCCGGATAACGTTTCTTTATCAATTAAGGCTACCAATAGAGGCTTTAGCCTGCTAGAAGAAGGTAAGGTCATACAGGCCGCGCGAGAGTTTCACAGGGCATTGGAGCTACTTCCTACTAATCACAAAGCCATGAATAATTTGGGTATTATTTTTCTTGATCAGAGAAAATTAGATAAGGCGCTTTTTTATTTTAAGATGGCAAATAGCGTAAGGCCGCAAGATCCGATCGCTCATTATAATACTGGGCTTGTATATCTTATGCAAAATGACAGAATGAAGGCGATAGGAGAGTTTGAGAGGACAATAAAGCTAGATTTTAGGCATTTTGACGCGCATTACGATCTGCTCATTCTTTACTCACAGGAGAATATGGAAGAGAAGGCATTGAGAGAATTGTCAGCCATAAAATACCTTGATCCTACGTTTGATTTTACTAAAATGGATGGAAGCAAGAATGTACTTGACAAAAAATGGGAACGGAGTTAATATACTTAAGAAATTGTTTTAAAAAGTTTTGTGATATTTATGTTAAAGCATAACTAACTCTATTGTTTATGTTTAGGAAAAAATATTCAACAATTTTTCTTATCACATTAATCACTGGATTCTTGATTTTTGTCCCGCGATCCTTTGCTGCTTTTAACCTGACAGCCATTCCAACTGAAGGAAGCTTTGATATTCGCTTTGGCAAGGTCATGCCAACCGATTTTAAGCAATCCAGGGAAATTATTCTTCAAATCGTTAGTGATATTGGTAAACAATATGTAGTTTCACAGCAGGTTATCCAACCTTTGACGAGTTCAACCGGCGATCAGTTGCCTGGTGGCCAGTTCAGGATGTATCCTCTTATAAATTCTAACTTAAAAGGGACTTTGCTTTTTCAGGAAGAGTTGCCAATAGACCCGGGCAGTAAAATTTTATATAACTCAAATGTTGCAGGCGAGAGTGACTCTTTTAAGTTGATATATACGATAACGCCCGAGATAGGCCAAATGCCGGGTTCCTATTTCGGAAAGATCGTATATGTATTGATGCCGGTTAATTCTCTTGAGTCACAGGTAAACGTTACAGTTAATATATATGTGGAATTAAGCGCAGGCTCTGCGCCGATCATAGATGTTAAAACAAAATCAGGTACGAATCTTATAGCTTTAACAAGTAAAATCGTCAGTGATGCCGCCGTTGAGTTTCCTAAGGTATTTTTTAAAATAAACGGCCCTGTTGGCGCAAGCTACAGGATCTATCAGCAGATCCCGGAAGGCCAGGTCGTTGGAAGTAAAGGTAGCAACCTTGATCTGGCGCAGGTATTATTCACTATAGGCGAAGGCCGCGGTGGGACTATTGGGCGCAATGGAACACTGGATGTAGCTGGCGAGAAGTATCTTTTGTATACTTCAAATTCCTCAGGTTCAGGGGATGAGTTTTCTGTTACTTATGTGCCTGGCGAAAAATTTAAATATCAAAAAGCCGATTTTTACAAAAGCAAGATTAATTATCTTATTGAGGTAGACGGAGTTGCTAATATCGCGACAGGTATTTTTCAGGCCCTTAATCTTGAGTGCGATGTTGTGCCTTTGTTTGAATTGATCGTTCGCTCAGGAAAGGAGAAAGGTTTAGTTTTAGAATTCGGTAAGGTTAAGGAAGGAAATGTCTCCAAAACGGAAGTGGATGTCGAGGTAGAATCTAATATGGGACAGGCCTATCAAGTTATTCAGAAGTTCGCAGGCCCGCTGGCATCAGAAAAAGGAGATAAGATATCGGATCAGGATTTTCGCCTGCAGGTGAGCGATATCACTTCTCAGGAAGAGCCAAAACAGTATATCAAAGAGCTGCAGCCTGTGAGCGCCGGAGGAGATATGGTTTTATTTACATCGGGCTCTGGCGGTATGGGATCCAGTTTTAAGGTTCGTTATGAGTTGGTCGTCAAGGGTGATTCCAGAGGTGGAGATTACGCAAGCAATGTCGGATATTCACTATCTCTGATCTGATCGCGTTGTTATAAACAGAAAATTTAAATTATGGGGAGAGGGGGGGTGAAACAAATGAAAACAAGAAAGATAGTTGGGTTGTTATTGTGTTTGGCGCTGGCCTTATTTACGATGGTCCCTGTGCAGGCACAAGTGACAAGCATTTCCGGTACAGCCTCTGTTGAAGTGCCGTCGTTTTTTGAGTTCAGTTTTGTCAGGGTATTTCAAAATCTCAGGACATCAACTGATCCTATAGGCGGAACGCCCTCAACGGGGACATCGGGATTAAACCTTAATTTTAATCCCTTGGTGCTGAATACAGATGGAACATATACAGGCACATATTGGTATGCTTTTGTCATGATCCCGTCTACTTCCGGTAGGGCCTATCAGGTATTACAGTCGGGTGTTACGACAGCGTCTCATTTCCCGTCTGAGGCTATTTTCATCAAGCCGGATTATCAGTCGGCGGATCGTTTTGACGCATCGAATGCCACAACCGAACAAGGTCGTCTGACATCGGGTGAGGTTCTCGGGCCGCCTGCATCGATCATAACGTCTGGTGCAAGTAATCTGGTTTATGATAGCGGCGGAACGTCAACGTCAACCACGCCTGCAAGGTCACGTATTATAAGGTGCTACATGGTTATTGGTGCTCCTGATGCTCCTACGGTAGGGCAGTTAGCTGAAACAAAACCTGCTAACTGGTCTAAGGGATCGGATGGACCGACTCCGGACCCGGCAGGAACCAGGCAGCTTATGGTTGGTAACTGGACGCCTATTACATCAGGCACATTTTCTACGAATGGTGTAGCGACTGCTTCTGTTACGTTTTCTCTAGTTTCGAAAGCGTAAAGTTTATTAAGGTTCTGTTAGATTCTGTTTTTTTGGCAGTGCTTACGGTTTAACCGTAAGCACTGTCAAAACAGAAGGCATAATATGAATTATAAAAAAAGGATTTTAACGCTATTATTTTTTTGCATTTCGCTGTATTTTTTTGCAGGTGTTCCTGTATCGTCTGCGCAGGGAGTGCGTATTGATCACCCCAGTAACAGGTTGGTGATCAAGCCAGGTAGCTATGATAGCGGAGAAATAAGGGTGGATAATACAAGCAATGAAATCCTTGCCATGCGCGTTTATCTTGAAGATTGGGTTTATACTAACCAGGACGGCAGCAAGCAGTTTTATCCCAAAGGTACAACGAAGCTTTCTGCCTCAAACTGGATTACTTTTTATCCCGCAGATTTTAAATTGCAACCTAAGGGATCGCAGTTGATCCGTTACACAGTTAACGTGCCCGAAGGGGTAAAGGGTGGTTACTATTCCATCATGTTTTTTGAAATGAGCGGAGGGGAAGTTGAACAGCTGAATGAAAAAGGCCAGCTTGTTCGCGCCCAGCTCTTTAACCGTCTTGGCGCTCTTTTCCATGTGGAGCCGGACGGCACAATAGAAAGAAAAATTGAAATAACTAAATTAGAATGTTCCGAGAGCCTGAATGATTTCCGCGTAGTGGTCCTATTTGTAAATAAAGGTAATGTTGTTTTTGACATAACAGGTAACTTTAATGTGATAGATGCCGCAGGTAATGTGCATATACGCGGAGTTTTTGACGAAGTATACGGCATGCCTAAAGATAAAGCCACATTGCAAGCCGTACAGACTTCAAAACATCTTGAGCCAGGCGACTATGATATTCTCATCAATCTTGATGTAAAGAATAGCGATCCCATCATCAAAGAAGCGCGATTTACCGTAGCCGCAAACGGGTCAATCTCTGATCCCATCCTTAAGGATTAAATGAGTTTAAAATTTGTTATACGAAAAAGTATATTTACTTTATTAATTATTTTAATAAGTTCGTATTTGATCTTGCCTCTTGATGTTGCGCAGGCAGCGGTTTCTCCACAGATCGCCGATTTCCTGTGTGACAAGGGTATTTTTTATTACGATAACGGCAAATATGCGCAGGCCATTCAGGAATTTAAAAAGGCTCTTTTGGCTAATTCGGGATCCGTTATTGCCAAGGAATATCTTTCTCTATTAATGAAGAAAACGAAAAAGATTGATCCTGAGCGAAAGGTGCTTTCGCAAGCAGTTGAGCCGGAGCCCAATATTCTTAAAACAGAGGCGGATAAATCATATGTTGAGGTTAAAAACCTGGAAGAGGATATAATTAAAAATATACACAAACCAAAATTAACCCAGGAAAATATAAAAATAGCCGGACAAAACATTGTCTCTGCGCCTGAGCACGCGTTAAATGTTTTAGATATCAATGACCAACAATTGTATAAGAATGGCATTCTTGAAATGCCGGCTTATATGGAATCATCTTTTATTGTTAAAGGCAAAAATATTTCCAGATTTTTTTCCGATCAACCTGCTTATTTAACGATTGAACGAAAGAGCGCTGACGAGCTTCAATTTGATCCTATGCAATTCGGTGAGACGTTTGTTTATGTCTGGGATGATATGGGCCGCAAAACTATAAAATTGAAGATCGGGCCCAGCCATAAATTTGAAGAGCAGTTCCGTAAGGCAAGTTTACAGGAGGCTGGGCCTGATCTGGCCGCTCCGTTTAAATTGTCCTATTCTGCCAGCAATGGCAGTTTTTACTCAGGCAGGGGTATCGGCGATCAGAAACGGCAGGGCCTATTTTATACATACAGCTCTTCTCTCGTGGGAGAGACACCTTTTGGCAATTTTGACAGCGCTATTCATGCTAATAGGGATCAATCCGGGCAGTATAGCGTGACTAATCTTAGGATGGGTATTACTGAAGGCCATTATGATAATCTTAAGGATATCACATTACGTTGGTTTGACTTTACTCCTACTTTCGGTGCGTTTGGTTTTCCCGCAGCTGACCTAAGGGGTGTTTTGCTTGAGGCGCCTATGTTTGATAAGAAATTATCGTATAGCGCGTTTAATGGGGCCCTTTTGGGAGGATTTTTTTCAACAGCCTCTAATAATTCAGGTTTATCCCAAACGAGGAAGGCGTGGCTAGAGGGATTAGGCGTTAATTACAGCCTTACGAATGAATTGGGCCTGCGTAGTTTCTATGTTCAATCTTCAGGCCCGGATAGAGCACAGCCCGTTTTGACCAATAAAGTCTCTGGCCTCGGCACATTTTATCATCATCGGTGGTTTAATGCTTCGACTGAAATGGCATCAGATTACCTGGGTAATATATCTTATACAGGACGCACAGGTTTTAATTTTTCCAGGCTTCGCATGGGGCTTTCTATGACCGAAAGCAATAAAAATTTTGCTTCAGTTTTCGGCGGGCAGCCTGCCACCGGTTCAACATCAGGGACTTTGACCGCCGATTACCTCGTCTCTGACAATGTCCGGTTTTCAAATACACTCTCCGGATACCGCGATAAAGTCTTTGGCAATCCAGACAGGCCCACGAGGCCGAATTATGATTCAGACTCTAGGATATACTGGAATATGGACCCTCATACAACAATGGAGTTCGGTTACCGCATGCGCGATCAAATGGGTACGATATCTCCGTCTGTCACCGAGTTAAAGGACGTGACATATCGCAAACAAATATTTTTTATTAGGCGTCTGAATACTTTTCTGACTTATCAGAATTCAAAAAGCAAATATTTTACTTCTTCGGCGCAGAATTTTAACAATAACAGCATTCTGGGAGGCTTCAGCGCTCGCCTTGTCGGCCAACTCTATGGTTCATATACCCGTCAATTGAATTTTCTTTATAATAAGTTTAGCGGAGAGAGCAGCGACCCGTCATTCCAGGAGTTCGCGCTGAATTATTACAGGCAGATCTTTACCTCTCCATATTATTTGCGATGCCGTTTGGTTTATCATGATGAAGAGCGTACCGGATCACTTCTTAGCTATCTTAGCGGAGAGGATCGCCTGGAAGGCGAGGGAGAATTGACGTTTCGGCCGAATCCAGACACCGAATGCTTTCTGAAAGCCAGGGTTGCAGAAATCTGGGCTGAAAGAGAAGGTGTCGCTAAACGTATGGATCTTGAACTTGATCTGGGCGTGAGCTTTGCCTGGGATACGGGTTTAAGGTGGAATACGGTCGGCAGTATCTATGGGTATGTATTCTATGACCTAAATGCTGATGGTATTAAGCAGCCGCAAGAAAAAGGTGTGCCTAACGTTGAAATGCAGATTCTAGGCCGGCCTTCTGTTAAAACTAACAGCATCGGTTATTATAAACTAGATAGAGTTGTCGGCAAAACGGCTAAGGTGCTTTTGAACAGCGGATCCATTCCGGCAGGCTACAGTGTCACTAGTGACGCCCAAAAGGAGTTTAATATTGTTTTCGGCAAATCCAAGCGCTTTGATTTTGGGTTGGCAACACAAACAGAGATATCAGGAATAGTTTTTGAAGATGCTAATAAGAACGGTATCTATGATATAGGCGAAAAGCAGGTGAACGGGGTCATTATAGTTCTGGATGATGAAACAAAGACAGCATCCGGCCGTATCGGGACATATGCGCTAAGGAACGTTTCAGAAGGAGAGCATACGCTGAAACTTGATCTTCAGTCTATCCCGGTCAAATTCATTCCAAAGGTGCCGGTCTTAAAGAAGATAAAGGTTATTGCAGGAGCCTCTTTTATCTATAATATTCCCTTAGAAGAACAGTCATCTGTAAAAAAGCAGTGACGGCGTTTTATTTAGTTACTGCGGAAAAACGCAGTTCCCAGGCTTTTTCAGTGGAAACTATTTAGGATAGATTGTATTGAACGCGACGAGCTGTTTTGTGTTATCCCTTTCGTTCGTAACCCATCTAGTCTCATGTTTCATACTATATGTTTCCGGAGTGCCTACAGCATAGAAAGAAGGTGTATTTTCTGCTTGGGCTGGTTGTGGCGCCTGTGCCTGCATCTGGAGAAAATCCGGTATCGTAATACTAACGGTTGCGCTGATAGTTGTTTGTCCTGCCTGGCATGCTGGTATTGCAATTAAACAGGCCACGAATCCTGATACCAATATTAAACTAATTTTTTTTGCGTCCATGTAACACCTCTCGTTATATATGGAAAAGGGCATCAGGACACAAAAAAACCCATTCAAAGGTGAATGGGCATTCTTGTATTGACGACATCCCGCGTTTACGGGATACGGCAACCCGACTATCCGCCAATGTTATATGATGGACTCGTAGCTTTGCCTGCCCGCCGGTTCAACCGGCGAGAGGCCCGACTACCATAATTATCTATGGCAGGCGGGCGTCCTGTCCTTTCGGACAGTTTGCCCTTAATTGATCTGAAAGATCACTGTATTTCTTAAGGTAAATATAACATATCTAAAATCGCTTTTCAAGGGGGGTGACAGATGTTTCGTATTTAGTGTCATCCCAAAATGATAATGTCCTATTTAACCAATTTTAAAATGTCCTGTTCCAGAAGTGCTATAATCCACTTCTTTAAAGGAGGGGATTATGGCCGGAGAGGACATTATCATGATGACCCAGGGAGAGCTAAAAAAGCT
>MNVR01000015.1 GCA_001873995.1 Candidatus Phelpsiimicrobium noxiivivens
AGCCTGACATTACGCAAGCCCGCGAAAAATTGAAGTGGCGGCCTAAGGTTGAGCTTAAAGTTGGATTGGCTCAGACAGTGGAGTGGTTTAGAGAACATATTTAGTTTTTATGCATAAGATCTTGATCATATTATTCAGCAGCATAAAGAGGCATGTTATGAGTGAAAAGTTTTTCGAAAAGTATTTGGCAAAAACTGTTTGAGCCCGCCAACGCTCTAATGGCGGGCGAGTTGTTTTTGCCTTTTTCGAGAAACTTTTAACGAATGCCGAGCGGATGAATAATATGATCAAAGGCTTATTCACCGCGTAACTCAATATTCAGATGGTTATAGACTTTCACATTCATTCCAAATATTCTTCTGATTGTTTCTTAGAGTCATCGAGGATCATTGATATGGCAAGAAGATCCTGCCTTGATGGCCTTGCGATAGCTGATCATGATACCATGGCCGGAGTAGCTGAATTTAAGTCGCTCGCTCCAGATCTATACATTATTCCGGCGCAGGAGATAACTACAAGGCAAGGCGATATCCTCGGCCTTTTTTTGAAAGGACAGATCGAGAAAAGAGATGACTTCCAATGGAACCTGCGCGAGATAAGGCTTCAGGGCGGATTAGCTGTCTTGGCTCACCCTTTTAAATGGCCCCATCTTATAAGAGACAGAGGATTCTTGCGTCAATTTGACGCGATAGAAGTATTTAACGCCAGAAATAATATTCCAATGCCGTATTTAGAGAATTTTTTGGCAAGCAAAGCGGTAAGCGATTATGGCCTTGCTTTTGTGGCCGGCAGCGACGCGCATGAGGGTTTTGAGCTGGGGCGCGCTAAGGCCATTTTTGAATTTGGGCGTGAAGAAGCCAGCGACCAAAAAATAAAAAATGCCATTTTGGAGAAACGCGTTAAGGTATCAGGCAGTGAGGTCCCGTTGCCGCTTGAGATCATAAGCCATTTTTCAAGAAATTTTAGAAGGTTAATGCCGCGCCAATGATGAATATTATTTCTAAATTGGATATGTTGCACAGAGTAGGTTTTCAGTCTAAGCGGCCTAAAATATTCTCTTTTCACGACTGCCTGCCGGATGTTTTTTCAAGTTACATTGAACTATTGATATATAAGAGATATAGGATATTGGGCGCTGAGGAACTTTTAGAGCGCCTGGGCCTTGCGGGCGGATTGAGGCCTGACGCGTCAGCTAAGAGCAGGGAGGCAGTGTTGACTTTTGACGACGGCAGGCGGAACTGCTGGACAGTTATTTTTCCATTGCTCAAAAAATATAAGGTCAAAGCATCATTTTTTATTATCCCTTCGCGCGTTAAGGAAACGGAAGAATATTTTCCGAACCTGGAGGATTACTGGAATGGGCGCGTTTCTTGGGAAAATCTTTATATGAGCCATCGTAAACAGCCGTATCTTACGTGGAACGAGCTGAAGATCATGCACGAAAGCGGATTAGTTGATATCTTTTCCCACAGCCTTAGCCACGACGTGGTAAACGTAAGCTCTCGTGTCCTGGATTTTCAGCACCCGGGTGTTTATGAGATGCCTGTATATTTCGACGAGTGGTTCCTGGCCTCTGAGCCGCAACTTGATAGTTTTTGGGGCGCGCCTATCTATGAACGCGCCTGGGCGCCTTTGGTATCAAATTGTTATAGGCCCGTAAAAATTGCCGATACTGTGATGAATGGGTTCGTGAAAAAAAACGGCGGTTTTTTGTTTTTCAAAAAAAAGGAGTGGAGAAAAACGCTTTTTGAATATTTTCAATCGGTGAGAAGATCATTCCCACCGGGCCATTTTAAAAGGCTGAAAAGCAAAGAAGGCGCGCGCGAATCTGTTTTTGAGTCCAAAAGACGGATAGAGGCAAAATTAAAGAATGTTTGCTATTTTTTCTCGTTGCCGCTTTACCAGGGAGCGAAAGATTGTATGCCTTTTTTAGAAGAAGCAGGATACAAAGCAGTTTTTTCAGGCCCAAAACAAACGACGATAAAAGGCCAGGCACTGCCTGTTTTAAGCCGCATCCCAAGCTTTTGGATAAAATTTTTATCCTACTTTTAAATGGTAAGGCAAAAACATAAAAAAAAGCTTGACACAGAGCACTAAATTTAATAGAATTAACGCTTTACGAGTAACGCCCCTGTAGCTCAGTAGGTAGAGCACGTCCTTGGTAAGGACGGGGTCACCGGTTCAATTCCGGTCGGGGGCTTAAATGTCGTCGGAGAAATGAGAGAACATATTTTATTAGAGTGTCCGGTTTGTAAGAACAGGCTTTATTCTTATACAAAAAATAAGAAGAAACATAC
The DNA here is from genome assembly GCA_001873995.1 of Candidatus Phelpsiimicrobium noxiivivens. Lineage (GTDB taxonomy): Bacteria > Omnitrophota > Gorgyraeia > Velamenicoccales > Velamenicoccaceae > Phelpsiimicrobium > Phelpsiimicrobium noxiivivens. Next base: position 2,298 of record MNVR01000015.1, read on the forward strand.
GGACAGGCTTGAGCTAAGTAAATTTTGCAGCTATTGCCGTAAGCATGAACCTCATAAAGAGGTCAAATAAGTTTTAGGAACGTAGCGCGTGTTGTCAGGTGTTCTGTTAGCAGGTCATTTTAGGTTAGGAGCGTCGGTTAGTGGTAAACCACCGGTCTCCAAAACCGGAACTGCAGGTTCGATTCCTGCCGCTCCTGCCAGTTTTTTCGCAGGGCAGGCGAGTCCTAAAGAAACCGCACACGAAAGCTCTTATACAGAAAGTGTAGACCTCCCCAATTACAAATAAGGGGAGGGTCAAGCACTACAAACCTAGTATAAAACTATGGCTAATGTTCTAGCGAAAGTGCCCGTATTTTTCAGCGAGGTAAAAGCTGAGTTGATAAAAGTTGCCTGGCCTTCACGCAAGGAACTCTTGGGCGCGACGCGGGTCGTCATCATCGTTACCGCTCTTTTGACTTTTTTTATAGGAGCGCTTGATTTTATTCTATCAAAAGCTGTGAGCCTGGTATTGAAATGAATCCCGTTGCACCTTTCAAAATGCGGTTTTTTTGTTTTGAAGCGTCTGAGAATATTGATAAGTGGGTGATATTGGGAACTGACGAAATTCTTGAGGTGTAACGGGATGAAAAAGTGGTACGTTGTACATACGCAGACGGGTTCGGAAGATAAGGTTAAGAAATGCCTGGAGGGCCGTATTGCTACTGCTGCCGTAGGTTTGAAAGACCTTATGGGCCAAGTCCTTATTCCTACCGAACAGGTCTCAGAGGTCAGGAGCGGTAAGAAGAAGATATCGCAGAGAAAGTTTTTTCCCGGATATCTTCTCGTTGAAATGGACCTAAACGAAAGCACTTGGCTTTTGGTACGTACGACTCCAGGGGCCACGGGTTTTATAGGCATGGGGAAACAGCCATCGTCTTTGACGGGCGAGGAAGTGGACAATATCATGAAGCGCACCGTTGAGACAAAGACCAAACCAAGCCCCAAAGTCCATTTTGAAAAGGGCGAATCCGTGCGGATCATTGAAGGCCCATTCTTAAACTTTAACGGCTCAATAGAAGAAGTTAATCCTGAGAAACAAAAAATAAAAGTCAGTGTTTCCATTTTTGGACGTTCAACCCCAGTTGAATTAGAGTTTTGGCAAGTAGAAAAGGTTTAGAAGAAGGTGTGATATGGCAAAAAAAATAGCGGCGCGTATAAAATTATACGTTCCCGCGGGCTTGGCAAATCCGGCGCCTCCCGTAGGCCCGGCCTTAGGCCAGCATGGCGTTAACATCATGCAGTTCTGCAAATCTTTTAACGAGCAGACAAAGGACAGGGATGGCATTATCCTGCCGGTAGTCATTAGCGTCTACGAAGACAAAAAATTTGATTTTATCATTAAAACTCCTCCGTGTTCGGTATTGTTAAAGCGAGCGGCTAATTTAGCCAAGGCTTCAGGCACGGCCGGGAAAGAAAAGATAGCCACGGTGACAATTAAACAGGTTGAAGAGATCGCTAAGCAAAAGTTGAACGATCTGAATACGTCGGATCTGGAGATCGCGAAAAAGACAGTAATGGGAACTGCCCGCAGCATGGGCATTGAAGTGGTGGGGTAAATATGTCAGTAAAGCCAAGCAAAAGATACAAAGAGGGTTCAAAGTTAGTAGATAAGGCAAAGACTTATATGCTAAAAGACGCTGTCGCGGTATTAAAGTCGTTGCCTAAGACGAAATTTGACGAAAGCGTGGAGCTCGCGATACATTTGAATATAGACGTCAAGAAGTCAGACCATATGGTGCGTGGTACGGTCGTTCTTCCTCATGGAACAGGTAAAAAAGTCAGGATCGCCGTGTTTTGCAAGGGCGATGCTGAGAAAGATGCCAAAGAGGCGGGAGCTGATTATATCGGAGCCCAGGATCTTATAGATAAAGTAACAGGCGGTTGGATGGATTTTGACTGCGTGGTAGCTACTCCGGATATGATGAGGGACCTAAGCAAACTGGGCAAGGTTTTAGGGCCGCGCGGTTTGATGCCAAGCCCTAAAACAGGCACGGTCACAACCAATGTAGCTGGGGCCATAAAGGACTTAAGGGCAGGAAAAGTAGAATTTAAGGCTGACAAACAGGGCGGGGTGCACGTGGCTGTCGGTAAGATTTCTTTTACAGAGGCGCAGATATTAGAAAACGCCCTTACATTAATAGAGGCCCTGAACAGCACTAGGCCGGCTTCCCTGAAGGGCGATTTTATCAGTTCTATCTATATTTGTACGTCAATGGGCCAGGGATTGAGGTTGAACGCGTGAGCATTATAACCAATAAAATAGGCGAATTTTATAGAGGCCTTGTATCGCTTGAGCTAAAGCGCAGGCTAAGTGATTGCTCAGACGTATTTTTATTCAGTTACCATAAGCTGAGATCAGCGGAGATGACGCTGCTTCGAAAGGATCTAAAGAACGCCGGAGCAAGTATCCTTGTCACGAAAAACAGCTTTACGCGTAAAATTTTTGAAGAGGCAAAAGTTAACGAATCCGTATTTTCTTTTATTGACGGACCGATGGCGCTTGTGTTCGTAAAATCCGATCCCATAGCCACTGCTAAGGTGCTTATGAGTTTTTTAAAAGAGCATGAGGCTTTACAGATCCGCGGTGGTTTTATGCGCGATAGGGTGATCTCGTTTGATGATGTGAAACGCATATCAAAATTAGGGTCAAAACAGGCGCTTTATGGCCAGGTGGCTTCAACTTTGAACGCGCCTATTGTAAAATTGGCCGTGAGCATGAAGCAGATAGTAGCTAAGTTAGTTTACGCGTTAAGCGCGGCAAAAGATAAGAAAAGTAAAAATACTTAATTGACACCCCGCGCCTAATGGTATTGCGCGGGTGTTGTGTTTTCTACACAAGGAGGAAACAAAATGGCTAAAATCGAAGAGATGATAAAAGAGATCGAAACTATGACGGTCATTGAACTTTGCGATCTCGTTAAAGCGATCGAAGAGAAGTTCGGCGTTTCAGCCGCGGCGCCAGTTATGGCCGCGGGCGCGGCCGCCGCGGGCGCGGCCGCACCGGTAGAGGAAAAAACCGTCTTTACGGTTGTTCTTGTTAATGCCGGCGCCAGCAAGATCAATGTCATCAAAGAAGTGCGCGCTATAACGAGCCTTGGTTTAAAAGAAGCTAAGGACCTTGTGGATGGCGCTCCTAAGCCTGTTAAGGAAAGCATTCCGAAAGCCGAAGCTGAAGAGTTAAAGAAGAAACTTGAGGCAGCAGGCGCTACCGTAGAGCTTAAATAACCCAGAAGGGGTTAGGCTTTCGCAATTCCTTATAAGCGAAAGGCCTAACATAGAAACACAGAAGGCCCCAGGAGACTAGATGATCACCAAAAGAAAGAGTTTCGCCAGGCTCAAAGAAGTTTATCCTATGCCGCATCTTTTGGATATTCAGCTTAAGTCCTTTGATGAGTTTTTGCAGAAAGATATAGCGGTCTCGGATCGAAAACCTATAGGCCTCCAAGAGGCTTTTGTGGAAATTTTACCCATTGAGAGCTTTGATCAGCGATTCCGTCTTGAGTTCGTCAGCTATTCTTTAGGTAAGCCGAAATATCATATAGAAGAGTGCAGGCGCCGCGGTATGACCTATGCTTCGCCTCTAAGGGCAAATCTACGCCTTATCACGCCCAGCGATGTCAAGGTTCAGGAAGTATATTTTGGAGAGTTGCCTCTTATGACTCCCACGGCTAGTTTTATCATCAACGGAGACGAACGCGTTATTGTCAGTCAGCTGCAGCGGTCTCCGGGCATATGCTTTGAGGATGAGCAGCATCCTACTGGAAAAAAGATCTTTTACGGCAGGATCATTCCGTATCGCGGAGCGTGGCTTGAATTTAAGTATGATCTAAATGAAGTGCTCTTGGCTTATGTTGACCGCCGCAGAAGTTTTCCCGCTACTCAGATCATGCGTATCATTGGTTTTTCAACCGACGAAGATATTCAAAGGGCCTTTGGTAAAGAGATACCGGAGATAGCCAATACCTTAAAAAAAGATTTTACTAAAAATAAAGAAGAAGCATTAATAGATTTTTACAGGAAGATGCGCCCTACAGAGCCGGTAACGCCTGAAGCGGCGGAAGACCTGTTCTATAGGTTGTTTTTTGACCCTAAACGCTATGATCTATCGCGCGCGGGAAGATTTATTCTTAATAGAAAACTAGGTATGACAGTATCTCTTGAAAAGAGGATCATTGACTCTGAGATGATAGTCAAGGTGATCCAATACCTCGTGGGCCTTAAAAATGGCGAAGGCGAGATAGACGACATAGATCATTTAGGTAATCGCAGGATAAAGTCTGTGGGAGAGCTGATCCAGAATCAGGCGAGGATAGGCCTGGCGCGCTTAGAGCGTTCTATACGCGAAAGGCTTGCTATCCTGACTGATGCTGATGCCGTCATGATATATCATTTAATAAATTCTAAATTATTCTCAAGCCAGATCAGGGATTTCTTTGGGCGCAGCCAGCTGAGCCAGTTTATGGACCAGGTGAACCCTCTGGCAGAGTTGACGCACAAGAGAAGATTGAGCGCTTTAGGCCCAGGTGGTTTGTCAAGAGAAAGAGCCGGATTTGAGGTACGCGATATCCATCAGTCGCATTATGGACGTATATGCCCCATTGAAACACCTGAAGGCCCGAATATCGGCCTGATCGCTTCTTTGACGACTTTCGCGCGCGTCAACGAACTTGGTTATCTGGAAAGTCCTTACAGGAAGGTTGACGAAGGCAGGGTTACTAAGAGGATAGATTATATTACAGCTGATTTTGAACAGGATAAGGCTGTGGCTCAGGCTAACAGCCCGTTAGATGAAGACGGGTATTTTCAGGAAAAAGATGTTACTTGCCGCATGAGAGGTGATTTTCCTAAGCTCCCGCCAAAAAAAGTTGATTACATGGATGTCTCTCCTAAGCAACTTGTTTCTTTGGCTGCTTCGCTTATTCCATTTTTAGAGCATGATGACGCCAACCGCGCGCTGATGGGTTCAAACATGCAACGCCAGGCTGTTCCTTTGATGAATCCGGAGAGGCCTTATATCGGCACTGACATGGAAATGAAGGCTGCCATTGATTCTGGCGCTGTCATTGTATCTGAGGAAGATGGCGCGGTGAAAGCCGTTGACGCGAAGTCCATAACTATAGGTAATAAAACCTATGAACTTAGAAAGTTTAAGCGTTCCAACGCGAATACATGCGTTAATCAAAGGCCCCTTGTCAGGCTTGGCCAGAAGGTCAAGCAAGGCGAGGTTATTGCCGATGGTATTGGCACAAAAGACGGAGAACTCGCAATGGGCAGGAATCTCCTTGTAGCTTTTATGCCGTGGCGCGGTTTTAATTTTGAAGACGCTATTTTAGTGAGCGAAAAAGTTGTTAAAGACGACGCTTATACATCTGTGCATATTGAGGAATTTGAGGTTGAGGCGCGCGAGACGCGCTTAGGTAATGAAGAGGTCACGCGGGATATTCCCAATGTCTCTGAAGAGGCCTTGCGCAATCTTGACGAAAATGGCATCACCCGTATAGGCGCTGAGGTAGAGGCCGGAGATATACTCATTGGTAAGGTAACACCTAAGACGGAATCCGAGCTTTCTCCTGAAGAGAGGCTGTTGCGCGCGATCTTCGGCGAAAAAGCAGGGGACGTGCGTGATACGTCATTGACACTTCCTCCAGGTATTGAAGGTGTTGTTATTGATGTTCAGGTATTTTCCAGAAAAGAACGCGGGCGTAAATCCAAAGAAGAAAAAAAGAAAGAGCTGTCAGCTATTAAAGAGATCAAAAGTTATTACGCGCAGGAGATCTCCTACATTCAGGAAGAGAAAGTAAATAAGCTGGCGAGCATGCTTGGTATTTCAAAAGTAAAAGTTTTAAGCGCTGATTTGGATAGTAATGAGGAAGTCAAACATATCGCGAAGTTTTTTGACGATCAGATAAAGGATTTAGCTCAGGAAGAGGCTCAGGAAATAGAGAAGGTCAAGCGCGGAGACGAGCTTCCTCCGGGAGTTTTGAAGAAGGCCGTTGTATATATAGCAACTAAGCGTAAGCTTTCTGTCGGCGATAAAATGGCCGGCCGCCATGGCAACAAAGGTGTTATCGCTAAGATCCTGCCTGAAGAAGATATGCCGCATTTAAGCGACGGCACACCGGTAGAGATCGTGCTGAATCCTTTAGGCGTGCCGTCCCGCATGAACGTCGGCCAGATCTTAGAGACTCATTTGGGATGGGCGGCAAAAGTGCTGGGGCTTTATTTGGCAACGCCTGTTTTTGACGGCGCTACAGAATCTGAGATCAAAAAGATGTTAAAACAGGCAGGGCTTCCGGAAGATGGAAAAATTGATGTTTATGACGGCTATACCGGAGATAAATTTGACCAGAAGGTGACCGTCGGTTATATATATATGCTCAAGCTTATTCACTTGGTTGATGAAAAGATCCACGCGCGTTCCATAGGGCCGTATTCTTTGGTTACGCAGCAGCCGTTAGGCGGTAAGGCGCAGTTCGGCGGGCAGAGGTTCGGCGAAATGGAAGTATGGGCCTTGGAAGCTTACGGCGCGGCTTATTGTCTGCAGGAGATGCTTACGGTTAAGAGCGACGACGTCGCCGGCCGGACGCGTGTCTATGAGGCTATCGTCAAGGGTGAACAACGCCTTACACCCGGGACCCCGGAGTCTTTTAACGTTTTAATAAAAGAATTACAGGGGTTGGGTTTAGACGTCAAAATGGAAAAACAAAAATGACACATTCGACTTCGCTCAGTGTCATTCTGAGTGACTAAAGAGGAATCGAAGAATGAAGAAAGATATATTCTCAAAGAACCCGGTTGAAGAAGTTTCTCAGTTTGACAGTATAACTATAAAGATATCTTCGCCTCTTATAATACGTTCCTGGTCAAAAGGTGAAGTCAGAAAAGCTGAGACCATAAATTACAGGACGCTTAAGCCTGAGAAAGACGGCTTATTTTGCGAAAAGATATTCGGCCCTGTAAAAGACTGGGAGTGCAACTGCGGCAAATATAAAGGCAATAAGTTCCGCAATATAGTATGCGATAGGTGCGGCGTAGAGGTAACAAAGTCAAGCGTTCGGCGCGAGCGCATGGGCCACATAGAACTCGCGGCGCCTGTGACGCATATATGGTTTTTTAAGGCTGTGCCTTCAAGAATATCGGCGCTTTTAGATATTGGGCTCAGGGATCTGGAGAAAATAATTTATTACGAAGAATACATTGTAGTTGATCCGGGCGATACGGGATTAAAACGCGGAGAGCTTTTAAGCGAAGACCAGTATCAGGAATTGATAGACAAATATGGGTCTTCTTTTAAGGCAAAAATAGGAGCTGACGCCGTATTGGATCTCTTAAAAGAGATAGACCTGGACTTTCTTTCTAAGAAATTATACAAGCAGCTAGAGACCGTGAAAGAAGGAGTCGCGTCCCGCAGAATATTAAAGACATTAAAGATCGTGGAAGATTTTAAAAAGTCAGGTAATAAGCCTGAGTGGATGGTTTTGGAAGTGGTTCCTGTTATCCCGCCTGACCTAAGGCCCCTTGTGCCATTAGATGGCGGCCGGTTTGCCACATCTGATCTAAACGACCTGTATCGGCGCGTTATAAATAGGAATAACCGTTTGAAAAAGCTCCTTGACCTGAACGCGCCTGAGATCATTATTCGTAATGAAAAAAGGATGTTGCAAGAGTCTGTTGACGCCCTTTTGGATAATGGACGCCACGGTAGGCCTGTTTTAGGATCTAGCAACAGGCCTTTAAAGTCGCTATCCGATATGCTCAAAGGTAAACAGGGGCGATTTAGGCAGAATCTTTTAGGCAAGAGGGTTGACTATTCAGGCCGTTCGGTCATCGTGGTAGGGCCTGAGCTTAAACTTAATCAATGCGGCCTGCCTAAGCGTATGGCGCTTGAGCTGTTTGAGCCTTTTATCATAAAAAAATTACGCGAGCGTGGGTTCGTGCATACTATAAAAGGCGCTAAGAAGATGGTGGAGCGCGCCAAAATAGAAGTTTGGGATATATTAGATGAGGTGATCAAGGATCATCCTGTTCTTTTAAACCGCGCGCCGACTTTGCATCGTCTTAGCGTGCAGGCATTTGAGCCGATGCTTATAGAAGGCAAGGCGATAAGGATACATCCTTTGGTCTGTACGGCTTTTAACGCGGATTTTGACGGCGACCAGATGGCAGTTCATGTGCCGCTTTCATTAGAGGCGCAGATGGAAGCGCGGTTGCTTATGCTTTCTATCAATAATTTATTTTCACCCGCTGACGGCAGGCCTATCATGACGCCTACGCAGGATATCATTTTAGGATTATGCTATCTGACAAAGATGAAGATGAAGGACAAGGGAGAAGGAAGGGTCCTTTCGGATATGTCTGAGGCCATCGCGGCTTTTGATGACGGCACTATATCTTTACACGCGAAGGTCAAGGTCAGGATAACTGAACATTTTAACCTGGCCGCGGCTGTTTTTAAATCCGAAAAAGCGCTCCTTGAGACGACAGTGGGAAGGATAATATTTAACGAGACCTTGCCGCAGGGATTCGGTTTCGTGAACTTAGAGCTTAATAAGAAGAACGTCGGGTCAATTGTCGCCGCGTGCTATAAAAGATTCGGACACGACACGACTATCAAATTATTAGATAGTTTTAAAGAGCTTGGTTTTGAATACGCTACGTTAGGCGGTATTTCCATATCCATAGATAATCTAGAGATACCTGGAGAGAAGAAAGAATATATAGCTGAGGCCAGGACAGAGGTAGCTAAAGTTGAGGATCAGTACCGTAAAGGTATTATTACTGACGGCGAGCGTTATAACAAGGTCATTGATATCTGGACGCATACCACGGATAAAGTATCGGAGTTAGTATTTAAGAAGATGGACCCGTTCAATCCTATCTTCATGATGGCTGATTCAGGCGCGCGCGGTTCGCGTTTACAGGTCAGGCAGCTTGCCGGCATGAGAGGCCTTATGGCAAAACCATCAGGCGAGATCATTGAGAACCCGATCATCGCGAGTTTTCGCGAAGGTTTGACTGTTTTGGAATATTTTATATCAACTCACGGTGCTAGAAAAGGTTTGGCGGATACGGCCTTAAAGACAGCTGACGCGGGTTATCTGACGCGCCGCCTCGTAGATGTGGCTCAGGAAGTTATAATCACGGAGCACGATTGCGGGACATTGAACGGCATCTCTTTGTCTTCTATCATTGAGGGCGATGAGGTCGTTGTTCCCCTTAAGGAAAGAGTGATGGGCCGCGTGACGCTTGATAACGTTGTTGATGTCGTCACTGACGAGACCATTGTAGCTACGGGAGAGCTTATAACCGAAGAGAAGTCTGAGGTCATAGAGCGCATGGGTATAGAAAAGATCCGTATTCGCAGCGTTTTAACCTGCGAATCTGACCGTGGCATTTGCGCTAAGTGTTATGGCAGGGACCTATCTCGCGATGGATTAGTTGAGATAGGGTCAGCGGTCGGCATCATTGCCGCGCAGAGTATAGGCGAACCTGGAACACAGCTGACGATGAGGACTTTTCACATCGGAGGAACGGCATCAAGGATCGTAGAACAATCATTTATAAAATCTAAAAATAAAGGTATTTTAAAATATCATAACCTTCGCATTGTTCATAAAGGCAAGGATTTCGTAGTTCTCAACAGGAGTGGTTGTTTAAGCATTAACGACGCCCAGGGCCGCGAGCTGGAGCGTTATACTCTTCCTCAGGGCAGTATCATCAATACTCCGGAAGACGGCGAAATTGTCAAAGGTTCTATTTTTGTGCGTTGGGACCCATATACCGTTCCTATTTTGACGGAAGTCTCAGGCCTTGTTCGTTATGAAGATATCAAAGAGAACGTGACCATGAGGGAAGAGCTCAATTCTACTACTGGGATATCAGAAAGAGTCATCGTTGAACATAAAGTTGAATTCCATCCGCAGATGATCATTCTTGATAATTCAGGTGAGGTCGTAGGTATTTACCCTATACCTATAGGAGCGCATATCCTTGTCAAAGACGGCGCGGCAACCGGCGCTGGAGAATTGATCGCTAAAATACCGCGAGTATCAGGCAAGACCAGGGATATTACGGGTGGCCTGCCCAGGGTCGCGGAACTTTTTGAAGCGCGCCGCCCGAAAGACCCGGCCATCATTTCAGAAATAGATGGTTTTATTGAATTTAACGAAAATAAAAAAGGCCAGCGCCAGATCTTGGTTACGTCTCCTACCGGCATGAGAAGAGAGTACGCTATTCCTCATGGTAAGCATCCTAATGTCTATCGCGGCGACCACGTTATAGCAGGCCAGCAGTTGACCGATGGGCCGGTAGTCCTGCAGGACATCTTAAGGGTCTGCGGCGATAAGGTATTGCAGGAATATCTCGTAAATGAGGTTCAGGAAGTATATCGTCTTCAGGGCGTTAAGATCAACGATAAACATATAGAAGTTATAATCCGACAGATGCTTAAGAAGGTAAAAATAGAAGATTCAAATGATACTGATTTTCTTTCAGGCCAACAGATAGACCGCTGGAGGTTCCAGAAAGAAAATCAGAGGGTCATCAAAAAGGTTGGTAAACCAGCTTCAGCAACACCACTTTTACTGGGTATAACAAAAGCCTCCATAACGACTGAAAGTTTTATTTCAGCGGCGAGTTTTCAGGAGACAACAAAAGTGTTGACTGACGCGGCGGCTTCAGGCAAGAGAGATGAGCTCTTTGGTTTAAAAGAGAACGTTATCGTGGGCCATCTTATTCCCGCGGGTACGGGATTGCATGTCCACAGAGAATTTACTTTAGTCAAGCAAGCGAGCGGAGCTGGCGCAGCCAGCGCAGCGAGTAATGATCTTAAAAAAGGAGAAGCAGAGCATGCCGACGATCCAGCAGCTCATTCGTAGTGGCCGTATCTCCAAAAAGCGTAAATCAAAATCACCGGCTTTGAAGGGGTGTCCTCAGCGCCGTGGTGTATGCCTTCAGGTAAAGACAATGACGCCAAAGAAGCCTAACTCAGCCCTGCGTAAGATAGCCAGGGTAAGGTTGACTACGGGTATTGAAGTCACTTCTTATATCCCGGGCGAAGGGCATAACCTTCAGGAGCACTCTATTGTTTTGGTAAGAGGCGGAAGGGTCAAGGACCTGCCAGGCGTGCGTTATCATATTGTCAGGGGCACTTTGGATACTTCAGGTGTAGCTAATAGAAGAAGATCACGCTCAAAATACGGAGCTAAAAAACCTAAGGCAGGGAAAAAATGAGACGAAGACAAGCGGATAAAAGACAGATCGTAGCTGACCCAAAATACTCCAGTAAGATCGTGGCCAAGTTCATTAATATCATTATGATAAAAGGTAAAAAATCCTTGGCAGAAAGTATTGTATATGGGGCCTTTGATATTATTAAACAGAAGACAGGCGAAGCAGATCCTATTGTAGTTTTTACTAAAGCGCTTGAGAATATCAGGCCGCGGCTGGAAGTAAAGCCCCGCCGCGTAGGAGGCGCCACTTATCAGGTTCCTATTGAAGTAAGCCAGGAGAGGGGTATATCTTTGGCGTTGCGCTGGCTTAAAGATTTTTCAAGAGGAAAAAAAGGAAAACCCATGGAGGAACGCCTGGCGGATGAAATATTGGCAGGTTTTAAAGGCGAGGGCGCGGCAATAAAGAAGAGGGATGACACGCATAAAATGGCTGAAGCCAACAAGGCTTTCGCGCATTTTAGATGGTAGGATAGATTGATCATGGCAAAAGGCATAGAACTAGAAAAATTACGCAATATTGGCATCATAGCGCATATAGACGCCGGTAAGACGACGACTACGGAGCGCATGCTTTTCTATACTAAGAAGATCTATAAGATAGGTGAAGTCCACGACGGGACCGCGACGATGGATTGGATGGTGCAGGAGCAGGAGCGCGGCATTACCATAACGTCTGCCAGTACCACATGTTTTTGGAGGGATGTGCAGATAAATATTATAGACACACCTGGACACGTGGATTTTACAGTTGAGGTAGAGAGGTCGCTCAAGGTTTTAGACGGAGCTGTCGTTGTTTTTTGCGCGGTGGCCGCGGTTCAGCCTCAGTCAGAGACGGTCTGGCGCCAGGCGGATAAGTATAACGTGCCCAGGATAGCTTTTATTAATAAGATGGACCGCGTGGGGGCTGATTTTGAAAATTGTATTGATGAGATGCATAAAAAGCTGGGCGCTAATGCCGCGGCTATCCAGATACCATATGGCAAGGAAGAAGGCTTCGCGGGTATAATTGATATTATTGAAGGAGTGCTTTTTGTCTCCAAAGATGAAAAAGGCCAGGAGTTAGATACTAATCCTGTGCCAGAAGAGTATAAAGAAAAATTAAAGAAGTATTATCATGAGCTTGTTGAACGCGTTTCCGAAGGCAGCGACTACGTAATGGATGCGTATATTCATAATAAGCCTATTTCAAAAGAGGACCTAAAGAAGGCCATACGCGAGGGTGTCATTGCCAATAAGTTCGTGCCAGTATTATGCGGTTCTTCTTTAAAGAATAAGGGTATTCAGCTGGTGTTGGACGCGGTGTGCGATTATCTTCCCGCGCCTAAAGACCTGCCAGCGATCAAGGGTTTTGAGCCTGAGACAAACGAATATGAGGAAAGGGCAGTTTCTGATGGAGCGCCGTTCTGCGGATTTTGTTTTAAGCTGATGAGCGACCCATATGTGGGGCGCCTGAATTTCGTCAGGATCTATTCGGGTAAGGTATCCGCGGGCGCGAACATTTATAATTCCACGAAACGCGAGGATGAGAAAGTTTCAAAGATAGTGCGTATGCACGCGAATAAACAGGAGTTGGTCCAAGAGGCTTTCTGCGGTGATATTGTGGCTTTTGTAGGATTAAAAAATACTAAAACCGGCGATACGCTATGCCAGGAAGACGCGCCTATAATTTTAGAGGCTATTAAGTTTCCTGAGCCAGTAGTAGATCTAGCCATAGAGACTAAATCAAAAGAGGACCAGGAAAAGCTGGCCTTCGCGCTGAGGAAGCTGCAGGATGAGGACCCATCGTTTAGGGTGACTTACAATACTGAGACAGCGCAGACTATTATTTCCGGAATGGGCCAATTGCATCTTGAGATCGCCGTGGACCGCATATTGCGCGAATTTAATGTTGAAGCTAAGGTTGGCAGGCCACAGGTCGCTTATAGGGAATCTATACGCAAGAAGGTCAACATAACTGGCAAATTTATTCAGCAGTCAGGCGGCCGCGGCCAATATGGCCACGTTGTTCTGGTGATAGAGCCTCAGGAAGTCCCGGGCACGGGCATAACGTTTGAAGAGACTCTGAAAGGCGGCGTTATACCAAGGGAATATATCCCATCTGTTAAGAACGGAATAATCTTGGCGGCAAAGAGCGGCATCTTGGGAAATTATCCAGTCACGGATGTGGCTGTTACTTTAGTTGACGGTTCATACCACGAGGTAGATTCATCGGAGATAGCGTTTCAGATGGCTGCCTCTCAGGCTTTTACTGAAGGCTTACGCCGTGGTATTTCATTCCTTCTTGAGCCCATTATGGATATTGAAATAGTGGTGCCTGAAGAATTTATGGGTACTGTTATCGGCGATTTTAATTCACGCCGGGGCAAGCTTATGGCTATGGGGCAGAGAGGTAACGTCAGGGTCCTGCGCGGACATGTTCCGCTTGCAGAAGTTTTTGATTATGCTAATATAGTACGGTCTTTAACACAAGGAAGAGCATCTTTCACTATGGAGCCCTTTTGTTATGAAGAGGTGCCTAGAGATATATCTAATAAGGTATTGGGTTTAAAATAATGGAGGTGGGTCATGTCTAAAGAAAAGTTTGTAAGGAATAAACCACACGTCAATATCGGTACCATAGGCCACGTGGACCACGGAAAGACAAGTTTGACTTCCGCTATCACGTCTGTTTTAGCAAAGTCTGGTTTAGCTGAGGCCAGAAGCTATACTTCTATTGATAACGCGCCTGAAGAGAGGGAGAGGGGCGTTACTATCAATATTTCACACGTTGAATATCAAACCGCTATAAGGCATTACGCGCATATAGATTGCCCCGGCCACGCGGACTACATTAAAAATATGATCACGGGAGCCGCTCAGATGGACGGAGCTATACTCGTAGTTTCAGCCGCTGACGGTCCTATGCCGCAGACCAGAGAGCATATACTTTTGGCCAGGCAGGTGAACGTTCCGGCTGTAGTTGTTTTCTTGAATAAAATAGATATGGTACAGGATAAAGAACTCATAGAGCTTGTTGAGATGGAAGTCAGGGATCTTTTGACGAAATATAACTTCCCTGGAGATAAGACGCCTATTATTAAAGGAAGTGCTACTGAAGCACTTTCATGCCTCTGTGGTAAAGCTGAGTGCCCTAAGTGCGGGCCTATACACCAGTTGATGAAAGCTGTTGATGAATTTATACCAATGCCTAAAAGAGAGTTGGATAAGCCGTTCCTTATGGCGGTGGAAGACGTTTTCACTATTTCAGGCCGTGGCACGGTAGGTACAGGCAGAATAGAGCGCGGTAAGGTCAAGATCAACGATAATGTTGATATTGTAGGCATGAAGCCTGAGATCGGCAAGACCGTTGTAACAGGCATAGAAATGTTCAGAAAGTTATTGGATGAAGGCCAGGCAGGCGATAACGTGGGCCTTTTGTTAAGAGGCGTAGATAAAGATTCTTTGCAAAGAGGCATGGTATTAGCTGCTGCAGGTTCCATAACGCCGCATACCAAGTTTAAGGCCCAGGTTTATATTTTAACCAAAGAAGAAGGCGGCCGTCATACGCCGTTCTTTACGGGTTACAGGCCTCAGTTCTATTTTAGGACGACTGATGTCACGGGTAATGTCAAATTACCAGATGGCGTTGAGATGGTCATGCCTGGGGATAATATTATGGTCGAGGCTGAATTGATCGTGCCTGTGGCTATGGAAAAAGAACTGCGTTTTGCTATCCGTGAAGGCGGACACACGGTCGGCGCGGGAGTAGTTTCAGAGATCATCGCCTAAAAAACATAAGAAAGAAAATGTCACAAAAGATCAGAATACGATTAAAAGCTTATGATCATCGTCTCTTAGACCAGTCTACGCGTGAGATCGTGGAAACGGCCAAAAGGAGCGGAGCTAAAGTCTCCGGCCCTATACCGTTGCCGACAAAGAAAGAGTTGTATACGGTCAATCGCTCGCCTGTCATTGATAAGAAGTCCCGTGAGCAGTTCATGCTGGCGACCCATAAGAGGTTGCTGGAACTTCACGATCCGACAGCCAAGACCATTGATGCCTTGAGGAAGTTAAACCTTCCTGCCGGGGTTGACGCTGAGATCAGGTAGCTGATAATAAAATATGGTGGTAGGCCAAGAAAGAGTAAGCTAATGGGCGTTTTGAA
The DNA here is from genome assembly GCA_001873995.1 of Candidatus Phelpsiimicrobium noxiivivens. GTDB lineage: Bacteria > Omnitrophota > Gorgyraeia > Velamenicoccales > Velamenicoccaceae > Phelpsiimicrobium > Phelpsiimicrobium noxiivivens. The sequence continues at coordinate 17,712 of MNVR01000015.1, forward strand.
CACTACAATAAAAATATTAGGCAAGAAGATAGGGATGACGCAAGTTTTCTCTGAATCTGGCAAGGTTATTCCTGTCACGGCCATTGACGCCGGGCCATGCGTAGTAATGGGGTTGACTGATAAGAATATCAGGGTCGCTTATGAGGATATCAAAGAGAATAAATTAAAAAGGCCTCAAGCCGGAATTTTCAAGAAATTAAACCTGGCTCCAAAGAGGTATATCAGGGAGCTTAGGGTGCTGGATAAAGCTAATTTTAAAGTCGGAGATGAGATAAAAGTAGATATTTTTAAAGAAGGTGATTATGTTGATGTCTCAGGTGTTTCTATAGGCAAGGGTTTTCAGGGAGGTATGAAGAGGTGGCATTGGATGGGCACGCCTGCGTCTCATGGTTCTATGTCTCATCGCAGAATAGGTTCTGTAGGCGCCAGTTCTGACCCTTCGCGCATAGTAACGGGTAAGAACATGGCAGGGCATATGGGATTTGATAATAGGACCGTTCAAAACTTAAAAGTCATAAAAGTTGACCTAGCGAACAATATCTTGGTTGTCAAGGGCGCTGTGCCTGGGCATAAGAATTCGCTTCTTGAAATAAGAAAAGCAATTAAAAAATGACAATGGAAAAGAAAAATAGAATAGTCGTACCAGTTCATGATATGGATGCCAAAGTCGTTGAAGAAATGGAGCTGGATGCCCATGTTTTTGACGGTGAAGTAAATAAAAAAACACTGTATCAGGCTATAGTAGGATTCAGGGCTAATCAGCGCCAGGGAACCGCCGCTACCAAGACAAGGGGCGAGATATCCGGAGGCGGCAAAAAGCCATGGAAGCAAAAAGGTACAGGCCGCGCGCGTCACGGTTCTATACGCTCGCCTTTGTGGAGGCACGGCGGTGTTGTATTCGGCCCGCACCCCAGGGATTTTAGCTATAAGATGCCTCAGAAGATCAGGTCCGAGGCTCTGCGTTCAAGTATTAACGCGAAGATAGGAAGCGGAGATTTTATCCTGGTGGAGAAGATACATATAATGCATCCTAAAACAAAGGAATTTGTTAAATTTCTGGATTCTTTAAAAGTAGGCGCATCAAGTATCATTTGCGTGATAGACGCGATAACTGAGAATATCAAGCGCTCTACCAAGAATATACAGCGTCTTGAGATCGTAGATTCTAATTCAGTTAACGCTTATGACGTATTGAATTCAAAAAAAATATTAATAACCAGAGATTCCCTAAAGAATCTAACAAAACGCTTGAAAAATGTATAGTCCATATGATATTATCAAGTCTTTAATTCACACCGAAAAAGGCACGCGCCTTGAAGATGGCGCCTGTTATCAGTTCTATGTGACTAAGAGCGCTACCAAAGTAGATATAAAGCACGCGGTAGAAAAGATATACAAAGTCAAAGTTAAGGCAGTCAATTCTTCAATTGTCCACGGCAAGTTAAAGCGCGTGCGCCAACAATTAGGAAGGCAGCCTGATTGGAAAAAGGCGTTCGTGCAGTTGGAAAAAGGCCAGAAGTTAGAGGCAAAATAATGGCATTAAAAAAATATAAACCCTCTACACCTGGTAAGCGCTGGGCTAACTTGCCGGATTTCGCGGAGCTCACTAAGGACTATCCTGAGAAATCCCTGACAGAGACGCTGAATAAGACCGGCGGCCGCAATAACAGAGGGCGCATCACTACCCGGCATGTTGGCGGCGGGCACAAGCGCCTCTACAGGATCGTAGATTTTAAACGGGATAAATATGACATATCTGCCAAGGTCATGTCAATAGAATATGACCCAAATCGTTCTTGCCGTATAGCTCTCTTAAATTATAAAGATGGTGAAAAGAGGTATATTTTGGCTCCATTGGGCTTAAATGTAGGAGATGATGTATTAAGCTCCGTGGGAGCTGAGGTTGAGGTAAAGACAGGTAACGCGATGCCTTTGCGTTTTATTCCTTTGAGCGCTTTTGTGCATAATATAGAATTGTCGCACGGCCGCGGAGGGCAGATCGCCCGCAGCGCCGGTAACGCGGCGCAGATCACGGCTAAAGAAGGTGATTTCGCGCACGTCAGGCTTCCTTCCGGAGAAATAAGGCTGATAAAACTGGATTGCCTGGCTACTATAGGCCAGGTTGGCCATGTAGAGCATGAAGCGTTGATGCACGGAAAGGCCGGAAGAAAACGCTGGCTGGGTATTCGGCCTACGGTCCGAGGTTCCGCCATGAATCCTATTGACCATCCGCACGGCGGAGGTGAAGGTAAAGCCGGACAAGGTAACCCTCACCCTGTGTCGCCATGGGGGCAGAAGTGTAAAGGTTTAAAGACTAGAAAGCATAAAAGATATTCAACTAGATATATCATAACGCGAAGGAATGGATAAATGCCTAGGTCATTAAAAAAAGGGCCTTTTGTAGAAGAGAAGCTTTGCAAAAAAGTTGAGAACGCGCGTAAGTCAGGTTCCAGGCAACCCATTAAGACGTGGTCCAGGAGTTCTACCGTAATCCCGGATTTCGTAGGGTTCACGATCTCAGTGCACGATGGGCGCAAACATGTTCCTATCTTTATAACGGAGAATATGGTTGGGCATAAATTAGGTGAGTTCGCGCCTACGAGGCTTTTTAGGAAACACAGCGGCGTCAAAGCGAAGAAAGGCGTTGAATTAACTTAAAAATTATATGTTAGCAAGTGCGCAGGGAAAATTTATAAGGGGTTCCGGCAGAAAAATAAGGCAGGTGGTTGATCTTATCCGCGGGATGAAGGCGAGCGAAGCTCTTTCATTTTTGAAATTCGTGAATAAACGGCCCGTCTATTACGTAAGCAAAGTCCTGCATTCAGCCATAGCTAATGCCAAGGTCAAGGGGTTAAATGTTGATGACCTGGTCATCTCAAAGATAACCGCGGATGACGGCCCAAGATGGAAAAGGTTCAGGGCGGCCGCTTTTGGTAGAGCAACAGAGATATTAAAGAGGACGAGCCATATAAAAATAGAGTTAGATCTGAAGAAAGAGAAATAGCACGCCTGGCCCTTATAAGGAATTGGGCCAGCGTTACGTTTTTTATGTAAGGAGAGCATTAATGGGACAAAAAGTAAACCCGATATCCGTAAGGTTAGGTTTTATAAGAGATTCAGATTCTAAGTGGTTTGCCCGTCACGCTGATTTCGGGAATTTCCTGGAAGAAGATTTTATGATACGCAAGCATATAAAGAATTTACTTAAGCAGGCGGCTGTTGCTAAAGTGGTTATTGAACGCGTGGCAGGCAAGCTTAAGATCCGCATCCATTCAGCAAGGCCAGGTGTCATTATAGGCAGGCATGGCGCGGATATAGAAAAGCTGACAGGCGAGTTAAGGGGCATAGCCAAGAATAAAGAGATCATAGTTGATATTGAAGAGATCAAAAATCCCGCTGTTAACGCGCAGCTTGTCGCGGAGAACGTCGCTTTTCAGTTGGAAAAACGCGTGGCTTTTAGAAGAGCTATTAAGAGGTCCATTGATCAGGCTGCTTCCGCGGGAGCCAAGGGTATCAAAGTCTGCGTAGCCGGCCGCTTGGGCGGCGCGGAGATAGCGCGTACCCAGGTTTATAAATGGGGTAGCGTGCCTTTACAGACATTCAGGGCTGACATTGATTATGGTTTTACGGAAGCGCATACACGTTATGGCCTTATCGGATGTAAGGTCTGGATACATAAGGGAGACGCTCTTATAGAAAGATTGAAAGAGACTAAGAAACGGCAGGAAGAGACCAAGAAAGACGGAGAATAGGTTATGCCTTTAATGCCCAGAAGGGTTAAATATAGAAAATTTCAGCGCGGCAAGAATCGCGGTATAGCGGTGAGAGGTTCTGACCTAAGTTTTGGCGAGTTCGGGCTGAAGGTGTTGCAGAACGGCACAATAAAAGATAAGCAGATCGAATCAGTAAGAGTCCTTTTGGCAAGGCAATTGAGAGGCAGCGGAAAAGTGTGGATCAGGATATTTCCGCATAAGTCAGTGACTAAAAAACCCGCAGAAACCCGCATGGGAAAAGGTAAAGGTGATCTCTCCTATTGGGTGGCTCAAGTAAAGCGTGGCGCTATTCTTTTTGAATTAGGCGGAGTCCCTGAGCAGTTAGCGCGTATCGCTTTTCGCTTGTGCGCCTTTAAGCTTCCACTTAGGACAAAATTCATCACAAGGGCATCTGAGATATAGGAATAATTATGAAACTCCAAGAATTAAGGAATTTAAGTAAAGAGGATTTGTCGTTAAAATTGGTTAATTGTAAAGAAGAATTGGCTAAACTGAGTTATCTTAAGAACTCAGGCCAAATAGATAAGCCACATCAATTCAAGATCTTGAGAAAGACCGTAGCCCGTATTAACACGCTTTTGAAAGAAGCTGCTTTGGCAAAGAAGGAATAAAAATTATGAGCGCAGAACAAGTTCAGCAAGATTCAAAAAGAAAAGAATTCACTGGCATAGTGGTCAGCGATAAGATGAAGAAGACTATAGTCGTTGAAGTAACTAGTTTGGTCAGGCACGGCCAATATTCAAAGACTATAAGGAGAAAAGAGAGATTTAAGGCCCACGACGAAAAGAATGAGGCGCGCATCGGAGATATCGTTCTCATCCATGAAACCAGGCCTATGTCAAAAGACAAGCGCTGGAGATTAGTTGAGATCATCACAAAGGCTAAGATAACGGAGGCGCTAAATGATATTTAAACGCACGCTTTTAACGGTCGCGGATAATACCGGAGCCAAAGTGGTTTCTTGTATCGGAGTGATAGGAAGAAAGGGTAAGTTGGACGCGACTATCGGGGATATAATTACTGTTAATATAAAATCATCCACGCCTGACGCGTCTATAAAGAAGGGCGAAGTGGCTAGGGGTGTTGTCGTGCGAATGAGAGCCCCTTTGAGAAGGGCGGACGGTTCCTATTTAAAATTTGATTCCAACGCTGTTGTCATGATAGACACTCAACTTAATCCCAGGGGCACTCGCGTATTCGGGCCCGTGGCCAGAGAATTAAGAGATAGAAATTTCATGAAGATCATTTCGTTGGCGCCAGAGGTTATATAAAGGTAAAAAATGAGAAACTCCCCGCAAACTTTGGAGTTAATGTTGTAAGGAAAAAACATAAAAGGGCAAAATTAATATGTTCAAGATAAAAAAAGGCGATACTGTAGCAGTCATAACCGGAAAAGATAAAGGCAAGCAGGGTAAAGTTGTGCATATTTTACCTGAGGCGGGCAAGGCTGTAGTTGAAGGCGTTAATTACGTTAAGAAACATAAAAGGCGCACTCAGCAGGAACAGCAGCATACTGGCATAGTTCAGATAGAACAACCTATTCAATTGTCTAACTTAAAACTTGTCTGCAAAAGCTGTAACGCCCCGACAAAAGTAGGATTTTCTATTTTGAAAGATAAAACTAAAGTGCGCATTTGTAAGAAGTGCAACGAGGCCATATAAATGATACCGCGAATGCTTGAAAAATATAGGAAAGAAGTAGTTCCTGAGATGGTAAAGATCATGGGATATAAGAATGGTATACAGGTCCCGCGCCTGAAGAAGATAGTAGTTAATATGGGTGTGGGAGAGGCAATTACAGACATTAAATTTTTAGATAAGTCTGTTGAAGAACTGGCGACTATTACGGGGCAGAAGCCCGTGATAACGCGCTGTAGGAAGGCTATAGCCAATTTTAAGGTCAAGGAAAATCAGGCCGTAGGGTGCCGCGTGACGCTAAGGCGCCAAAAGATGTATGAGTTTCTTGATAGGTTGATCAGCGTAGCGCTCCCAAGAATAAGAGATTTTCGCGGCTTGAACCCGGATTCTTTTGACGGCGGAGGTAATTTCAGCATAGGCATTACCGAACAAGGTATCTTTCCTGAGATCGATTTTGACAAGATCACGCGCGTGCAGGGTATGGACATTACTATAGTTATGGATTCGCGTTCTAAGAAGGAGTCTTATGAGTTGTTAAAACTTTTAGGTATGCCTTTTAAGACAGAGAAAGGATAGATAGCTGTGGCAAAAAAATCTCAGATAAACCGCTGGAAGGCAAAACCAAAATTTTCAACAAGGAAGTATAATCGTTGCCGTTTGTGCGGCCGTTCCGGCGGGTATTATAGAAGATTTCAGTTATGCCGTATTTGTTTCAGGGAGCTGGCATCCAAAGGTGAGATACCAGGCGTAAAAAAAGCGAGCTGGTAAAACTAATACCTGGCCCTTATAAGGAATTGGGCCAGTATTGCGCTTTCTGCACAAGGAGATATAAATGTCTTTATCAGATCCTATCGCGAATATGTTAACAATGATCAGGAACGCGGCGCGCGCCAAAAAAGAAAAGGTGGATATCCCGCATTCAAAACTTTTAACGAGTTTGGCCGATATCTTAAAAAGAGAAGGCTATATTGATAATTACAGGGTTATAAAAGATACAAAACAGGGTTTATTGAGGGTTTATTTAAGGTATGTCCGCAAGAGATCCGTCATAATAAATTTAAAACGTGTATCCAGGCCAGGGTTGCGTATTTACGCTGATATTAAACATATACCAAGGGTTTTACGCGGAAAAGGCACGGCGATACTTACGACGTCCAAAGGGCTCATGACAAATACTGAGGCTCACGAGGCAAAAGTAGGCGGCGAAGTCCTTTGTTATATTTGGTAAATGTATAATACCGCTTCGTAAGAAGCGCCAAAATTCTATACTATAATTTTGGCATACTCAGCGGTATGCCACTGAATCATTACATAAAGGTGTTCCATGTCAAGGATTGGAAAGAAACCAGTTGAAATATTGCAGGGTACTAAGGCAAGCGTAATAGATGATATGTTAGTTATCGAGGGGCCTAAGGGTAAGCTTGAGTATCGCATGCCTTCAGTTATCTCTTGTGAAACTAAGGACGGAAAATTATATTTCGCGGCGGCTAACTCCATAAAAACAACGAAAGCGCTTCACGGTACGTCGCGGGCTTTAGCGGTTAATATGATGATAGGCGTCACGTCTGGCTATAGTAAGACTTTGAAAATTGAGGGTGTTGGTTATAAAGCCGCGGTCCAGGGCAAGAATTTAAAGCTTAACGTGGGTTTTTCGCATTCCGTGGAATACGCGATACCCGAAGGCATCAAAATAGACGCTTCCAAGCAAGTGGAATTAGTTGTTTCAGGTATTGATAAGGTCAAAGTAGGCCAGGTGTCTGCTGAGATACGCCATATATGCCCTCCTGAGCCATATAAAGGTAAGGGCATACGTTATTCGGATGAACGTGTTAGGAGAAAAGTCGGTAAGGCTGTGACAAAGTAAGGGTAAAAAAATGACAATAAAGATATCAGGAAGAGAAAAAAGGCATTTAAGGCTGAGGAAGCGTATCATTGGCACCGCGGAAAGGCCGCGCCTTAATGTACGCAGGAGCCTGAAGAATTTATTTATACAGATCATCGACGATTCAAAGAGGGTCACACTTTTGAGCGTGTCTACTACGGATAAGAATATTAGATCTAAGATCACTTACGGCGGCAATATAAAAGCAGCTGTCTTATTGGGAGATACTGTGGCTCAGATGGCCAAAGGCAAAAATATTGTAAAGGTAGTTTTTGATAGAGGCGGTTACGATTATCATGGCCGGATAAGGGCATTTGCAGAAGCTGCGAGAAAAGGCGGATTGGAGTTTTAGCATGGTTGAACGCATTTTTGGATCGGAATCAAAAGAAGCTATTGAAAAAGTAGTTAAGATAAACCGTGTGGCTAAGGTTACAAAAGGCGGCAAGAAACTTTCTTTTAGCGCATTGGTCGTTGTGGGTAATACCAAAGGCAGAGTAGGTATTTCTTTAGGTAAAGCTAATGAAGTAGCAGATGCTATAAGAAAAGGAATATCTCAGGCTAAGAGAAATATGATGACCGTGCCTATGGTTGGAACGACTATTCCATACGATGTAATGGGTAAGTTTGGTTCCGCGCGCGTGATGCTTAAGCCGGCTGTTGAAGGAACCGGTATTATAGCTTCTGGCCCTGTCAGGGCTGTGTGCGAAGCTGCCGGTATCAAGGATATTCTGACAAAGTGTATTACGAGCAACAATCCTTTGAATGTTATTTTGGCTACACTGCAGGGATTTAAACAGATGAATACGGACCTTGAAATATTTGATCTTAGGAATGAGCCTAGGTCCGAGCAAAATGAGGTTGCTAAAGATGCAAATAACTGATATTGGGGCCCCTTATGGGGCAAATAAGAAAAAAAGGGCTTTAGGGCGCGGGGTGGGCTCAGGACGCGGCAAGACTTCAGGGCGCGGCAACAAAGGCCAGGGTTCACGCGCGGGCCGCGATTTCAGGCCGGGTTATGAAGGCGGTCAGACGATGTTGTTCCGGCGTCTTCCTAAGAGGGGTTTTCATAGCAGGACACCGGATCTTTATCAGATCGTTAATGTTGGTGATCTAAACAGATTTTTAAAAGGGAGCGTGGTTTCTCCCGACAGCCTGTTTGATGAAGGACTTATAAAAAATAAAGACGGTCTGGTTAAACTGCTGGGTGACGGCGCTATTACTAAGTCATTGAGCGTCAAGTGCCATAGGGCCACGGGATCGGCGCTGAAAAAGATCCAGGAAGCATCCGGCACTATTGAAATACTCGCATTGCAAACCAAAAAATGATCTCGGCTCTATTAAATTCATTTAAGATACCGGAATTAAAGAAAAGGATCTTAGTAGCGCTTGCTCTTTTAGCTGTTTATAGGCTTGGTTGTTATATCCCCACTCCAGGTATTGACGGCGCTGCTTTAGGCGAACTTTTCAGGCGTATTTCTTCAACGGAGGGCGGGGCGCTCTTTGGCATAATGAATATGTTCTCCGGCGGCGCGATGAGCCGCATGACGATATTCGCTTTAGGTATCATGCCGTATATTTCATGCTCGATCATCATGCAGCTCCTGACGGCTGTAGTACCTGCTTTTGAAAAACTCGCTAAAGAAGGCAAGAGCGGACATCAGAAAATAACACAGTATACCCGTTACGGCACGGTAGTCCTTTCAGTTATACAGTCTTATTTTGTAGCTTTATGGGTTGAAGGGCTTGGCCGTACCGAGGGGCTGCCTATTGTGATGATGCCAGGTTGGAGCTTTAGGTTAGTGACTATCCTAACTTTGACTACTGGCACTATATTTATCATGTGGCTTGGTGAGCAGATACAGGAGCATGGTATAGGTAATGGTATTTCTCTTGTCATTACAGCGGGTATTATATCCAGGATACCATCCGCGGGTTATCAGTTGTGGGTTTTATTTTCGCCATATTCGCCCGCGAAGAGGACACTGGAGCCTTATGTTTTTCTTATAATGATAGTCCTTTTATTGGGCGTTATTTTAGCTATCACGATGGTAATACAGGCGCAGCGCAGGATACCTGTCCAGTATGCCAGGCGCGTAGTAGGGCGCAAGGTCTATGGAGGCCAGAGTACTTACATCCCTTTAAAAATAGACCAGTCCGGGATCATAGCTATTATTTTCGCTCAGTCCATAATTTTGTTTCCGGCTACTATAGCGACGTTCATACCTAATCAGGCGTTCCATAATTTCGCCAATAGCCTCATGCGCGGCCATTGGGTGTATACGCTTGTTTATTCGCTCTTGATCATATTTTTCTGTTATTTTTATACGGCCATAGTCTTTAATCCTTTGGATATATCTGAGAATATGAAGAAATATGGCGGGTTTATTCCTGGCATCAGGCCGGGTAAACCTACGGCTGAATATCTGGATTTCGTCATGACAAGGATCACTTTGGCAGGCGCCGTATTTATGGCCTTTATCGCTATTTTTCCTGATTTTATCATGGCGTGGTTAAAAATCCCGTATCTGGTGGCTTCGTTTTTTGGAGGCACCGGACTTTTGATCGTAATAGGCGTTATGCTTGATACAGTTAAGCAGATCGAATCTCACCTTTTAATGAGGAATTACGAAGGTTTTCTAAAATCATCAAGGATCAAAGGACGCAGATAAAGTGAAGATCATATTATTCGGTCCGCCGGGAGCTGGCAAAGGGACTCAGGCGAAATTATTGACAAAAAAATTTAAAATTCCTCATATTTCAACAGGCGATATACTGCGTAACGAAGTAAAAAATAATACTGAGCTTGGAAAAAAGGCTAAAGGGTTTATGGATGCAGGCGGGCTAGTTCCTGACAGCCTCGTGACAGAGATGGTAAGGAGCAGGATGTCACAGAAAGATCTTGGAAAAGGTTTTATCTTAGACGGTTTTCCCAGGACCCAGGCTCAGGCCAAGGCGTTAGATGATATCTTAAAAACAGGGATTGACCGTGCTATCTATCTTTCAACAACAGAACGGACAGTTGTACAGCGCCTTACAGGAAGGCGCGTTTGCCCGAAGTGCGGCACGAATTATCACATCACCAATATGCCGCCTAAAAAAGATATGCTTTGCGATCAGTGCCAGGTAGGGCTATATCAAAGGCCTGATGATAATGAGGCAACTGTCAGGAACAGATTAAAGGTATACCTTAATGAGTCTGAAAGTGTCCTTGATTATTATAAAAAACAAGGGAAGCTTGAAAATATTTCAGCCGATCTGGGATCGGAAGAAGTTTTTAATATCGTTTCCAAAAAGATCGCGGTTCTTTAAAATATGATAACGATCAAGACTTCTCAGGAAATAGAGAAAATGCGCAGAGGCGGCCATATATTATCTCTTATCCTGGATGAACTGCGGGATATGGTAAAACCCGGCTTAGCCACTATTGAATTAGACGAAGCGGCTTTGGCCGCCATGAGTAAGTTAAAAGTGGTATCGGCTTTTAAGGGTTACCGTGGTTATCCGGCCAACATATGCGTTTCAGTTAACGAAGAGGTTGTGCATGGAATTCCGGGCCAGAGAAGGCTGATCGAAGGCGATATCGTAAGCATTGATATTGGCATCAAACTTGACGGTTTTTTTTCAGATATGGCAAAGACGTTCGCGGTTGGCAGTATAGATGCCTCTAAACAGAGGTTGATGGACGCGACTTGGGGTTCTTTAGAAGAAGCTATAAAATATTTGAAGATAGGGCACAGGCTTTCTGAGGCTTCGTGTAGCGTACAGCGGTTTGTTGAGGAAAAAGGGTTTTCAGTAGTTCGTGATTTCGTCGGGCATGGTATCGGCAGGCAGCTTCACGAAGAGCCGCAGATACCTAACTTTAAGACTTCAGAATCAGGCCCCTTGATCGAGAACGGCATGGTTTTGGCGATCGAGCCGATGATCAATATGGGCACGTGGGAAGTGGTTATTTTACGAGACGGATGGACCGCGGTGACAAAGGACAAGAAGCCATCCGCGCATTTTGAGCATAGTATCGCCATATGGGACAACGAGCCGCAGGTGCTGACGAAATAGCCTATGTCTAAAGAAGAAGCTATAGAAGTAGAAGGAGTTATCTCTGAATCTTTACCGAATGCCATGTTCAGGGTTGAATTGGATAACGGGCATAAGATCCTGGCTCATGTTTCTGGAAAAATAAGGATGAATTTTATAAGAATTTTGCCGGGAGATAAGGTTAAGGTGGAATTATCGCCTTATGATCTGTCGCGCGGCAGGATCACGTTTAGATGTAAGTGAGGTGAAAAGTGAAAGTTAAAGCATCGATCAGAAAGATCTGTCATAACTGCAAAATAATCAAGAGACAAGGTATCCTGAGAGTTATTTGTATAAACCCTAAGCATAAACAGAGACAGGGATAGGAGCAAGATAATGCCCAGAATTATAGGTGTAGACATACCTAAGGATAAGAGGATAGACGTCTCGCTTCGGTATCTCTATGGTATAGGAGAGACGTCCTCGGCAAAAGTTTTAGCAGAGGCTGGAATAGATCCCGCAAAGAGAGGCAAGGATCTTACAGAGGAAGAGATATCGCGTATCACGGCAGTGATACAAAAAGGCCACAGAGTGGAAGGCGATCTCAGACGGGAAATATCTCAGAATATTAAAAGGCTTATGGATATAGGTTCTTATCGGGGCTATAGGCACAAGAAGTCTTTGCCCGTCAGGGGCCAGAGGACGCGTACTAACGCGAGGACTAGAAAAGGCCCACGTAAGAATATTGGTGTGATCAGGATGGCTGAGGCGCCCGCGAAAAAGCCGGCTGTGGCGCCTGGGAAATGATGTTATTCCTTGCTTGACCGCTCGTAAATTTTGCCCAGGTTTGCCGGGCAATATTTACTTCGCAAGCTTCGGAGTTAATTTTGCAGAGAATAGTTACCTATAATATACAAAATTAAGGAGAACTCATGGCGGTTCAGAAAGGCAAAAGGAAGAGTAAAAAGGTACTGACATCTACGAGCGGTATTGCCCATATCCAGGCTAGCTTTAATAATACTATTGTGACGATCACAGACCGTCAGGGTAATGTTATTTCATGGTCAAGCCCGGGGACAGTCGGTTTTAAGGGGTCTAAGAAGTCAACGCCTTTCGCGGCTCAGGTTGCTGCTGGCGATGCTGCAAAAAAAGCCAAAGACCATGGATTAGTTGAGGTTGAAGTCTATGTCAACGGCCCGGGTTCAGGCAGAGAATCGGCTATCAGGGCCATAGCGGCAGCGGGCCTGATGATCAGGACTATTAAAGATGTTACGCCTGTGCCTCACAATGGCTGTCGTCCACCAAAGAGGAGAAGGGTTTAATGGCTAAATATACAGGTCCAAGTTGTCGTTTATGCCGCAGAGAAATGATGAAACTTTTTCTGAAAGGCCCTCGTTGCCATACGGATAAGTGCGGTGTGGCTCGCAGGGCGTTTCCTCCCGGACAGCATGGCCAGGCCCGGGGCACTAAGCTTTCAAACTATGGCATTCAGCTCAGAGAGAAACAGAAGGTCAAAAGGATCTATGGGGTTATGGAACGTCAGTTCCGTAGATATTTTGCTATAGCATCAAAATCAAAAGGCGTCACAGGTAAGGTCCTTCTCCAGGAATTAGAGAGAAGGCTTGATAATGTCATTTTTAGGCTTATGTTCGCGACGTCGCATGTCCAGGCCAGGCAAATAGTCAGGCATGGCGCTATATACGTTAATGATCAGAGGGTAAATATTCCTTCTTTTTCCGTTAAACAGGGTGACGAGATAGAGGTTAGGGGAAAGGAAGGTATAAAAAAAGTCGTTAAAGTCAATATAGATCTCAGCAAAGACAGAGGCGTAGCTCCGTGGCTTGAGGCTGATCTGGTTAATTTAAAAGCGCGCGTTTTGCGATTGCCTGACAGGGAAGATATCCAGATGCCCATTCAGGAACAATTGATCGTTGAGTTGTATTCAAAGTAGAGGAGGAACTGAGATGGGAATTAAGTGGAAAGATTTTCAACTGCCAAAGTTTTTAGAGATAGATGAAACAACTCATACTCCGACTTACGCCAGGTTTGTAGCGGAACCTTTTGAGAGGGGCTACGGTGTGACTTTAGGCAATTCGCTACGGCGCGTATTATTGTCTTCTATTGAGGGTAGCGCTGTTACAGCCGTTAAATTTGGCAATGTTTTGCACGAATTCAGTTCTATGGATGGCGTTATGGAAGATGTTACCGATATTCTGCTTAATATAAAGAATCTTATACTGCGCTCGCATTCAAGGTCCGGCAAGACTGTCTATATTAAAAAGGACAAAGCCGGTGATGTAACGGGGCGTGATATTATTACTGATGGTACGGTAGAGGTTCTTAATCCCGATCTGCACATCGCTACACTGACTAAGGACGTAAAATTTTATGTGGAGCTGGAAGTGGGCCGTGGCCGCGGTTATGTGCCTTCGGAGATGAATAAAAAAGAGGATCAGCCTGTAGGTTCTATTCCTGTTGATTCTATTTTTTCTCCGGTGAAAAAGGTAGCGTATCACGTTGAGAATACGCGCGTGGGCCAGAAGACGGATTATGATAGATTGGTATTGGAAGTTTTTACTAACGGCTCAATTGACCCCAAGGAGGCCATGCTTTACGGGGCCAATATCCTTAGGGGTCATCTTGATGTCTTTATGAATTTAGGACAGATACCGGAAGAAATGGAAGAAGAAGAGTCCATGTCTCCTGAAGAAGCATCAATGTATGATAAACTAAGATTGCCTATTTCAGAGCTTGAATTGTCCGTGCGCAGCTCTAATTGTTTAAGAGAAGCCAGCATAAAGATGATCGCTGATCTTGTGAGGAAGTCTGAGAGCGAACTTTTAGGCCTTAGGAATTTCGGCAAAAAGTCGCTTACCGAAGTGAAGGAATTAATAGTGGGCATGGGGCTCACTTTGGGCATGCCGATCGACGATAAAAAATTAAAGAAAGAGAAGTAAGCAGATGAGACATAAACGTAATACTCAGACCTTGTCGCGTTTCAGCGCGTATTTTAAAGCTACTATTAATTCATTAGCCCAGAGCGTCATTATTCATCAGAGGATAGTGACCACTAAGCTAAGGGCTAAGTTGGTTAGGCGTCTTGTTGACCGGATCATAACTCTGGGTAAAGACGTTGATTCTTTATCTGCCCGCAGAAGGGCGTTCTCATTTTTAAACAGCCATAGCCTTGTGCATAAACTTTTTTCCGAAATAGCGCCTATGTTCGCTCAAAAAAATGGTGGCTATACCCGCATTATACCTTACAAGAGGAGAAGGGGAGATAACGCGGAGCTTGTGATCCTGGAGCTCTCCGCTAGGAAAGATATCCCTAAAGAAAAAGTACGCTCTCCCAAGGCTGACGACGCGGCCATAGAAAAACATACAGAGAAGCCGGTGGCGCCTAAACGCGAACATAAAGAATATAAAGAGAAAGAGTCGAAAAAACCTTCCAAGAAGATGCTGGGGGGTATTGGAAAAATATTTAATGCCCAAAGGGATTCGCTGTAAAAAGTTCTTTCTATGCCACTTTCTAAAAGAGTAAGAGAAGCGAGTCCTTCGGCTACGCTGGCTATCACGGCGGCTGCTAAACGCATGGCAAAAGAAGGCAAGGCAATTATTGCTTTTGGAGCCGGCGAACCCGATTTTGATACTCCAGAGCCTATTAAGGCCGCGGCAATAAAGGCCATACAAGACGGTTTTACGAAATATACTCCTACTTCAGGTATTCCAGAACTAAAAGATGCTATCTGCAGAAAATTAAAAACTGATAATAATTTAGATTACACGCCTTCAAGTGTCGTCGTTTCCTGCGGCGCGAAACACTCGCTTTATAATGTGCTCCAGGTATTGGTGGAAGATGGGGATGAAGTGCTCATACCCGTGCCGTTCTGGGTGAGCTATCCTGAGATGGTAAAGCTTGCGGGGGGCAAACCCGTATTCGTGCAGGCTTCCTTATCTCACGGACTCAAAGTGAACCCCAAGATTTTAAAAGAGTATTTCTCCAAGAAGACTAAGCTATTGATATTGAATAGCCCTTCTAATCCCTGTGGCGTCGTTTATAATAGGGATGAACTTAAGTCGATAGCTCACTTTTGTGTTGAGAACGGGCTTTACTGCATTAGTGACGAGATCTACGAAAAGATCATATTTGACGGTATAGAACATGTGTCTATAGCCTCTTTTTCAGATGAGATAAAGAAACTGGCCATCGTCGTAAACGGATTTTCAAAATCGTATTCAATGACCGGCTGGCGTTTAGGATATTTGGCGGCTGAGCCTGAGATCGCGAGCGCGGTTTCAAACCTCCAGGACCACTCTACTTCTAATCCGAATTCCATAACTCAGAAGGCAGCTTTGGCAGCTTTCAATTTAGGAGAGCCTTATTTTGATGAGATAAAGAAAAAATTCCAGCAGAGGCGAGATTATATTATTTCCAGGATTGATGGAATAAAGCAATTGGGATATTATAAGCCAGAAGGCGCTTTTTATATATTTTGTAATATTAAAAAAACAGGGCTTGATTCTTTTACTTTTGCCAAGAGGCTGCTCGAGGAGCAATTCGTAGCTGTTATACCGGGCGCTCCTTTCGGATGTGACGATTATATCCGCGTAAGTTTTGCTACAAGCATGGAAAAAATAGCAAAGGGTTTTGACAGGATAGAGGAATGGGTCAATAAGATCAGTTAACGAGTTATCGAGTCGCGAGTTAGCGAGTAAAAAAATTATGGGAAAAACCATAGCGGAAAAAATATTAAGCCTTCACGCAGGGCAAGACCTGAAAGCGGGTGATTTCGCTGTTTGCAGCATGGATTTTTGTTTCGGGCAGGACGGCACAAGCGGAATTATCGTTGACCGTTTCAAAGCGCTTGGAGTAAAAGAGGCTGTTTCTAAGGATAAATTCGCTATTGTTATTGATCATAGCGCGCCGTCACCGAACATGGGCGTTTCCGCGGTGCACAAGAAGCTGCGTGACTTCGCAAAGGAAAAAGGGTTACTGCTTTACGATGTAGGCTGCGGCGTATGCCATCAGATAATACCTGAAAAGGGCCATGTCCTGCCCGGTGACCTGGTTTTGGGCGCTGATTCACATACATGTACTTATGGCGCTTTAGGCGCGCTTTCCACGGGCGTTGGTTCAACTGATCTGGCCATAAGCCTGGCGTGCGGTAAAAATTGGTTTAAGGTCCCTGAATCTATCAAGATCATTGTTAAGGGTAAGCTGCCGCGAGGTGTTTATTCTAAAGATATTATTTTGCATATTATAGGCGACTTGAGAGCGGATGGCGCTACTTATAAAAGTATTGAGTTTTACGGCGAGGCGATAGATTCTTTGAGTATGGACGCGAGGTTCACTATCTGCAATATGGGCGTTGAGATGGGCGCGAAGTTTGGAATGATCCCGGCGGATAACGTGACGCTAAAGTGGGTGGCAGGGCGCAATAAGATCAGAAAACCCGCCGCGCAATACGCTGACAAAGATGCTATTTATAGTTTAATTCGTGAATATGACATTTCTAAAATATCTCCTCAATTGGCTAAACCCCATACAGTTGATAATAACGCTCACGTTGAAGATGCCGCGGGCGCGCGTATTGATGAGGCGTATCTGGGGACATGTACTAACGGCCGGCTTGAAGACCTGACTATAGCGGCCTCAATATTAAAAGGTAAAAAGGTCTCACCTAACGTCCGGTTTATCGTGGCCCCTGCCTCTAAAGATATTTATCTGACCGCTATAAAAAATGGTATTATAAATGTATTAGTTGAGGCTGGCGGTAGTGTTGTGACACCAGGTTGTGGGCCTTGCGTGGGCACGCATAATGGCGTACCGTCGGTGGGTGAAGTTGTTATTTCCAGCGCTAACAGGAATTTTAAAGGCAGGATGGGGAACCCTGATGCTTTTGTTTATTTGGCTTCCCCGGCAACAGTGGCAGCGTCAGCTCTTGAAGGGCGTATAGCTGACCCAAGGAGGTATTTATAATGGAACTAAAAGATTTGTTGATGTTGACTATAGAAAAGAAGGCTTCGGACCTTCACTTGACGGAAAATGCTCCGCCCATCCTGAGGATTGACGGCAGGCTCATTTTGACAGACTTGCCTAAGCTGTTGCGCGATGATACCAAGCGCATGATCTACACCATATTGACAAATGAGCAAAAGGAGATATTTGAGAGGAATTGGGAGCTTGACCTATCCGTGGCAATGCTCGGGATGGACAGGTTCAGGGTCAATGTGCATATTCAGAGAGGTTCAGTTGAAGCGGCATTCAGAAGGATACCTCTTGAAATACCCAAACTTTCTGATCTGGGTTTGCCAAGTGTTGTGGTTGACCTAGCCAAAAAACCTAACGGCTTAGTCTTAGTCACAGGGCCTACGGGCGTGGGCAAGACGACTACCATGGCAGCCATGATAGACCTTATCAATTCTGAGCGCCAGGAGATGATAGTCTCTATTGAAGACCCAATTGAGTTTTTGTATAAAAATAAAAAGAGCATAATTAAACAGAGAGAGGTCTACGCGGATACTAAGTCTTTTTCTGAAGCGCTGCGCCACGCGTTGCGCCAGGACCCGGATGTTATCTTCGTAGGTGAAATGAGGGACCTTGAGACTATATCAACCGCTCTTACAGCTGCCGAGACAGGGCATTTGGTTTTGGCGACCTTGCACACTCCGGACGCGCCTCAGACCATTGAAAGGATCATAGACGTATTTCCTCCTTTTCAACAGCAACAGGTAAAACTTCAGCTGGCAGATTGCCTGCAGGGTGTTATATCACAGCTCCTTTTGCCGCGCGCAAGCGGTATTGGCCGCGTCGTTGCTACTGAGATCATGATCGGCACGCCGGCTATCAGAAATCTGATACGCGAGCAGGAAATAGAGCAGATGCCCACGCTTATCCAGACAGGCCACCAATATGGTATGCGCACCATGGATAAATCGTTAAAAGAACTTTATATGTCCGGAGTCATTAGTTACGAGATAGCGCTTGCTAAAGCCAAACACATTGAGGAGTTTAAGAGCCTATGATCTTGAAAGGATCTTCCTATAAGATTGGAGACGATGTGAACACGGATTACATTATCTCAGGCCGGTATAAATTCGCTATCAGCGATATGAAAGAGCTTGCAAAGCATATCTTGGAAGATATTGACCCGGCCTTTTATTCAAGGTTAAAACCAGGAGAGTCCTTTTTAGTCGCCGGGAAGAATTTCGGCATGGGCTCTTCGCGCGAGCAGGCGCCTTTGGTCATAAAGGAGGCTGGCATAGTAGGTGTCGTGGCAAAGAGTTTTGCCAGGATATTCTATCGCAACGCCATAAATATAGGCCTGCCGTTGGTTGAAACGGATACCGACGGCATAGCTGAGAATGACAAAATTGGAATAGATCTTGAGAATGGGATTTTGAAAAATTTGACTAAAAAGAGCGAAACAAAAATAGATCCCCTGCCCCCGGTTATGCGCAAGCTTTTAAGCGACGGCGGATTGGTGGAACATTTTAAGAAGCACGGCGGAATAAAACTATGAAATATACAATAACCCTCATTCCCGGAGACGGGATAGGTCCTGAAGTAAGCTACGCTACAAGGCGTTGTATTGACGCGACAGGTGTTGATATTAAGTGGGAAGAATTTTGCGCGGGTGAAGAAGCTATTAAGCGTTACGGCGTTCCATTGCCAGATGATATCATTGCTTCAATAAGAAAGAATAAGGTCGCTATTAAGGGCCCTATTGTGACGCCTGTGGGAAGCGGTTTTCGTTCGGTAAATGTGCAGTTAAGGCATACCCTGGACTTATATGTGTGCCTGCGGCCAGCAAAGACTATGGAGGGAGTACAGGCACCTATCAAAGATATAGACTTAGTTATTGTCAGGGAAAACTCAGAAGACCTTTATATGGGCATTGAATTTCAGGAAGGTTCTGCAGATGCCAAAGAGGTCATAAATATGATAAACGCGTTAAGCCCTAAAAAGATCAGGCATGATTCAGGTATTTCTATAAAACCAATTTCAAAATTTGGCTCGCGCAGAATATGTAAATTCGCTTTTGAATACGCGCTGAAAAATAACCGCAAAAAAGTCACATGCGTGCATAAGGCTAATATTATGAAGCATACGGACGGCCTTTTTTTGGCTATAGCCCGCGAAGTAGCCCAGGAATATGCAGGCAGAATAGAATTCAATGATGCTATAGTAGATAATTTTAGTATGCAGGTGGTGAGCAGGCCTCAGAATTTTGACGTTCTTGTGTTGCCTAATCTTTATGGCGATATTATATCTGACTTATGCGCGGGGTTAATGGGAGGGTTAGGCATAGCCCCGGGGGCCAATATAGGCGATGGTATTGCTTTATTCGAGCCTGTCCATGGTTCAGCTCCAAAGTACAAGGGATTGAACAAAGTCAATCCAACAGCTATGATATTATCAGGAGTCATGATGCTTAATTATCTTGGCGAAGATAAAGCCGCTTTGAAACTTGAAACAGCCGTAAAAGAAGTCATCAAAGAAGGAAAGTTCGTTACCTACGACTTAAAGAAAGACAGAAATGACCCGTCGGCAGCTACTACGAGCGGTATGGCGGATGCAATTATTAAAAGAATGAAATACTAATGAATGACGCAAAGGCAGTGGAAGATTCTTTAAGCCCACAATCAGGAACTTTTTGGCAAAAGTCTGCAAGCCTGCCTGCCGGACAGGCAGGGAGTTAGGGCAAGCGAAGTGTCCGACACTTTTGTCGGGCGAAACGAGCGAGCCCTAAGCCGTAGCAGACGGCAAAAAGTTCCGTGGGCAAAGAAGCTTCCATTGGTTTTGCATAACACAATAATCTGTGTAACCGTTTCTATGAAAAAAGTAACTATTATAGGCGCAGGGCACGTAGGCGGAACAACGGCCATGAGAATAGCCGAGAGCAGTCTTGCCAATGTCGTTTTAATAGATGTTGTTGAGAATGTTGCCAAGGCAAAGGCGTTTGACCTTGAGGACGCGAGGTATTCTTTAGGCAAAGATACACGCGTTGAAGGTTGTGCGGATTTTAGCCTGATGGCAAATTCCGATATAGTTGTAGTGACAGCTGGATTGCCGCGCAAACCTGGTATGACGCGGGAAGGCCTGCTTTTAAAAAATTCACAGATAATGGACAACGTGTGCGAAAATATCGTTAAATACGCCTCGGATGCTATAGTGGTAGTCGTAAGCAATCCGTTGGATGTTATGACGTATCTTACATTCAAAAAAACTAATTTTCCAAGGCAGCGCGTATTCGGCATGGGTTCAAGCCTTGATACGTCGCGCTTTGCTAACATTATCTCAAAAAAAATATTCGCGAGCACTGAATCAATAGAAGCTCTTGTTATAGGCAGCCATGGCGAAACAATGCTGCCTTTGCCACGCATGACAAAGGTAAGGGGCAAGGTTTTAACTGAGATCTTAGATGAGATGGAAATTGAGTCTCTTGTCAAAAGGACAAAAGAGAGAGGCGCTGAAATCGTATCTCTTTACGGTTCAGGCAGCGCTTATATGGCGCCTTCAGCTGCGATCTTTGAGATAGTTGAAGCTATTCTTATGGGGCATCCTAAAAATATTCCTGTCAGCGCTTATCTTGATGGTGAATATGGCCATTATGATGTTTGTGTGGGTGTTTTGACTAGTATAGGCCCAAATGGCATAGAAAAAATAATTGAAATAGGCCTGACAGCAGAAGAAAAAGAAGCTTTTGATCTCTCCTCGCGGACAGTCAAAGACGCTATCAAGTCTTTGAATTTGAGCATCAACAATGGATCATGATCTATGCGTTATTGGGGCAGGGTGGGCAGGCTTTAATGCCGCGTTGAGCGCGGCAAAGTTCGGGCAAAAGGCCTGCATCATTGAAGAGAATGAAATTGGCGGCACCTGCCTTAACAGAGGCTGCATCCCTACCAAAGCGCTCCTGCAGTATTCTAAGCAATCTCTGAATTTTTCCGATATTCAAAAGAAGAAGAATGATGTCGTAACGCGCCTTAAAGCAGGCATGTCCTATATGCTTAAGGCCAATAAAGTTGATCTTATACATGGAAAAGCAAAGATCGCGGGTAAAAATAGTGTTTTAGTAGGTTCTGACAATAAAGAAGTAACCGCTAAATTTATCCTTATAGCTGCCGGATCAACCCCTAAAGACTTGCCTCAAATTAAAATAGACCACAAAAAGATCATTTCAAGCGACGATTGCCTGGAGTTGACAGAGGCCCCTAAGAAGCTTTTGATCATTGGCGCCGGCGCGATAGGCTGTGAGTTTGCCTGTATTTTTAAACGCCTCGGTTCTGAAGTGACAATTGTTGAGATCGCGGAAGAAATACTCCCCGGGATCGATATCCAGGTATCCAGAAAACTTCATCAGACTCTTCAGAAAACAGGTATTGAAGTTCATACGAATAAAAGCTTAGAAGAATTTGACTTAAGCAGGTATGATAAGGCCCTTTTGTCCGTAGGCAGGCGCGCTGTGACTGATGGTCTTTTTGACGATAGCCTTGGAATAAAACTTGAGAAAGGCAACATTGCGGCTGACAGAGAATTAAAAACGACAATGCCCGGCGTCTTTGCCGCCGGTGATTGCGTAGGCGGCTATATGCTCGCCCATGTGGCGAGTTATGAAGGAGAATTGGCAAGCCGTAATATGTTTTTAAAGTCAGAAAAACGCGATTATTCAGTCGTGCCAAGCAGTATTTTTACAACACCTGAAGTCGCGGCTGTTGGCATGACTGAAGAAGAGGCAAGGAAATTTGGCGTTTCTTATAAAGCAAATATTGTGCACTTTCTCTCCATAGGGATGGCGCATATCCTGGAAAGTACTGACGGGTTCGTAAAAGTTATCGTTGAAAATAAAACATGCCGCATCCTGGGAGCTAGTATGATAGGCCTGCAGGCAACGGAACTCGTCAATACGTTTTCCATTCTTATGAAAAACAAGATCCCGATCAGCGGTATTAAAAATACTATTCTTGCTCATCCGAGCGTATCCGAGATCATAGGGGAAGTAGCAAGATCTTTTGATCATTGAATGACGCAAAAGTTTCGTGAGCAAAGAAGTTTAGGTTTTTTCGTAATTATTGTGGATATTTACAAGTTTTTGATTATGTTATTCATTCGCTCGGCATTCGTGAAAAGTTTCTCGAAAATGCAAAAACAACTCGTCCGTCGGCTTAGCCAGGACGCCTGCCTGTAGGCAGGCCTGCCGGCAGGCAGGGGCTCAGACAGTTTCTGCCATATGCTTTTCGAAAAACTTATTCACTCATAGCATGCCTCTTTATGCTCCTGAACAACACAATCAAAAATTTATACGTTTGTTTAGATGCCGACATTGGTTTTGCGTAACCTATAATAATCATGTTTGAATGCAGGCTTCTTGACCTAGGGACTATTGATTATTTAAAGGCTTTCCTTGTGCAGAAAGACGTTGTCGCCAAGGTTATAGCGGGCCAAGCCCCTGATACTTTGATCACCTGCGAACATCCGCATGTTATAACGTTAAGCAGGCGCTCAAAAATAGAGAATTTATTAGTCAGCCAGGGAGAGTTAAAGAAGTGGGGTGTTGGTATCTTTTGCGCGAACCGCGGTGGAGACGTCACATATCATGGCCCTGGGCAGATAGTACTTTACCCGATCTTTGACCTAAAACACGACAAAAAAGACCTGCATCTTTATTTAAGGAAGTTAGAGCAGGCCGTTATTGATACGCTCAGGGAGAATTTTGGTTTGAACGCTTATAGAAAAAATGGTTTAACAGGGGTGTGGGTCGGCCCTTACAAGGTGGCTTCTATCGGCATAGGCGTTAAGAATTGGGTTTCATATCACGGCCTTTCTCTTAATGTCTGCGCCGACAAAAGATATTTTTCATTCATTAAGTCATGTGGTTTAGACGTCAAAATGGCATCCATCAACGATTTTTTTGACGATAATGTGTCAGTCAAGACTGTCCGCGATCTATTGGTTGAAAGTATGGGTAAAATATTCAGTTTTACATCGTTAGAGAACAGAGTTCTCTAACGATGTTTACACAAATTTCTAATTAGAAGCATGGGGGAAAACAAATGGTAAAAGTATATCTGCCGGCATTAGGAGAAAATATTACGAAGGCTACTGTCTCTTACTGGTATTTTGGGGATGGCGCGGCTGTCATTGAAGGCAATGATCTTGTTGAGATAGTGACCGATAAAGCCACATTTAACGTGCCTTCGCCATGCTCAGGCGTCTTAGTTGAGATAATGGCGCACGAAGGCGATGTATGCGAAGTCGGAGACGTCCTTGCAGTAATAGAAAAAGAAGGTGGTGACGACGCGGAATCTGAAGAAGAATAGTGAGACAAATCATCCTGCTTGATTTGTCTCATTCATTTTTGTGTCATCCCAAAATGATAATGTCCTATTTAACCAATTTTAAAATGTCCTGTTCCAGAAGTGCTATAATCCACTTCTTTAAAGGAGGGGATTATGGCCGGAGAGGACATTATCATGATGACCCAGGGAGAGCTAAAAAAGCTCCATATCG
>MNVR01000017.1 GCA_001873995.1 Candidatus Phelpsiimicrobium noxiivivens
TGGCTGTATTGGTAAAAGTGCCTGCAAAATCCGCATCCGTTGTTTTAAATATGCCTTGGCTATAATCCGTTGCCAAAATATTCATTGTCTCAGCCTTGTTGTAGGAAAGGCCGGAGAATGTGGCAATGCCTGCTGTTACAGGTAAAGTCAGCGTCGCGCCCTGCAAAGTATCTGTGCCTGTCGCGCCGCGCGATAAGGTTATCTGCGTTGAGTTATCCGAAATGATCGTATTGCCGTTGGCATCCTGCACCGCGGCCTTAGGCTGCTGTGTAAAAGCTACGCCCGCTGTTGCGGTTGGCGACGGCTGTAGAATAAATGCCAGCTTTGCCGCAGACCCGATTAATTGATCCCCGCCGATATCCCATGCCTCTGTTGCCGACCGATTATGGCCGTCAATATCTGTAGAAAATGGTAAGTTAGCGTCATTAGTGAGATTAACGCCTGCGTTCTTGGCATTGGTATCGCCTGATGCAAGATGGAAATCATCACCGGCTTCATTGACAAAAGTCACTGCTTTGTTTCTATAAGCTGCGTCAAGAGACGTAGCATCTTCTGAAATATTATTTGCGCTGGCGCAGCCTGTGACATCAAGATAATCCTGCAAAGTAGAACCGTTGATCAGGTTGTTCTTTAGTACCTTTGTGCCATACCCACCGCCCACGCCAATACCTGTGCGGCAATTGTGCACCGTATTGTTATATAAATAGATCATATTCCCGTCGCAATCGCTAAGGTTTATGCCGTAAATAACGTTATCTGCGCCCCTGACAAAATCATAAACTATATTGTTCCAGATTTTGACAGTAGCGCCTGGGAACCCATAAGATGGCAAAACAATCCCGGCACAATTTGACGCAGTTCCGCTAAAAACTCCCTTTATTATGTTATTGCTTATTTGATATTCATTAGCGCCTGCCGATGGCTCTACTGATATGCCCATATGCCCGGTGCTGGATGAAGCGGTAACCTGTATTTGCAATCCATCCACGCGGACATATTGCTCCATAAACCTTAAAGGATAATTATCAAGTGAAGTACTGACTTCAAGTCTATATTTATTTGTATCCCAGGCACCCTGATGTCTTGCGGCAGTTGTCGTGTATATCTTGATGTAATTTGTAGCGCTTGTTGTCCAGCCGTCTATTGTAACTGTGCCTGTATCTGCCACTGCCCAGGCGCCGTCAATTTTGGCAATTGAGATCATTGAGCCAGGCGCGCTTGTAACATTAACATAATCAGTGCCTGTGGGAGCGCCATTCAAAGTTGTAGTCTTATTGATGCGTTCGCCGTTCGCAAAAGTGCCTGTGATGCCTTTAATAGCTATTTGTGTGGAAGTCACGTGTATTGCGGTGCCGTAGGCGGCGCTTGTAGCGCCCTTAACATAATTGCCGTCTGCTATAGTGCCAGTAACACCGCTGTGGCTTAAAACTTGGCTAGTGGTAAGATCGCACTGGTTGGAGGCGTTCCAGCTGGCGAGGGTAGAATACTCACCGCCTGTCTGTTTAATGGTTGAAACGAATTCCGTGGCAGCCTGGGCAGTAGCTACTCCCATAAAAACGGCAACCAGGATAAATGCCAATTTCGTTAGAAAAACTCTTGGCTTATGCATAGTATTTAGTGTTTCGTTCCTCGTGTTTATTGTATCATTTCTTTTGTATGCTGACGCATAAAACCCTCGGAGATATTCGACGGAATAGAAACAGAAGAGCGCCGCATCTGACTTACTAAACCAAAGGCTTCCTCTTTAGGAAAATTTTGGGTTAATTTATACACTATGTCAACTAACCCAACGCTTTTCTGCCAAACCTCTAAGTCTTTGTAACTTTTTATACCCATATTTTCCCTCGTTTTACGAACCACGCGCCACGAGCCACGAACCACCTACTTCTCCGCGATAACATCCGCTGTCATGACTTTCTTATCCAGCGCACGATTTACCGAGGTAGCGCCTTTTCTTAACCTCCTGGTAACGAATGTGCCTAATTTATTAAGGTCTACCTTATTTTTACGCATGCGCACTGTTTCCTCCACAGGTTTACCGTCCTTATCTACCTTGCCCGTGAGCGCTGTTTTTGGTTTCGTCAATTCAGCAGCATCCTGTTCTGTCATAGTCACTTTGACTATAAGAAAACTATCGCGTTCGTTCTGGGACCACTCATATCCTGCGGGTTTAACTACGATAATATCGCCTTCTTTAAAAGACGCCTTTGCATCTTCGTTCGGGTTTGAAGAATGATTATCTCCGAGCTTGACTAATAATTCATATTCTTGTGGCCCGGATACAGGCGCCGATTTTTCTTCTTCGGATTTTTTGATTTCAGCAGGCGCGGACTCTTGCGCCGATACAGCTATCTGCGCCTCTCCCTCGCCTTCACTAAAAGGCCCCTGCGTCTCTTCTTTTACCTCACCTTCAACAGAAGGAGACGCGCTGATCGTAAAAGTAGCGTCTGAGGTATCGGCGATAACATTGTCAAAACTATCTGATACGCGTATCATGGCTGTATCCGGCTCAATACCTGAAACATTCGTTACTGTCCAGGTATAGCTGCCGTTATTCTCAGCCTTATCCGTAATAAGCTTAAAAGTTTTTCCGGCATCAAGCGAATACTCTAATTTCATAGGATAAGATCTCTCATAATCCCATGCGGTCCATTTTATCTCCTGCTTTGAGCCGCCTGCCAACTCTTCTGTACCGTTTGGCGCGAGAACTACTATACTGCCTGAGGCGTATTGAACAGTCATAAGTTCAAGGCTTGATAAAGAGGCGTTGATCGTACCTGTCTTTTTAAGCCTTACGCGGCTTTCAACCCTCTCGCCCGGTTTAAAATCTCCCTTAGAAGCATAATAATAAGTATCCTTCACGCAATCTTTCTTATAGGTCAGACCGCCGTCCGCGGAGACATCAAGCGAGACCCCGCTACCTTTCCAGCTTGGCACAATGATACGAACAGGATATTTTGTGGCTATTGCCAGAGGCGTATAACTTCCCAAGACGAATCCTTCTTCAAGCATAAGGTCGCCGTTACCAGCTATCGCCGTATGTTCAAATATAGGTAAGGCGGATAGTTCTTCTTTGCCTATCAGAGTAGCGCTCACCTGCGGCTCAGGCTCTGCGTGCTTTCTCACCCTGACCCAATGGAATATTGTCAGGCTCTCGCCATTGCCCGCGCCTGATACTTTTAATCCTATAAAACCTTTTTTCGGGCCTGTAGCATCTTCATAAGAGACGCTTGCCTGTTTCTCCGCAAAACCTTCGCTGAACCTGTCAAAAGTAAGGTTTGCGCCCAACGCGGTAATGCGATAGTCATACCTCTTGTTGGCCTCTATTGGTTTGTCATCGTTGGCTTTGACGATATTGCCCACGGCAAAGCAGTGCTGGGCGCCGCTATACGCGGACGAATAAGCTACTTCGTTTATGTCTGATCCAGAATCCGGATTTTCGTCACGGATGATAAACCTTGTCTCAAAACCCGTCTTTGCAGTTGAAGAAAATTCTATGATGCCATCTTTGAACTCAAAGACTTTTGAAATAAGGTTAGAGGCGTCTACCTTAAGCCCTTCGCTAGAAAGCGCGAGGCTCCCTCCCGGGCTTGAATGCGACCCCCACCTATCTTCGCTTAGGGCATTACTAAAATCCTCGTAAAGATCAAATGTCTTATTGGGATCTGAAAGGCCGGAAGCGCCGGCATTGCCATAATAAATGTAAAGCACAATGCCTTCTTTTGGTATCTGGGGGATCTTAACGAAGAATTCCGCGGCACGGCCGGGCTTAACACCCGTTACTTTATCTAGGTAATATGGCAGGAGTGTTTCTCCGTCAGAAAGAGTAAAGCGTATATCAGAAAAATCGTCGGTAGCCAAGTGCCCTTCACAGGATACATCCGCGTCTTTGGTACTCTCTGACTCGCCTACTTTTATCTTTACCTGGTGATTAAACAGGGTGCCCTCGGAAGAACCAAAAAGTGTAACGCTCTTTCTATATTTAAAACCTGAAAGCTGTGGCTCGCCAAAACTTCCGACTACAATAGATGAATCGTGATAAACCACTTTTACTTCTGCAAGTTTGCTATCAGGGCCGAGTATTGCCTTCCACTTTAAGCTTGTGCCCTCTGTAAAACCGACAGCTAAAGGCACACCATTTACAACAGGCATAAAATGCAGGCCGTCATCAGCGCTGGCAAAAAGCTGAACATCGCCTTCTGACTGCCATGTTACGGTGATAGATTTTATAACGCCTTTTGTAGTTATTGCAGGATTGATGATGTATGCGCTATTTGCCGCGATATCCGGCAAAATGTAGTCGCCACTGCTGTCCGCGCGCCACACCAAAGCGGATTCGTAAGAAATAGTTTCAGCAAAGAGTGGAGATGCGAAAAGAAAAACCAGGCAGGCCAAAACGAATGAGACAATTGAAGCAGGATGATTTGTCTCATTAGATCTATTTATTTTACGAAAAGGGACAAGAATTTTTTCCATCCTATTCCATGTCTTAGACACATAGGATCTTATATTACCTAATATTATAGCAAGATATTTCCCAGAATAAAAAGCATTTTTTGATTTTTTATCAACTATTTTTTGTGGGGCCAAAATAAGAATTTGCCCGTGTGGCAGTAATAATTGCATATCGGCTGTGCCCTCACTTATGCCGTTTGCGATTTCATCGCTATCTATACGATAAACCGCTGCATCTCCATTATTTTTATCAGACATACCAATTAGACTAAAGACCTGATGCGTCAAGTCAAAGCACTCGTCATCCCATGGTATAAAACCGCCTGTTTTTTTCTGCATATCTGTGCTTATTTCAAGCTTTGATGAGTCAGGAAGGAGTGGAGAATGCATTTTAATAGAGCTGTAACTTATTGCATTATAAATAGTTAAACCAAAAGTAAACGAGCTTACCTTTGGAAATACCCTGTTTATCTTGAAGTATTTGTATATATCCATCTTCGCATCTCCAGGGTAAATATATCATATATAATTATTATTAGGTATCCGTAAACACCCACTTTCTTCTTGCACAAACTACTCTAGTAAAACGAATGAGACAAATCATTCTGCTTGATTTGTCTCATTCGTTAGATTTAATTACCCTGTACAAGGTTGCTCGACTTATCTTAAGCTGACCCTGGATCTCTTGATGTGCGTACCCCCTTGCCAATAACTGTGTAATAACATATTTGCGTCCTTTCTGGCTTTCAGGAGTAGTCAATCTCTTGCCTGATTTTAGCTGACTTATCAATAACTCTAGATTAACTTCCTGGCTTGGCAACGCCGCCTCTTTCAGAAAACCTATCCCGACACGAATAGCTTTGTTAAAAGAATTATGATCCATTATAACTTTTCCTTTTGTGGCAGCATAAAACAAGAGCATTTCTTCATACTTGCGAGATGCCAATAGCTGATCTTTATTTATAATACTCAAGATTCTTGCAGAACTAACAAAGCTCTCTTTTGGCTTATCTATATACAAATGCACACTGGTCCATCGATAATCTCTCAAGTTTTGACATAAATTTGCCTTCAATGGATTAATATGAATATAGGCTGACGCAGTTAATAAGTATGTTTCATTATTGCAAAATGACGCTCTAAACCGGCCGCTGAAAACATGGCCTTTCCTTTTGTATTTTTTGTTGAAATAAACCGCATAAAGCCTAAAAAGATATTGCATGGCTAAAGATAGATTTTCTTCTTCTATCTCCAATAATATATGGAGATGATTAGGCAAAAGAGCAAAACAGTATATTTTGATTTTGAAATCTTGGACGGTCTTTTTTAGAAGTTTCAAGAAATACAAGTAATCGCTGTCTTCTACAAAAATATACTCTTTACCCGGAGCCCTTTGGATAACATGGTAAATACCACCCTTTACAATTATCCTTTTTCCAACCGTAGTTACTCCCATCTTTCCCTCCCTGTTGAACTGTTGAATGAGACAAATCAAACAGAATGGTTTGTCTCATTAAAATAATAATTTTGTGAAATTTAGCTTGAAGGGTACGAAAATAGGGAAAGCTAAATGCAGCTATTTTATCTATATTAACTCACCTAATGAGACAAATCAAACAGAACGATTTGTCTCATTCAAGATCTACAATCTTATTCTTTATGGCGTATTTGATGAGGTCGCTTGACTTGTGAAGCCCAAGCTTTTTTAAGAGGTTATTCTTATAGTTCTCAACGGTCCTGGCGCTTATAAAAAGGCTTTCTGCTATTTCTTTAGCGGTCTTACCTTCTGCCACAAGGCGCAGGACTTCAGTTTCGCGTTCACTTAAGATATTTTCTTTTGCCATTTCCTCAGAGCCCTTAGACGCTTTTTCCAACAAATAGGATGAAGCCTGCGAGCTAAGATAAACCTGGCCCGCGGTTATCTTGCGTAAGGCAGGCAAGAGGTCATCAGCGGCGTTCTCTTTATTTAAGTAGCCCTTAACCCCTGATTTAAGCGCGCGCATTATGTAGGCGTCTGCTTTGTGCACGCTAATAATCAAAATCTTAGTTTTTTTAGACGCGCGTTGGAGCTGATCTAATATTTCAAGGCCGCTTTTTTTCGGCATAGTGATATCAAGCAATAAAATATCCGGCTTTAAGGCGCTTACTTTATCAAGCGCCTCCTGGCCGTCGGCGGCTTCAGCCATGACCTCATAATCTTTCTGATTACGCAGAATATTCTTTATACCCTCTCGGATGATATCATGATCGTCTGCAATGATCACGGTGTAAGGCATTTAATCCTCCGGACCTCGACTTGAAACTTCAACTTGATTTATCGTAAGTCTATCGTTTTAATATCTAAAACACTGCATAGAAAAAACAGGGTCTTTAAAGTAACATTCTTTGAGCCTTCTTCTATCCTTGAAATATCGGGCTGCTTCATTCCGGCTATAGCAGCTAATCCCTTCTGGCTTAAACCCTTCCGTATTCTTGAATCCTTGATCATCTTGCCGATCTTTGGAAACATAGCCGAAGAAAAGTTGCCCGGCTGCCTGGTCTTAACACCTGCTTTTTGCAGGAGCTGTTCATATATTGTTTGCCACCAATCACGAAACTCAGACTCCTTGTCCATCTTCGCCCAATATACGCGCACTTCAGGCCAAATATTAATAAAAGCTTTTTCCGTAATGATCGAAAAGAGTTCTTTCGGCTTGTCACAGCGAGAAAGCAAGGTGATCATCCGCTGCTTAAACTGAGGAAGGGATGAGTCGCAAAGAATAGATTTAGTTTCTTTAAGCGCCTTATCATTTAATCCCCAGAAATATTTGAAAACAGGTGATGTTTTCATAATATTTGTTTTATAAATTCCTTTATCTCGTTCTCCAAGTAAACGATCATTTCCTTTGCATCAAAACCACGGTCATAGATATCGAGATCCAGCAGCGCCAGCTTCATGTCCTGGCGAGAAAATGTCCTGTACCAGTGAACCATACCTCTCTGCAATATTGACGGCAGGCTTTTTAACAAAAGATGCAACGGCTGGATCTTTTTTGAAAGTACAAAGATATCAAACGCATCTCTCGCCTCCATGCGGCCCTTCGCTATCTGCATGCCTATTTCATCCTGCCCAGATACAGCGCCTGCCATAGCAACAACCTTCTGCCAATATATATTTTCAACACTATAAACCGGAACACCTGAAAATCTTGATATTTTCGGCTTATTAAAAATGACATCCTCTATAAAATCTATTTTTAACGGCCTGGCTGAATTTTTTACAGGCAGTGTATAAAACCTCTCTTTGGCCCTGTTTTTTGCGGCGAATTCCGATTGCAGTCTTATCTTTACTCCCAGGGATCCTGAGATACGGGTGATTATTTTATTTATTTTCCTGACATCATAGCCAGTGGAAAAAAGATCCAGATCCAAAGAAAATCTGTGGTGCAGATAGTATAGTTCGAGCGCCGTACCTCCGGCAAGCGCAAAATTCTGCGCTGCTTTAGAAAAAACTTTTAAAAACTGCTGTTGTGTTTTACGTATCTTCAGATCCATCTGGCCACCTTTATAGTTTATAAGCTATATACAATATAGATTATACACTATAAATGTACTTTGCCAATACCAAGCCTCCAAAATCCGGCCTTGGCCCCAAACGCCGAGGCCATGTCTCCGGTGCCTCAACGGCTCAGCCTAAGGTCATACAGGCAGCGTGACTTCCAGTTTTGTGCCTTGGCCAGGCTTTGAGCAGACACGAAGGACGCCGCCAATAAGTTCTATCCTTTCGCGCAAGCCCTGTAGGCCCAATTTTATTTTATCGTCTTTGCGGCGTCCCGGCCGCCTCACATACTCTTCATAATTAAACCCTTTGCCATCGTCGGATACCATAAGAGCGACCGTATCATTATTTTTCTCAAGCGAGACCTCCACGTTCTTGGCCTCGGAATACTTGGCAATATTAGTCAGCGCTTCCTGAACGACACGATAAAGGATAAGGCTATGTTCCGGAGAAAGAAACGCGCCTGCCCCAAGCCTTTCGTAGTTATAATTATTGCCTGTCATCTCTTTGTGTTGAAGAATAAGCGCGGCTATGCTCTCAGACAAGCCTAAGTCATCTAATTCCGGAGGCCTTAACAGCTCTGATATATTATGCGTCTTATCCATAAGGCCATCTAATATCTTTTTAGTCTTATCTATCCGCTCTTTTTGCTCTTTCATCTCGGGCGAAAGGTCTCTTCCTAAAAGCCCTAGATATATTTTTAAAGCGCTTAGATCCTGCCCCATCTGATCATGTATCTGAAGCGATAGATTGTTACGTTGTTCTTCCTCCACCCTTATGACCTGGCGCCATAATAATTCTCGGTGCTCCTGTTCTCTTTTGCTCCTCCGGTAGATAAGATACGCCGTTTGAGCGCCTAATAAAAGGCCCACCAAGAGAGACCACCAAAGTAAAACAATAGAGCGCCTCTTGCCTGACTCAGCTACGGACAATTGATCATCGATCGCGCTTTGAATTGACTTCTGCAAAGGATCGCCCAAATACGCGTCTATCCCAAAAAGCTTACCTTCAAAATCCATCAGGTTTTTATTGATAGCGCCTTCTAAAGCTTTTTTCTCATCACCGGGCGCGCCTTCCGCCTTATCTATCGTGGCGATAATAGTATTGCCGATCTTACGTAACTCTGTTTCGCTTTCGCGCACGACTTTGACCCATTCTTTCTCCTGAGAAAGCCCGGCGCGCACAGCGTAAAAAGCGAGATGCTTGTCAAAGTTTACCGAGGCAGAACGCACAAGATCCAACTTTTGCGCGACTGAGGCGGCCTCAAGGTACTTAGCGCTCCGCCAGAACATATAACTGCGTATACCCATCGCGTATTTGCTATTAGAAGATTTCATCTCAAGCACGGCGTTCTGCATGGGCATATCAGTCTTAGCTAAATAGCTGACCACCCTGTTCAAATTCTCTATCTGCCTGATACCGATAAGCCCTACGGCAATGATCAAAAAAAGCAGGCCTGAAAAACCTGCCACCATTCCCCAATCTACAGTTATACGCCTTGGCATAAATTTATCTTTATTCTAATGAGACAAATCAAGCAGGATGATTTGTCTCACTGAGGAGGCTATTTGTCTAAATTGGCGAGCCACTCTTTGACAGCGTCAGCATCATCTGAGTCCGGAGAGAGCCCCAGATAATTACGATAATGATACTTGGCATTCTCCCTATCTTTAAAGTAATCGTCGTAGATGATGCCGAGATTATAATGAGCCAGCGCGTTTTTTGGGTTGTAACCGAGCGCCGTTTTAAATTCCTTGACCGCGGAATCAAAATCCTTGTTCTGCGTGTAGACAACTCCAAGATTATAGTGATACCTGTCAGCTTCTGAATTTATTTTAGCCTTGGCCTTGGCAAGCTGAGCCTCAGAAGACAATATCCTGGTCTCATAACTCTGCTGTTTCTTCCTGAAGCTTTCTTCAAGCTGTTTAATGTTATCCTTGCCTTCCTTTGCTATAACAGCGACTTCTTTGCGCAATTTCTCAAGGTCGTCACCAGTAACAAGCGATATCTCCCTCTCTCTAAGGACGCTTTTTTTTACTGCCTGCGCGTCTTTAACAGCCTGGTCTTTTTCCTTGGATAACTGGTTCATTTGATCAAGGAGTTTTTGTTTATCGTCTAAGCTCTTATCACGCTCTTTCTTGATATCCTCTTTTAATTCTTTTATCTCTATCTGCGCCTCATCAGCTGTCTTTAAATTTTCCGTGCGCAATAGATTGTTCTTGTCAGACTCGCCCTTATAGAGAAAGCCTGCTGCTAACGCCGCTATGGCGAAGACCACGATCACAGCTATCGCTAAAAATTTCATATGGAACTCTCCCCGAGCAAGCCCCGGGCTATCTTTTGTCTAGCGCTATTCAAGGGAATCCTTGGTTTTTTTCGTCAAGACCCCGCGAGCCTTGACCTGCTCTTTTTCGGCATCTACACTTTCCACATCGCCAGTAATGATATGGGGTGTAATAAAAATTGCTAATTCCGTCTTTATCTTTGCCGAATCCTTATTGCCAAAAAGCCAGCGAATAACAGGTATCTTTCTTAAGACCGGCATTTCAGCGCGCGTATCACGCAATTCTTCTTTCATGAGGCCAGCTATCATGACCATCGCCTTATCCTTGACCTTGACCATGGTCTCCGCCTGGGACGTCTCAACAACAGGGACCTTACTGCCTAACGGCGAGACCGCGGTCTCCCTGACAGTGCTGACCTCAGGCCTTATCTTCATGACCACAAAATTATCGTCGGTAATGGTAGGCGTAACGTTAAGTTTTACCCCTACGTCAACGTAATTGACTGATTCCGCTGTTGTTGTCGTAACGCTTGACTGGCTTTGCGTCTGCGAAAAATATACTTCCTTGGAACCTATAAGGATACTAGCCTCCTGATTATTCACTACGGCGATCCTCGGCCTAGAGAGTATGTTGGTTTTAGCTATACTATTCAGCGCCTGTATAACTACGTTAAAATTATTGGCATCCAGCGTGCCCACGCTCATCTGGCCATAATTACCAAGGCCTGTTACAGGAAATTTTCCTTTAAAATCAGGAGAAAATCTACCCCATGCCGCCATTTTAAAAAATTTCTCCCAGTCTATGCCAAACTGTGTCCTGTCATTAAGCGAGATCTGCACTATCTGCGCTTCTATCAAGACCTGCCTGGTTGGAGTATCAAATGCCTCTATCATCTTCTTTATCTTTTTCATTTTATCCGGCAGATCGCTGATCGCTATTTTATTGGTCCTGGCATCTAATTCCACGTTGCTTGAACCTGGAGTAAAAACACTCGCAAGCTGGCCTTTTAGGTCTTCAGCCTTGGCATATTTAAGATTGAAGATCTCAGCAGTATTCGGAGAATCCAGGGTCTTTGTTGTCTTCTCCATAAGATCCAGCGCCTCAGGGATGTCAACTAGTATAACGGTGCCCGTAGCTTCATCAATGATAACTTTACCGATATCGGTCTTTAATTGCCCAAGGGCTGCGGAAACATCTTTAGGAGAAGCATGCTTAAGCGAAAGCATTCTAACCTTACGCGGCTCTTTATATTTTTTGCCGTATAGCTGAGTGTATTTTTCCAGCGTCATCACTGTAATAATATTTTTTTCTTTTACCGCGGCCAAAGAATTTGTAATGAGGATAATGTCAAGCGCGTCTTCAAAAGTAACATTATTTAAGAAAACATTAACACGGCCCGTCACTTCTTTTGTGGGCACGATGTTTATTGCCATCTTGACGGCGAGTATCTTTAAAAGTTCAACTATATCAATCCCCTTCAGATCAAGGGATATCTTGCCAGGGTCAGCGTCTGTTATGGTAGCCATATCAGATAGGGCGTCTGTGGGCGAGGCCGCGGTGGCAGCTTTCTCCTGCTGCGTTTCGGCTTGCGGCTCGCCCTGCGCCCAGGCAAAAAAAGAACTCCGCTCCCCTAAAGCAAAGGAGAGCAGGAATAAAACAATTAATTTTTTAAAATATCTTGGCCTCATTAAAATTCGATTCTTGGTTCTTGGTTCTCGGCGAACACCGAAAACCGATTACCGAGCACCGCCTTTTTCCTACATTAACTCCACTTCCTGACCATCATAACTCAATATAACTCTGTCCTTCAAGATATCTTTTACGCGCGCGTTTCTGATCTTGCTGCCCCTGTTTAAAAGATCAGTCTTACCATTCTTAGAATCTTCAACAATGGCCTGCGGCGCATCGGACCATATAATACCCACGACCTTTAGGCCGTCTATTAAGCTCTTGATCTCCACTTTCGGCTCTGCTTTCTTCGCGGCTGCCTGCTCAACGGTTTCAGGCAGGGAAAAAATATTGCGCTGGGTTATTTCATGAAGATATATGGAAAGCGGATCCAGTTGTCCTAAAGTCATATCCCCAACTTCCATTTTTTTTGCCCGCATCTCAAGGCGCTGAACATTGGTAAGCCTGGGCGCGCCAAGCCAGAAATCCAGGCCCAGATACATCGTTGCCAAACCTGAAAAAAATACTAAAACAACGCTTGCGGCCTTGAGGTTCAAAAATGCCTTGAGCTTTTCTCCGTATTTAGCTTTTAATAATTTAAGATCAAATTTAAAGTCAGGCCCGCGGCGCTCACGCCTCATACTTTGAACAGCCTGAGGCGGAGATTCAATGATCCTTAAAAGTTTTTCTTCCGGAGTTAAACTCGGGTCAGGCATAATTTTATCAGAGGGCAGAGAGCAGAAAACAGAGAAAACTAATAAAGAGGCCAAATTTTCTGTCTTCTATCTTCTGTCTTCAAACCACGTCTTCTGCCACTATTTTACGGACAACATCACGGTCTACTACTATCCTGCTCTCCATGACAAGGGCCTTTAGCGCCTTGTGGCACAACATGGCTATCCGCCGAGGGTAACCTTGAGTCGCTTGATAGATCTCAACAATAGCGTCTTCTTTGAACAACGGTATGCTGGAGCGATATCCGGCCTGGCGAATACGGAACTCTATCATCTCTTTTGTTTCAATGTCGTCTAAGGGATTGATGATATACTTCATGCTGATCCTATCCATCAAATTCTTCATCTCCCTTATTTTAGGCAAAAGCTCAAGCTGGGCAAGCAACACAAGCTGTAAGAGCTTAAATTCATTGGTCTCATAATTCAACAGGACGCGCAAGACTTCAAGAGATATCTGATTTAATTTCTGCGCCTCGTCAACTAAAAGAATGATCGTCTTATTCTCCTGGACGCCTTTAGAAAAGAGGTATTTCTTTATAGCCTCCTTCATATCCAAAAGAGACGGCTGAGGCTTATCTATCTGTATCTGAAAAGTCCGCAGGAGAGACTCTACGAAGACTTCTTCTGTCTCGTATGTCGGGTCAAGGATCATAAAGAATATCGTGTCTTCGCGGGCTCTTAGCATCTGAAATAGTTTGCGCGACAACGTAGTTTTGCCCGTGCCCACGTCGCCTAAAATAACACTTAAGCCGCGGCGCAGGCGGATCTCTATCATGAGCCTTGTCAGCGCGGCCTGATGCTCCCGCGACTGATAAAAAAATTCAGGGTCTGGACTGGTGGAAAAAGGCTCTTTCTCTAATCCTAATATCTTAAAATAGCTCATACTGTCAGTATTATCTCACTCCTCGTGCCAAAAGACAATCGTTGCCTTAGCGAGATCGGCTGTGATCTTAAAAAAGCTAACCCTCTTTTTTCCCTGGAGCACCGTTATATCAAAACTTACGTAATCTGTCGTCACCCCCAACTGCATAGTTGACAACAGGCCCTGGATCACCTGCTGTTGAGCAGGCGTTATCCCGTAACTCATCAACTGCGTGATTATCTCCGACGAATTAGAAAAATATCTGTCGTCCTCAGTAGCCTCTGTTCCGTCATCGCCGGCCCTGTATTCCTGGATCTTTTTTATAAGGTCAGGGTCCATGCCCTGCGCGCTGAAGGCCCCTGGCTGCGCTGTATTGATATTGACGAGGCCAAGGCCAAAAACAGTCGTCAGGCCCTTAAGCTGATCATATACCTCCTGCGTCATTCCGTCTAACAAAAGAAGCTCTTCTCTAACGGCTATATTCGCTCCAAAGACCGCGTCAATGAGCTGTGTCTGGCCAGATAATCCAGCTACCCTGCCTAATATTTCTTTAGGGGCAAGATCTAAATTGATCTTGCTTTGTTCATCTATTGGGACGATCAATAGGGTTTTGTCACCAATCGGGATCTCTCTTTCGCGAAGATCGTAAAGAGTAACAGCCTGAGGTGTAGCGTCATTGCTCAAGAGCACCTTCATAATATCCACACACGACTGCGCCAGATAAGGCGAGGTGTCGGTCTCAGTAACGAATTTCGCGAGTTTTAATTCCTGCATAACGCTTGATGTAGCGCCAAGGGCCAGGATAGAAAGCACGGCTATGGCGCCGACAGCCACAAAAAGGATAGCGCCTCTTGTCATAGAGGCCGCTTTATGGCATTCTTGTTTACTGTTGCGCGACAGGTATTGCAATGATCTTCTCCAGGTCTGTTCCGTCCTCTAATGCCACGGATACTTTTACAGCCGCAGGAATTCCTGCCGCGGTATTATTCCAACTCTCCAAAAATGTATAGTTCCCCGTCTGATCATCAGGCCCGTAATAATTCAACACAAAGTTTTCAACACCTGGGATCACAACGCGTGAAAAATTCCCTTTTTCCGTTCCCTGCATACCCAACATCTCTTCGCGGCTGATGCCCGAACGCTTAACGCACTTTTCTTCCGGAAAAAAATCATACGATAAATTATATATCTTGTTTGATACGATACCTGGAAATTCTATATGCGCCTTATCTCCTAAGAACCCTATGGGCGCGTAATAAAATGTGCGCCTGAGCTCCATAGATAATCGCTCAACCGTCAAGACAGCTTTGCGCTTAAAAAGATTCGTACTCGTCGCTTTCTTCCAAACCTTCATGCCCATGGAGAACGACGAAAAAAGAGAAACGCCCAAAATGCCGAAAAGCGCCAACACTATCATGGTCTCAACGAAGGTAAAGCCCCTGTAGCGCCCCAGCGCCCCAGCGCCCCAGCGCCCCAGTTTTAAAAATCTTGCCTGGGGTTCTGGAGTTCTGGGGCTCTGGGGAACTAAAAAACTTTTTCGCATCTACTCTTTCTTCTTCCTCTTCACATACCTCGTGACAGTAACATCTTTGACGGCCTTTCCCTGCGCCCAGGAAACTTTTGATTCCTCTTCGTTTAAATTCTCCTGCGCAAAAAGGCTCTCGTTACCAAGATCACCGGCCGAAACACCGTCGCGCACAACGCGCGTCCAGTTAAAATTTTCATAAGGTGGTTTGAAGGCCTCTGACCACTCACCGGCTTCGCTGCCGTTGTTTTCTTTTATAGCCAGGCCCTCTTCCCAGATCTTCGCGTTAAGAAGAAAGTTTGCTGTGATCTTATGTTCAGCCGTGGCCAAAGAAGACATACACTGGCTGAAAGCCCCCAGTATAAAGACCATGCCGACCGCTATCACTGCCACTGCCGCCATCAACTCTACAAGAGTAAACGCGCGTCGATGCCCCAGTACCCCAGAGGCCCAGCGCCCCAGAAAAAGATCTTGCTGGGAAACTGAAGTACTGGGGTTCTGGGGAGCCGATAATCGCTTCAACATTTATTTGCTCTCATTCCAATTGGCAATTATATCATTGCCGCTCTCAGTGCCGCTTTTACCCATGGAATACAAGTCATATCCATCCGCGTTATGTTCTCCCGGATATTTATACACGTAGGCGCGGCCCCACGGGTCTAAGGGTTGTTTTTTTAAATAGGGCCCCTTCCAGCTAGCCGCGCTTGAAGGCGCCTTTGTGAGATCCTCCAGGCTCGTTGGATATTCTCCGGTATCCACCTCGTATAGGTCTATGGCGAGCGCGAGGTTAGACTCAATATCAGTCTTGGCAACAGAGCGCCTGGCCTCATCAGAGCGGCCGGTCAGTTTAGGCACCACCATAGCTGCCAGGATGCCCAGGATGATTACCACGAGCATTATTTCAATCAATGTAAAACCCTTCTTTTTCATATTGCCTCCCAGTGTCCGCCTTTATCAGGGCCAACGCGTTTAATCAACCCCGCTTTTTTAAGTTTTAGAATGGCGTTATCAACCGTTCTCTGCGATAGCTGAGTTTAATCAGCAATTTCATGCGTCTTGATAAAAAGATTGGCGTTAATAGCTTGGAAGACTTTCTCCGCATTTTCTCCGCATCTTCTCCGCATCTTCTCCCTATAAATTCTCTTAAGACCGCTCGCCCATTTTTCAATGTCTTCAGACTTATACATCGTTTCCGCGATCAAAGGATTGCGCAATATAGAATATCCATCGCCTTCAACGAAATCTTGCGGGTCTAATTCATCAGGAAA
Organism: Candidatus Phelpsiimicrobium noxiivivens; assembly: GCA_001873995.1. Classification (GTDB taxonomy): domain Bacteria; phylum Omnitrophota; class Gorgyraeia; order Velamenicoccales; family Velamenicoccaceae; genus Phelpsiimicrobium; species Phelpsiimicrobium noxiivivens. The sequence goes on from MNVR01000017.1 coordinate 16,336, forward strand.
TGTGCCTGGGTTATAGATATCGACTCGATCCTTAAAGACGGCTACTTCGTTCCCTTTAGGATCTGCATAATCTCTATGGGGCAAAGGATTACCTACGGCTTCACGGATAGCCTCAACCGGGATTTCAGGGATCTCCTTCCTCGGGCCGCTTTTGATTTCAGCCCGCCACTTGATATGTTCTTTTACATAATTTTCTGCCTGCTCACGCAGACTAAAAATATTGCCCTTAAAGCTCCTGATATCCAAAAAGGTGACCTTGTCCGTTCCCGCGAAAACAGCCGCTTGAAACTCCAGCATAAATGGATCACAAAATAAAACTTCCGCCGCTTTAGTCAATTTCTCACTATGCAGTAGGCCTAACTTTTTCAAAGTTTGCAAAACACTCGTATACTTAAAATTAATGCGTTTAGCGGCATTGGCCTTACGCATATATTCTTTAACAGCCGAAGTATTAACATCCTTTAATTTTTTCTCCGAGACCTCGTTTTCCCAAAGAAGTTTTTTCTTGCTTAATATGAGCGTTTCGATCTTTTGAGGACTCAGCGCCTTATTCGATTCTCCAACACGGATATACGCCCTGCCATAGGCGAAATACGGGCTATTGATCCCATGCGCCTCTATAACGATACAGTCTTTCCCTTCAATCTTTCGGACTTCAACTTTCGGATAAATTTTCGGATCTATATTATCCACCACCGCCTGCGTTATATCCTTGATCGTCATCCGCCCAATATCCTGACCGACAACTTTTCCATCATCGGAGATCCCGAAGTATACCTCTCCCTGACCATGCTTATTAAGCATAGCCGCGATTGCAACAACCGCTTCTTTAAGCTCTGCGGTCGATCTCTTGAATTCTATTGTTTCCGATTCCTTATGCACGGTCATATCCTTATACGAACGACACGCCGACCACACTCATCGTGATGTTAAGATCCGGCGAATCCTCGGCCTTCGGGACTAACACTAGCTTTTCCACGCTAAAAAGCACGGATGAATTATGCAGAGCGTATAAAAAAGTGACTAGTTTCTGCATATTGGCTTCGGCCTTAATATTTATCTGATACTGTTTGGAAAATTTATCACCTTTGGATTCCTTTTGCGGCTTCATATCAAGTATGGTCAACCCCGCGTCGCGGCTTATCTTCTCCACTTCTTTCAAAAAATTCGCTACAGCCTCCTCATCTGAAAGATCCTGCATTGAGAAATAACTGGCGTATTTTCCGTATTCTTTTTCTATTCCATCTTTTTTCTCAATGAGGCTAACCCCTTTTTTAAGCCTGGCCTCTTGAAGCGTCACTTCATTGTTAAGCCCTGACAGCTTTTGCTGAAATGGTATGATAATAGCCTTTACGATGAGCCATATCAAAAAAAGACCGCCTATAGCATACCCTAACATGATCTCTCTTTTTTTAAATTCCATGCTACTTCTTTACTTTCTTCGCGCCCTTTTCAACCTCAACCGGGCAGAGTAGGTCAAATTCGTTAGTATCCTGGCCCTTGACTTTCTTTTTAGTCGTATATCTCGTCTGGACGTCCTGAAAATACGGCGAATTCTCTAATGTCGTGATGAATTTAAACACGTCGGACATCTCCTTCGTCCTGCCTTTGATATCCAACTTATCATCTTTTGAAAAAGACAGATTAGTAATAACTATTTCGGAAGGCAAGAGTTTTGAGATCTCAAAAAAATAATTTATAGCAGCGGTCTTGGTATCTAATTTAGACCTGATCCTTTTTATCCGCTCCATCTTTTCATTAAGCCCCTCGGAATCCTTGGCTATATTTTTATAGCGCGTGTTCAAAAGCGCCAGATACGCCTCTTTATTGTGCAGCTTCTCAAAATAAATGCCGCAGACTATAAGGATAAAGTACATAATACCCGAGGCAAGGAATAACATATCACGGCTGCGCTCCCGCAAGGTCTTTCGGATCTGCGCCTCAGGCAGCACGAAATTTATTTTCTTCTTTACCGTATCCAAACCCAGCCCCAGAAGCGCTGATAGCGAAACATTCTGAAATATATCAACGGGCGACTTGGCTACCTCTTTGGCGAGGCTAAGGTTTTCCAACGGGCTCATCACAACAACGGGAAGATTAAATTCAACCTCTATCATGGAGGCTAATTTTTTAAAGTTTTCCACTGCTCCGGATATGTATATCTTAGAAGGTTTCTGCATAACCTCCTCGCCCTGCGAGATAACTATGGTCTGTTTCATCTCGCCTATAAATTTCGGCCACCTGGATTCATCCGCGAGCTGCTCGCTGCCGGAAGTCATAACGCGTGAAAAAAGTATGTTTTCATAGGTAGAGACAATGAAATCCGTGAAACCGGCGTCAAGGTCCAAGATGATAAAGGCCTCAGTATTTTTAAGGTCAGCCGCCTTGGCCGCTTTACAAAGCCATGAGAGTATCCCGTCGGAACTCAGCTCTACCCTGTCAGTATAGAGCCCCGCCATTTCCAAGACGCGGAAGACCTTGCGTATGCTCTCTCTGTGGACGATAGCGAGCATGACCTTGGAATACCCCATCGTATCTTTGCCTAAGATACGGTAACCGCTGACGATCTCTTCTTTGGCATACGTGACCTGGCGGCCAACGTGGAGCTTGATCATATCATCTATCTCGTTAGGGTTGGCAGAAGGAATACGCAGGTTACGAAGGGTGACGGCGTTACGTGAAAAAGAAACGATAATAGATTGCGGCTTTTTTATTTTCAGTTCCACCAGGCAATCCGATATAGCTTTGGCTATAGCATCTTCAGAAAGATTGTTAACGTTTACCGCGGAGAGCGATTTCAAATAATAGGCGTTGATGGCGGACCTAAAGACAGCTATCTTCAGCCAGGGATTCCCGATCTCTAAAACAAGCGACGCGTTCATCGGGCTATTTGACCAGCATATTTATCTGAAATATCGGAAGAAGCATCGCCAAAACAATACCTCCCAGTATCAATCCTAATACTAAAATGATCATTGGCTCTAATAATGAAGTAATGACTTTCAGCTTCGCGTCTGTTTCCTGCGTATAGATATTCGCGACTTCATTCAATACGCCGTCAAGCTTGCCGCCTTCCTCGCCTACAGATACCATCTGCACAAAGAACGGCGGGAAAAAGGGGACTTTTTTCATGCTGCTGGCTAAAGATGTGCCCTCCATAACGTCCTTCTTGACGACCTCAAGGTCTTTGATGTATACCGCATTCTCTAAAGTAGGTATGGCGACTGCAAGGGCCTGGAACACTGGCAGGCCTGATCTTATCAATAGCGACAGCGTCCTACAAAACCGCGATAGCGACTGTTTCAGGGCGAGGCCGCCGATAATGGGGATACGGAGTTTGAGCCAATCCAGTTGCGCGCGGCCGCTCGCGGTCTTTGACATTTGCATAATGACCCCGACAATGATACCTATGCCCACAAGTATCATCCACCACGATGTCTTAAAAAACTCGCTGACCTGCAGCATGATCTGGGTAGGCAAAGGCAGCTTATAGTCAAAATCAGTGAATATTGAGCTCAGCTTAGGAATGACAAAACTAAAAAGGACAAAGATAACGCATACTCCCACGGATACCATAAGGATAGGATATGCCATGGCAGTCCTGACATGCATCTTAAATTCTTCTTCTTTAGATAAATAGCTGTCTAACTCTTCTAGAACCTCGTCTAAGCGGCCGGATGCCTCTCCTGAACGGATAAGATTAATGTAGATGCTTGGAAAAAAAATTTTATAGTGCGCAAGGGCATCGGAAAATGTCGCGCCGTTCTTAATAGATGAATGAAGGTCAAAAATAAGGTTTTTTAATTGCTCTTTATCCGCCTGGCCGTAAAGAATGCTCAATGACTTCAACAGGTCCACCCTTGCTTTCATAAGGCTTTTAAGCTGACTTGTAAAAACGCCTAAGTCTTTCTTTGACAGTCCGTGGCCGGTCAAGGCCTTCATCACACCCCCAGCCTGCGCCTTTGACGCAATAGCCGATTCGATCAGCAGTGACACTTTTACCGGAGATAAGCCCATTTCAATAAGCTTATCCACCGCGTTATCCTGGCTGTCGGCTACGATAATACCTTCAACGGCCTCGTTAAGATTCTTTTTTGCCAAATATGTATATGTCGGCATAATTTATCCCATTTCCGTAACGCGCAGGACCTCCTCCGGCGTTGTCAGGCCGTCTTTTATTTTACCCCAACCTTCACGCAAAAGCGTCCTTAACCCAAGTTCTATGGCTTTTTTCTTTATCTGGTGCGCTGTTGCTTTATCTAAAACCAACTGACGGAGCTGTTCGTTCATAAGAAGTATTTCATATATGGCCACCCTGCCTCTGTATCCTGTGAACTTACAATTCTCACAGCCCTTGCCTTTATAGATATACTCAGGCTTCTCTATGATCTCAAGCTGTTCTTTAGGGTCTTCTTTTTTCTTCATGGCATCTTTTAGCGCTACCTTCTCTTTACAATCCGAGCATATAGTCCTGACTAAGCGCTGCGCGATAAAAGCCTGAACGCTGGATGCGACCAGATATGGCTCCATACCCATATCCACAAGCCTCGTCACGCCTGACGACGCGTCATTGGTATGCAGAGTGGAAAATACAAGGTGGCCCGTAAGGGCTGTCCTGATAGCGAGCTCCGCGGTCTCTAAGTCCCTGACCTCGCCGACCATCATGATATCAGGGTCATGCCTGAGGAGATTCCGCAGGGCGCTGGCGAATGTAAGGCCTATTTTAGAGTTAACCTGAAGCTGTGTGACGCCTGTCAGGTCATATTCAATAGGATCTTCTACGGTGATTATCTTGACATCCGGCTTATTGAGCCTTGACAGAAACGAATACAGCGTCGTAGTCTTGCCAGACCCCGTGGGCCCAGTAAGAAAAATAATGCCATGGGGCTTCTGTATAAGCTCTTCTATCATCTCAAGGTCTTGCGCAGACAGCCCGAGGTCCGCCATGCTAAAAAGCATCTGTGTCGGCAGGACCCTTATTACAAGGTTCTCGCCGTATAGCGTAGGAATTATAGAAATACGCAGGTCCACGTCCATCTCGCCAAGTTTAACCTTAGCGCGGCCATCCTGCGGAAGCCTGCGCTCCACGATATCCATATTAGATATAATCTTGATGCGCGAGGTAATCGCCAGATGAAGTTGTTTTATTGTGTCCGGAACAGGCACATCATAAAGTATGCCATCTATCCTGTAGCGAACCTTGACGCGGTCTCGGTAAGGTTCTATGTGAATGTCAGTCGCGCGCGACTGTATGGCCTCTGCCAAAAGCTGATTTACGAGCCGGACCACCGAAGCATCCTGCGCCATCTTCTCAGGCGAATCCAGGACAGTCACGCTCTCGTCCTGCTTTTTAGGCGCCTCATCTTTCTTGTCTAGTATGCCTTCAACTATAGCCGCGCCCAGGCCATAATACGTCTTGATAGCGGCCATGATCTCTATCTCAACAGCCAGGACCACCTCCACTTCAAAACCAAGATGAAATTTAATGTCTTCCGTGGGCCAGACATCCAGAGGATTGGAAATAGCGATGGTCAGAAGGTCTCCACGCAGAGCCAAAGGCATAAACTTATAATGCCACACGAAACGCGCCGGTACCGCCTTAATGACTTGATCAGGCACAGTCTTATCTTTCAAGCTTGGGATAAATTGTATGGATAACTGTTCGGCGAGAGCCATCAAAAGTTGTTCTTCGGAGATAATTCCAAGCCTAACTAAAGACTTGCCCAAAAGCTCTCCGGTCTTGTTGTGTTCACGCAGCGCCACCTCAAGCTGCGCCTGCGTTACGACACCCTTTTTAATAAGCAACTCGCCTAATTTCAGCATATTTGATCCTCACGAATGAGACGAATGAGACAACGAATGAGACAAATCGAACAGAATGATTTGTCTCACTGGGTTTGGGGTATCAGAGGCCCCATCATATAAAAATCTTCGTCAGGGACACTATCCGTGCGGCCTGAAATAATACGCTCGCACCCTGCCAGCGTCTCCTCCAGGCTCACATACTTACCCTTCCTATTGGTATAAACCTCCGCTGTAAAAAATGGCTGGGTCAGAAAATTATCAAGCTTGCGCGCTCTATGGAAAATAATACGGTCATTCTTTGAAAGTTCCTCAACACCGATTATGGCAACTAACCGCTGAAGCTCATCAAATTTATGAAAAAGCCTTATCACATCCTGAGCCACATCAAAATGCCTCTTGCCTACGACGCGTGGATTTAAATACGCCGAAGACGACATGAGCGGGTCAATAGCGGGATATAGCCCGCGTTGAACCCTTGAGCGTGACAAAACAAGTATAGAATCCAAATGAGAAAAGATGCACACGACCGCTGGATCCGTCAGGTCATCCGCCGGGACATAGACCGCTTCAATAGCCGTGATAGAAGCGCCGAGCCTTGAGCGTATACGCTCATGGAACTCGCCTATTTCGCTAGTCAGGGTAGGCTGATAACCTGTCTCTGACGGTATCCTACCCAAAAGGGCTGACAATTCAGAACCAGCCTGGGCAAACCTAAACACATTGTCCATAAGAAATAGTACGCTGTGGCCGTCCTCCTGCAACGATTCCGCGAAGGCTATGCCAGTGGAAACGACTTCAAACCGAGCGCCCGGAGACTCATCCATCTGGCCAAAGACCAGGATAGACTTCGGCAAGATCTCACTTCTCAAAAATTCAAAATAGAGTTCGTTGCCTTCGCGAATACGCTCCCCTGCCCCTGTGAAAACACAAAGCCACTGTTGTTTTTTAATAATGTTATGAATGATCTCTAACGTAAGCAAACTCTTGCCTAACGCGGCTCCCCCAAGAATACCGGTCTTTGTATTTTTTAAAAGCGGGAAAAGAAGGTCTATCATCTTGATGCCGGTTTCTATGATCTCGTAACTTTCTTTTTCTTTCATTCCTAAGCTTATTTTTTCTTTAATAGCGCTTACGCGCCGGGCTGAAAAAAACGCGTTTGAATTTATAGGGCCCTTTTTATCAATGGGCTCGCCTAAGACGTTTAATACCCTGCCCAAAGCGGCCTCTCCTCTTGGTATAGAAAGCGAATCACCTGTCCTGCGGGCCTGCGAGCTCCTGGCCATGCCATAGGTCGGCGTCAAAGAAATACAACGGGCTATGAAACCTGCCTGATGCTCTATAACCTCCAGCACAATCTCCTGGCCTTCATGTGTCGCAGCCTTTAATATCTCATAAATAAATGGTAAGTCCTCTTCACGCTCAAATACCACATCAACTACAGGACCGCGCACAGACAAGATTTTCCCCGTAGGCAAGTTTGATCTTAGGTTTAGCTTTACCTCTCTCATGCGTTTTCCTCTACCCCTGCGCGTCTCCAACGCCGGCGGCTCGCGAAGATCTCCCTAATATTCTTATCGCTTTTTTCATGGAGATGTTTAAAATATTCATATTGGAGCTTTTTATTCGCGATTAAGATCTCCTCATGACTGCCTTCTAAATGAATAATGCGCGCCGCGCACTCCGAAAGCTTAGCCTCCCAAAACATTTCATATAACTTCTGCATAAGATACGACTTTACCATAAAATCAACCACCCTGGCCTTAGATGGTCCCAGCAAAAACTCTATATGCCTTGTAACTTTGCGCCTGACATCCTTCTTCTCGCCGAAAATACTGCCGCAAGGCAAAAGACGAGCAGTATCTATGCGTTGCGCGGTCAATGATAAAAATACCGGATAAGAGACTATGACAGCTCCTATACTTTTACTTAAGAATTTAGAGATAAGCAGATCTCTGACCGCTACCGCCCGATTGTAAGTGATATCATCGCCTATGCCCGGCAAGACAGTAAAGGCGCCGCTCTGGCTCTCAGACAAATAACGCGCGCCTCTTTCACCCATTACTATCAATTCATCACTGGACGTGGCCTGCTCAAGCCCGGCGTTTATCACCATCGTATTCAGGCTCCCCAAAAAACCTTCGTCGGAAGTGATCATCAAAATAACCTTGGGTAATTGGGGCCGTGATGTTAAAAAAGGGTGCGCAATATTTTGCGCGTCTATCTGCTCTAAAAATTCCTCAAGCTTTAATTTGAAATCTTCAAAACCTTTCCTACGTAGCTGAAGGCCGCGGAACTGGCTTGCTGTAGCGCCTTTTAAAACCTCTATCATATCCTGAAGCTCATTCGCGAACCTTAGATCTTCTCTGAGCTTGACCAAGGGTATCATACTACCTTCTTCTCCCTGAAGAACTCCATAAACGCGCGGTCAAGTTCTTCTTTGACCTCGGGCGATAGCATCTTCTTCTCAAGCAAGGCTTTAAGGAGGCCTGGATGAAGCTCTTCTAAATATTCCATTATTTCGCGGCCAAAAAGGCTTAGGCCTTCGGACGAAAGTATCTCAAGTATCTTTCTCTTAAAGGCGTAGAGCTGGATGATCAGGCCCAATTCGGATACAGGTTTATGGGCATCCTGCACCAATAACAGCGAAAGCGCCTCACCCCTCCTTAATTTCTCCGAGATCTCCGTAGATATTTTTGTTTTGACGCGCATAAGCCTAAGCATATCTTTATATTGGGCGTAATCTAAGCGCAGTGTGTCGCTCACCTCGCGCAAAGCGTCAGACTGGACCTTACTGCCTATGCGCGACACCGATAGGCCCAGGTCTATGGCTGGTTTGAACCCCTCGCGGAAAAGGCCGCTTGATATATACACTTGTCCGTCGGTCATGGACACAAGGTTACTCTGTATATATCCGGTTATGTCTCCCTGCAGCGTCTCCACAATAGGGAAAAACGTCATGGATCCTGAGCCCATCTCAGGATTCAGCCGGCCCGCGCGTTCCATTAATTGCGAATGAAGATAAAAAATATCTCCAGGATATGCCTCGCGGCCCGGAGACCTTTCCAAGAGCAATGAAAGCTCCCGATATATCCAGGCGTGTTTTGTAAGATCGTCAAACACGACAAAGGCATCCCGGCCGGAATACATAAAATATTCAGCCATAGTAGCTGCCACATAAGGCGCTAAATACTGTTCTCCTAAAGAGGCTGATGCAGAGGCTGCTACGATAATGGTATAATCAAGAGCCTCCATCTCTTCAAGGGTGTGAATAATCTTTAATAAGGACGCGTGAGACCCGCCCACCCAGCAATAGACGCAGATAACATTCTTGCCCTTTTGATTGATTATGGTATCTAAAGCCAGAGTTGTCTTGCCTGTTTGGCGGTCTCCAATTATCAATTCGCGCTGGCCTTTTCCTATGGGGATAATGCTGTCTAGGATCTTTATACCCGTATAGAGCTGCTCAGTTATGGGCACGCGGTCAAGCACTCCGGGCGCCTTGCGAAAAACAGGGCTAAAGGTATCACTTTCAATAACATAGCTTTTGTCATCAAGAGGCTCACCGGTGCTTGAGATAACGCGGCCGATAAAATTCTCTCCAACAGGGAGTGAAAATACTTCGTTGTGGCTTGATACCGTAGAGCCTAACTTTATATCTTTCTCATCGCCTAAGATAAAGGCCATTACCTCACGCGCGTTAAAATCAATGACGAGCCCTTTACGGTTAACATCGCTAAACTCTACAATCTGGCCATAAATACAGCTCGGCAAACCCTCTATTTTAACGATGCCGCGTTTGACTTCTGTAACGACACCAACCTCTTTTATCTCAAACGGCTCTATTTTGATGGCTGAGGTTCTTCCCATACGTGTCTTTAAGCCCTGCTTAACTTTAGCGCGCTCATCGCTTTAACCATTTTATTCTTTAAACTTCCGTCTATGACAAGCCCGCCTAATTTTATGACCATGCCTACGATAAGAGACGCTTCGATCTTTTGCTCTATCTTAAGATCAAGATCTAACTTAGAGACAAGGATCTCTTTTATCCTGGCTTCTTCCTGCGGTGAAAGCGGTAAGGGCGTCAAAACCTCAGCTATACCTACTTTGACGGCCAATTTCGCTTTATCTACTTTTTTTAATTCCTCAATAAGATCATCAATGAGCTGCGCGTGCAAAAGCTCCTGGCCTTTAGTAGAGAACGCGCAAGCGATAAGCTCCTGCGCTAAAGTCACAGCCTTCTCTTCGGCGCTCGCCATCATCTCAGACTCCACTTTCTTTGTTTTATCCAAGGCCTCAGCCACGGTCTTTTTTACTTGCTGCTCAGCGCGCTCTGATGCCTCCAAAGCTATTTTCTCTGCGCTGTGGCGCGCGTTCTCAATTAAGCGATTAGCTTCCTCTTTACTGCGCGCGATCTCACTATCAGATTGGATCCTGACACGCTCTAACTCCTTATTCAAAATATTTTCTTTTTCCAAGCTATCCTGATGAAGGGTTTGCAACCTATTCAAGGCTACTTTGAGCTGGCTACCGAATAGAAGGCGCAAGACAACGATTATCACGCCAAAAGTAATAACTTGTATTAGGATCAGAGACCAAACCATGCAAACTCCATATTTAACTAATGAGACAGACCAAGCAGGATGATCTGTCTCATTTGAATAGATTATATATCATAACAAGGGCGATGACAGCAATTCCTTCGGCGAATAAAAAAGCAAACCCCATAGCTAACATGATCTTGGGCGACGCCGCGGGGTTCCTGCCTAAAGCCCGGACAGCCGCGTATCCGACTAGAGCAATAATAAGGGATGGGCCCAAGGTGCTGATGAACATAACTAACGCTATTGTTAAATTCCGCATAACGGCGCCCCTACTCCACCAAAATGATCAGTTCATTATTTCTCATCCTCGCCAAACCTCTGTGGACGCGAATAGGCGTTAAATCATGCGCTCCAAGTTTTGCCACGGGCCTAAGCCTAATAAGGCCTTTACCCAAAGCTACAAAAATAGATTCGTGGTCATCTAATATAGACATTTCTCCATCGGTAGCTGGCAATATGGCCTCTGAAACAGCGCCCTGAAAAATAGTATGTTGAGCATCCAGAATAGATATTCTCATTGGCTCTTATGCCACGCAGACCTTGTTCTTGCCAGTGATCTTGGCCTGATATAGCGCCTTATCCGCTTTGTCTATTAAGACGTCTTTTTCGGCCGCGTCAGCCGGATAATCAGAAATACCCATGCTAATGGTGGTAGGCAGGCTTAAGCGCACGAGATTCAACACTCTCTCTGCGGCTAAGACCGCGCCCTTCTTGTCTGTTTCTATCATCAGGATCACAAATTCTTCACCGCCGTAACGAAAGACCATATCTAAATTCCTGACGGAGCGGACAAAAAGGTTTGTCAAACCCCGTAAGAGTTCATCGCCCGCCATGTGACCGTTTGTATCATTGTATTTTTTAAAATTATCCACATCCGTCATGATCGCGCAGAAATGCTGAGGATAGCGGCGCGCGCGAGTTATTTCGCGGTCTAAGACTTCATGAAGATAGCGATGATTATAAACACCAGTCAGGCCGTCTAAAATAGATAAGTCGTAATAATACGATTTCTTATTTGCTTCATCCATAAGCGCGTAGCGTTCCACAGCGTGTTCTACTACGATCCTTATCTCGCTGGGGTTGAAAGGCTTAGTAATGTATCCAAATGCGCCGTCTTCCATGACTTCAATAGCAGAATTGATAAAGAGATACGGCGTGATAACTACAATACTTATTTTAGTGTCTATGTTCTTAACGGCGCGCACGAGATCCGAACCGCTCATGTCCGGCATCCTGAGCTCCGCTATTACCACGGTGCACTTTATATCTTTGAGCATCTTTAAACCTTCTTTGGCCGAACTCGCCATGCTCACGTTATGGCCTGCGGCATAAAGAACCTGACCCAGCGTTTCCGATACCTCTTTTTCATCTTCAATTACTAAAATATCAGAGCTTTTCTTCATGGCACACCTCTACTATTATTATAGAGCCCCTTTAGGGACGTAATCCCACCCATTCGCCTCCGGCGGACTGGATGCGGTATAAATTACGTAACTTATTACTATATATTATATATAGAAGCAGGGAGAGTCAACTGTTTTCACTGTATTTTGGGACGGGAAAATTCACGTCCCCAACCGGATTCGAACCGGTGCCGCAAGCTTGAAAAGCTCGTGTCCTAGGCCAGACTAGACGATGGGGACTGACATAAATAAATTTTGGTGCTCATAGCCCCAACGGCCACAAAGTAGCCATTGGGACTTCACTGGATAAATAACTTTTTGTGGTCAGAATTTTACCTATGAAATCCTCTGTTGTCAAGGAAAGTTTGAGGCTCCCATGCTCATTTGATATAACTGCTTGACTCTTCACGTGATTTAGGTTATTTTTAGTTCAATGAGCACCTTCATAGGCATCGGCGTGAGCGAAAAAAAAGATCCTTTCCTGGCAGCTGCAGAAGCGGCCAAACTCGCCCTGTATCAACTCCACCATAGAGAGATTACTCTTGGTATTTTATTCTCTACGATCCACTTCGCTGATAAGAGGCTTTTAGAAGGCATTACCTATAGCCTGGGCAATATAAAACTGCTTGGTTGCAGCGGCGCCGCCCTCATCTCTTCCCATGGGATCCTCAAATACGGCGTCGGGGTAATGCTTATAAATTCTGATAAAATAAAATTTGGCCTTGCGGCATCAGGCCCCATTAATACAAAAGGCCCGCGCGCCGCTGGAGAAGAATTCGCCCGCGAGGCTCTTAAAAACTTAGGAATGACCCAGCGGGACATGGCACTTATCTTATCCGACGGCCTGGTAGAAAATGGATCAGACCTTCTGCGGGGTATCAAAGACGTCGTCGGATCAAGTTTCCCGGTCTTCGGCGGCTCCAGCGCGGATAATTTAAGATTTTTTAAAACTTACCAATATTTTAACAACGAGCTGTTGGCCAACAGCCTCATCGGCGCTATTTTTTCCGGAGAGGATCTCTTTGGCATAGGAGTGCGCCACGGCTGGAAGCCTCTTGGAAAACCTCACACCATAACCGAAGTCAAGGGCAATATCATAAAAAAAATAGAAGGCAAGCCCGCGATATCAATTTATGAAGAATACTTCGGTAAATCAAAAGAAGAGATAAAAAATACACTAATACGCATGAGCATTTATTATCCTCTGGGGCTTTACGTGCCCGGAGAATCTGAATACCTTTTAAGGAATGCGCTGCGCATAGACGAAGACGGCGGCCTGGTCTGCCAGGGAGACGCCTCGGAAGGAAACGACGCGCGCCTCATGATGGGCACTAAGGACTGGGCGCTAGATGCCGCTGCCCAAGCGGCGCAAGAAGCCAAGAGCGCTTTACAGGATAAAACTATCAAAGGCGCTATCATCTTTGAATCCATCTCGCGCCATAAACTTCTTGGACGGTTGACAGAGAAAGAGTTATCGCGTATAAAAGAAGTACTGGGCGACGTCCCCATCCTGGGGATATGCACATATGGAGAACAAGCGCCGTTAAAATCAGTTGAGCATTACGGAGAACCATACTTCCACAATGAAACAATTGCCATATTAACCATAGGCGAATCCCATGCCGCTAACAAACTCGTTTAAAGAACCGGTCATATTAGAGAACATCCTCAATTTCGCGGGAATGTTTGGCCTTATCGCCGTCATCGCCCTTATCATCATTCTCGTCTTTAAGATGGAAAAAATAAAAGAGCTCCAGGCACAACTCGCCAAACTCAAGCGAGCTTTTGATGAGTTGGACGGCCAAGCCAAACTTATCGTCCAGACAGACCTAGAACTTCACCACGCTCAGGAAGAATTAGACAAAAAGGTCACAGGCCTCGTCACCCTGCAAAAACTCACGCGCATGATCTCTACGACCTTAGACGAAGAAGAAATATTCAGAAAACTTGAAGAGAAACACATCGTGGAACTCGGTTTTGATCGCGCCCTTGCCTTTTCTAAAGACGACGCTAACATTTACCGCGCGCGCATTTCTATCGGCTATACGATGGAAGAAACCAACTACATCATAAAAGAACTGCTGAACCACCCTCTTATTTTAGATAAAGTGCTGGATAAGAACAAGGTGTTCTCTTCGCTGGACACGGACAAGGATAAAGCTAGCAAAGAAATACCTGATCTTATCAAACTTCTTGATATATCATCCTTCGTCTGCGCGCCTATGATGAAAAAAGACGGCGCCATAGGCGCGCTCATCTTGGGCTGCGAATCTCCATACACGCGCCTGACCGAAGGTGACAAAGACCTCGTTTATATCCTGGCTACACAAATAGGGCAGGCTTTGGAAAACGCCAAATTATTTGAAGAGACCTGGCGTTCCCACCAGGAATTAGAAGCAAAGATCCAGCAAAGAACCAAAGAATTATCAGCGGCCCTTGAAGAGATCAAACTGATCAGTAAAAGAAAAACCGACTTCATCAGCGCTGTTTCACACGAATTACGCACTCCGCTAACATCCATAAAAGGATACGCGTCCATCTTAGCCTTAGGCAAACTTGGCGTTTTGCCTCCGGAGGCAAAAGAAAGGGTGGAAAAAATAAATAAACACTCTGACAACCTTTCCCAGCTTATCAACAACCTGCTGGATATATCAAGGATAGAATCCGGGCGCGTGGAGCTAAAGCTTGAATCACTGAACTTAAAAAATATAACAGACAGCCTGACGGATATGCTGGCCCCGGCGATGAAAGAAAAGGCGATAGAATTCCTTGTTGACCTGCCGACCGGCTCACCGCTTGTCAAAGGTGACAAAATACAGATTGAGCGCGTTTTCATAAACCTCGTGGGTAACGCCATCAAATTCGTCCCAGAGAACGGACGCATAACAATAAAAGCCAAAATGCTGGATCCAGAGACCGTTCAGGTCTCGGTGTCAGACAATGGCATAGGCATACCCGAAAAAGACTTGGCCAAGCTCGGAGAAGAATTCTTTAGGATTGACAATGACGTCAACGCAAAAGTAAAAGGAACAGGCCTGGGGCTGTCTTTAGTCAAATCCATTGTAGCGGCGCACAAAGGGAAATTAACCATCTCAAGTCAACCGGGCAAAGGATCAACATTCTCATTTACCCTGCCCAGAGGAGTCATATGAAAAAGATCTTAGTTATTGACGACGAGGCCGACATAAGAGAAATAGTGCGCCTCTATCTCGCTGAAGAAGGATTTAAAGTGATAGAAGCCGGGAACGGACAGGACGGTATCTTGACGGCGCAACGGGAAAAACCTGACCTGATCATTCTTGATATCATGATGCCTGGCATCAACGGCTTTGAAGTCGCCAAACACTTAAAGGACGACCCCAACACGCACAATATCCCCATTATCATCCTTTCTGTCTTAGCTCAAGATTCTCAATACAGGCACGGTATTTTGGACTATATATCCAAACCATTCCGCCAAGAGGAACTCGTGGGCATCATAAAAAAAGTTTTTGAAAAAGTTAAAGGAAGGCCAAACAAAAAATCGGTTTTGATCGTAGACGACGACCCCGACATTGTGGATATTATCGCCATATGCCTTAAAGACAATAACATCGTGCCGGAAAAAGCCTATAATGGCCTGGACGCGCTGGAAAATATAAAAACAAAGAACGTTGACCTGATCCTCCTAGACATAAACATGCCCGGGATGAACGGGTTTGAAGTCATAAAACAATTAAAATTGGATAAAAAAACCTGCGACATCCCTATTGTCGTATTGACTGGGACATATATTTCAGAGGACGATAAAAAACACGGCCTTACCCTCGGAGTCGCCAAGTATCTTACCAAACCCTTCTCAGCGGATGACTTAACCAAGGAGATCAAGGAGGCGTTTAATGTCAAGACATAGGATCATCGTCATAGACGACGACCCGGATATCCGCGACGTCCTGGCTCTAACGCTTGCCCAGGAAGACTATGAAGTCCTGCAGGCCCAGGATGGCGAAGAAGGCTTGATCCTAATCAAAAATAAAGCGCCAGACCTGGTCATAGCTGACTACAATATGCCAAAAATGAACGGCCCGACGCTTACAGGCATAATAAAAAAAGATATCCTTATGTCACACTTACCCATCATAATGCTTACAGGAAAGAGCGAAGTGATCGACAAAGTCTCAGGCATTAACGCCGGCGCCGATGATTATATAATCAAGCCCTTTGAACCGCAAGAATTGCTAGCCCGTATAAAAATGATATTGCGCCGGACTGAGCGCGACCTGGAAGCAAACCCATTAACAAGACTGCCAGGCAACGTCTCTATTTTAAACGAGCTGCAGAACCGTATAGAAAAAAAGGTGCAATTCGCCGTAGCTTATATAGACTTAGACAAATTCAAAGTTTACAACGACAAATACGGCTTCAGGCATGGAGATGAAGTCATACGCGATACTGCAAGGCTATTGATACGCTCAACCCAAGAGCTGGGAAACACGGAGGATTTTATAGGCCATATAGGAGGCGATGATTTCGTCGTTGTAACAACACCCGATAGAGTAGACGCCATCTGCGAAAAGGTCATCTCGGAATTTGAAAAAAAAGCCCCCAGCTTCTACAACGAAGACGACCGGGCCGCAGGTTTTATCGTAGGCCATGACAGAAAAGGAGTAGAGCAAAAGTTCGCCCTGCTCTCGGTTTCTATCGGTGTTGTGACTAACGAGAAAAAAGAACTAAACCACGTGGCGCAAATAAGTGAGATCGGCGCGGAGCTAAAAGAAGCTGCCAAGCGTATTGAACGCTCCAGTTATATAAAGGACAAGCGGACAGATACCCGTCCCTAATGAGACATATCAAGCAGGATGATTTGTCTCATTAAAATCTTGCCGGGAAAGGGGGTCGAACCCTTACGCCTTACGGCATACGCCCCTCAAACGTATGTGTCTGCCAATTCCACCATCCCGGCGATATTTTTTCTTAAGCACTCTCAAATAATTTTTTGTAGCGGACCCATGGAAGAGCTACATCCGCGGAAATCTTACCAGCATTGACCAGATTTTTCAACGATTTTTCAAGCGTCTGCATACCCCGTTGACTGCCTGTCTCTATCTCCGTAAAGATCTGATGAGTCTTTTTGCCGCGGATAAGCTGACGAATGCCGGTCGTGCACACCATAACCTCGCTGGCCAACAGCCTGCTTTTACCGTCAACCGACGGGAGAAGTACCTGAGAAACCACCATCTCTAATGACTCAGCTAATTGTATGCGTATCTGCTCCTGCTGGTGCGGCGGAAATATATCAATGATCCTGTCAACTGCCTGAGCCGCGCCCCTCATATGCAGCGTTCCCAAAATAAGATGGCCTGTTTCAGCGGCTGTCATAACCATGGAAATAGTCTCAAGATCGCGCATTTCACCTACCAAAATAACGTCCGGGTCTTCACGCAGGGCCGCTCGCAAGGCATCAGAAAAAGAGTGAGCGTGCGCGCCTATCTCCCGTTGATTAACAATGCAATTTTTATGTTTATGAATAAACTCTATAGGGTCTTCTATGGTAATAATATGATCGTGCCTGGTGGAGTTTATGCGATCAATAATGGAGGCGAGCGTCGTTGATTTGCCACTGCCTGTTACGCCAGTTACAAGCACAAGGCCTCGCCTCATCTCCGCCACATCTGAGACTATATCCGGCAGCCCCAGCCCCGCAAGAGGCCTGATCACGCTAGGCACAAAACGGAACGCCGCGCATAAACCGTTTTTGTCATAAAAGACATTGACGCGAAAGCGCGCTATGTTTTTTATCTCAATGCCTAAGTCTATCTCCTGGCCCGGAATTATATTTTTTTTGTCATCCGGCAGGATCTTAGTTATCATCTCCCATACTTCTTCACGGTCAAGGGGCTTGTCGCCCAGTTTTTCCAAAATGCCGTTGGAACGCATCATGGGCGGCAAACCGACGTCCAAGTGGAGGTCAGAAGCATTCTTTGCCACTACGATCTTAAAAAATTCTTTAATATCGCTCATTAGGTGTTATAATTATACATATTGGAGGCCCTTATGAAAAGAAGAATTAAATCCCTGGCTATTATTTTTATGTTCTCATGGTTTTCCCTGTGCGCCTTTAGAGCCTACGCGGATGAAGTTCCTACGTTAAGCTTAAAAGATTCCATACCAATATCCGAAAAAGCGCTAACACAGGCCAAAGTAGATCTTACCAAATATTATCTTTACCAAGTAGAGTATTCTCTCTCCTCTGACGGCAGCTACTGGTTCCAGACATATAGACTGCGCTCATCCGGCTCAAACGAGATCTTTGTTAAGGTCTACATGAACGCAAAAACAGAAGTCTCAGGAATATAACGCCAGTTTCTTTTTCAGCACTTCAAGAAGTTCTTTCAGGTCAATAGGCTTACTGTAAATATCCTGCCTCGGGCAACCCAGGGCCTTTAGCTCATCAATAAAATCATGCAATTCCATAGTGCCGCTTAGAATAATATAAGGCAGGCTTATGCCCGCGTCTTTCATATCGCTTAAAACGTCCACCCCCGGATAACCCGGCATAACAAGGTCCAAGACCATCAGGTCTATTCTCTGCCCCGACCTAATGATCTTAACGGCCTCCCTGCCGCCTGAGGCTAAAATGACCTCAAAACCAGACATGATCAAAAATTGCTGGAATATCTTTAATATTTCTACTTCATCATCCACGATTAATATCTTAGCCATTATTAGATCCCTTCTGGACTAGACCCGGCCATTATAATGAATTTGCCCGGTCTGTCCCTTCTGGACTATCAACTGGCAACAACACCGTGATCGTAGTCCCTTTACCAATAACACTATCAGCCTTTAATTCTCCTTTATGAGTTTTGATGATACCATAACATATGGAAAGGCCTAAACCAGTACCACCTTTTTTTGTAGTATAGAACGGCTCAAACATATGGCTTATCACATCTTGCGTCAAGCCCGGTCCTGAATCAGAAACATCTATCCTTATACGATCCTTTTCCAGCGACGTGGCAACATCTATCCTGCCTTTTTCAGCGGCTACAGCGTCACACGCGTTATTGATAAGGTTTAAAAAGACTGCCTGTATCTGTTTCGCGTCAGCCCAGACAGCCGGCAGGCCCTGCGCAAAGTGTTTATTTAACTTAACGCCTGACAAGGCAAATTGATGCTCTACCAAAATAAAGATATCTTCCAGCGCTTTATTGATATCCGTTCGCTCAACTTCACCCTTGCTTGG
Organism: Candidatus Phelpsiimicrobium noxiivivens; assembly: GCA_001873995.1. Classification (GTDB taxonomy): domain Bacteria; phylum Omnitrophota; class Gorgyraeia; order Velamenicoccales; family Velamenicoccaceae; genus Phelpsiimicrobium; species Phelpsiimicrobium noxiivivens. Next base: position 35,370 of record MNVR01000017.1, read on the forward strand.
CCTGGAAATTTGAAGAAGATTAGCGATATAACCTTTAGCCCTCAGGCATTCTTTTGTTATGATCTCAAAATTATTTTTGAGGTTTTTGTCCTTGATATCTTCTAAGAGCGCCAGCTGGGCCCGGCCGGAGATGATCATAAGCGGATTATTCACTTCGTGGGCTATGTTTGATACCAACTTTCCTAATTGGGTCAGGCGCTGTTCTTTTTCAACTTCTTTGCGCGCCGTAACGTTTTTTATAATGAGCAAAATCTTTACAATTTCTCCCGCGTTATCTAATATGGGAGAGACAGTTGCTTCAAAAAATAGGCCTAAGCGCGGCTCAAAAAATTCAGCGACAGTCTCCTTTTTTGTCTTTTTAGATTCTATGCCCAGACAGGCGCGGCCATCATCTTTAACCCCGCGGACTATCTGGCAATAAGTCCGGCCGACAACAAACTCAGGTGTTATATTTAAAGCAACAATAAAAGCCTTGTTCGCCTTAGTGATCTTGGAATCTTTATCGCATATCAATACCCAATCCTGGAAAGAATTGATAAAAACAGTCTCCCACTTATCAGCAACCACTATTATATCATTAATGTTCCCTGCTATGCTCTCTGCCATCCAGTTAAAAGAGATAGCCAACTGTCCCAACTCATCTTTAGACGAAGGCAGAATGCGATATTCAAACTTACCCTTGGCAAAATTCTCTGAACCCACAATAAGCTGATGTATGGAAGAATGAATGAATTTCGTCATTCTCCAGGCAAGTAATACGCCGAATAAAACCGTAAAAAAAGATAACAAAAAATTAAACCTTTCGGCGTTATCTGCCAAGTCATAGATATTGCCAAGAGATTGTGAAAAATGCGCTACATATTCGTCACTAAAAGAGACAAGCTGCCGGTTTAGTTGTTGGCTTAACTTATAAAATTTTAATGTTGTATCTTTATCTGCTTCAAATTTTTCACCGTTAAAAGAACTTACGAATAATTGACTGGTAGCGCAATATTCGTCAAATTTTATCTCAGCTGCTTCCAGTTCCGCGGATTGTTCGGTATCGCCGCGGATGAGGCCTTTGAGTTCGGCTACCAGGATATGGAACTTCTCCTGATGAATATTCAACTCTTCCAGGGCGTTTTGTTTACCCGCAGACACGGTGTCTCCTGCTAAGCCGCCGATCCTAAGGATGTTTTCCGAAAGCGCCGAGATCAATCTAACGCAATAAAAATCACGGGATTCAACCTCCCTGGCCTTCTGTTTGATATTTATCTGTGAAAAAACCGTATACCCGCCTACAACGACTAAAAAAAATAAAATAACACCGAAACTATAGAAAAGTTTTTTACCTATACGCCAATCCCTGAATCTAGTGATCATAGGTACAACACCTCATACAGCGCGATAGCCTCTTTGACCGTACAAACCGCGGCTTGCGAAGAAATAGTCGCTCCGCTAATGGCCACGATATCTCCATTTAATACAAGGGCGTCTTTGCCGGTTTTGCCGATAAACTGCCTTAGAAAAGTCTTTCGCGCGATAGGCCTGCCTCTTGTCTCAACATATCTCATTACAAGCACATCTCTAACCTTGGCGTCAAGATCAAGCGCGACAATGAATTGTATAGGCCCCCGCTTACCCGGAGTCTCCAGAATAATGGCCGCGCCGAACCGCCTTCCTTCCCTTTCGCCGAAATGAAAAGTATACACTTTTTGCGCGTGAAAACATTTACCTGCCTTTATCTTAACTGCCTCTATTTGGCCAACTGAAAGAGCTTTTTGTTCGCTGACTATCCGCGCGTCTTCACCGAACACAAGCCTTAAAACCTCTCTTTGCGTTAAAAGCGTCATCGCGAAACACGGCGAAACTAAGAACAAAAATATTAGAACAACTGTGACGCGCATAATTAACATTTTTAAACGCATACGGTTTACCTTTATTTTTTAGCGCTTGTAAACGCCTTTTTTAAACTCTCCGAAATAATTATATCACCGGTTGCCGTGACCACGAGGCTGCCCATATCAGGTATTCTCTCAATGATCATTGACCCTCGTTCAGGCCCCATGACAAAAAGCGCTGTAGCCCACGCGTCAGCCAACATAGGCTCCGAGTAAATAACAAAAGTACCCTGGCACATCCGCGCCGGATATCCGGTTCTCGGGTCAAAAATATGGTGGTATCTTTTATTATCTTTTATAAAAAATCTCTCATAGTCTCCTGACCCCATGACAGCCCTATTTTCTACTTCCAAATATCCTAAGGGCTCATCCCCTCTGGGATCTTTAATACCTACCTTCCAAAATTTAGACCTGTTCTTACCCAGGGCGTAAACATCTCCGCCCGCGGCTACAACGGCAGAAGTAATGCCTGCATCTTTCAAGGCCTTGATAGCCTCACCTACAACATAGCCCTTGGCAATCGCCCCTAATCCTATTTGAATATTATCCTGGTCCTTAATGAGAGCGCCGTCCTTAAAAGAAAGGTGACGAAAACCTATCGTTTTTAAAACCTCTGTGATCTCATCGGGCGAGGGCACACGCGGCGGGCCGGATGTTGTGCTAAACCCCCATAGTCGTGTCAAAGGCGCGACTGTAATGTCAAAAGCGCCGTCAGTCTTCTCGCTTACATCTAAAGCAGCGCGAATTACTTTTAAAACCTCAGGGTCAGAGATCGGGACATTTTTTTGATTAAAAAGGTATAAAGGGCTTTTAACATCATAAGCATTGAACTTAGCGCTTACCTCCTTCATCCTGTCAAAAGCGCGGTTTATGGCTGTCAGCGCCTCTTTTTTAGGCGCGGCCACTTTAACCGTCACATAGGTATCCATGAGAAAGCGCGTCTGACGTTGGAGCCTATGCTTGCTTAGATTATAGCTCCTAACAGCCGATGCCCCCAACGCCATAATAATGATAACAGCCAGAAAAATATTTATCTTTTTCATTTGATCTCGATCCCCACGGAACCCGCGGGAATCTCACTAAATGCGCCTCGCGGCTCACTCTACAGGGCGCGTATTAAGGCGCTCAAAATGTCGTGCGCCAACCTATGGTAAAGCGCCTATATTGTATTTTTTCCGAATCGTCGGACCTAGAAGCATCTCCCAAAGAAAACTGCCCTATTATGATTGAACCAGGCATCAGGAAATAATCTACGCCAAAAGCGACTTCATCGTAAGTATCATTTCTCAAAAAAGTCGAATCTATATTGTAAAGGTTGGCGTGGCTATAGTCTATCAAGCCCTGCCACTTGGTGTAAAACGGTATATTGCTTTAAAACGGTAACCGTCCCGCGCGCCGTCCTCGCGCGCGCCACCGGTTAAAAAAAGATCATTGCGCCGTGTGCAAAGATATTCCCAGGATATTAAGTTTTTTATGCTTCCAAAGTAAAATAAAGATATAAGTGATTTGTCCCGCCGGAAATATTATTATACTGGCCCTGGCCGTTGCGCTTACCCTCTGAGCGATCAAACATGTAAAGTTTCAAATGGCCGCCAACGCGAGTATTTTCAAGGAGGCCGGAGGGTTTTGTTTTCAGCTCCTCTACTGTCTGCTGAAGCTCAGATACATCCGCGACCTTTTCTTCCTGGGCAATCTGTTTCTGCTCAAGCGACGTCACTTTATCGCTTAAGGCATTGATAGCCGCCTGGAGCGGGCTTATCTGGACTTTTAAGCTCCGCGATTTCGTCGGCGTAGGCCGGCTACCATGCTCACGCAAAAACAAACACGCCCAAAATAACTACCTTGAGTATCTTTTTCATAAATTCTCCGATCATGATCAGACCCTTTCTGGATTACTTAAACCAGGGCGTCGCAGGCCGCCTTAACAATAGCCTCAATGCCTAAGCTCTTGCTTAAAAAACCCGTGGCGCCGTTATCTAATGCTTCTTTTTCCAGGTCTTCGGCATAAAGCCCAGAAATAACAAATATTTTTGCTTCTTTCTCAAAAACTCTTACGCTGCGCAAGACATCCATGCCGTCAAGGTCCTGAAGTTTATAATCAATAAGCACGAGGTCCGGCTTCTCGCGTTGAGCAAGCTCTATGCCGTCTTTACCGTTTGACGCTGCAAAAACACTGTATCCTGCCTTGGCCAGAAATATCTCAAGCACCTCCCTAACTCTCGGAAAATCTTCAATGACTAAGATCTTTTTTTTCATCATGGGAAAACCGCAAAGTAAAAGTCGTGCCGACGCCGGGTTCGCTCTTAACATCAATTTTACCCTTATGCCGCGCTATGATCTCACCGGCAATGGTCAGGCCTAACCCTAATCCTTTGTCAGGGGTCTTCGTCGTAAAAAATGGGTCGCATATTTTATCCAAATATTCGCGCTTTATGCCGGAACCTGTGTCGGCAATAGCCACTTCTATGTATCCATCATCGGAGCAATAGCGCGTACTGACCGTTATCTTTCCCTTTTTGTCTATCGCGTCTATGGCGTTCAGGACAAATATGACAAATACTTCCTGCAGCTGGTCTTTGTCAGCCATAATGGCCGGCAGGCCTGCCGCAAAGACTTTCTCCACTTTTACGTCAGCCATCTTCATTATCGGGCCCGTAAGGCCTAATGCATCCTCAATAACAGCATTTATATCAGTGGGCTGGAATTTTTCCTTAGGGTTCTGGGAAAACTGCAAAAGTTTTTCCAATAATTCGGCGCTATTTTTCTCTGCCTCCTCAATACGCTTTAGGCCATCGGTATCGCTAAGACGCGCTTTTTCTCCAGGCATCTGCGGCTTATCCTGGCGTTCCAACAATATTTTTACATAAGCCCTTATAGTGATGAGATGATTTATTATATCATGGGCTATAGCAGCCACAAGATATCCGGCAGCCAAAAATTTTCTCCTGTGGCGAAGCAGGTCTTCTTGTTTTTTTCTTTCCAACAATTTTGTAAGATCTGAAGACCGCGCGCTGAAATAACCAAAGGCAAAAAGAAAAGATATGTTGCCCAATAAAATACTATACATCTGCGGCGTCGGCATATGATAATCAAAATAAGTAATACGCGGCAAAATGCCAAAATGGCCAAGCACGACGACAGCTGTAAATAGAACGGCGGATACAACAACCGCGAAAAAAACAGCGAGCGTATCCGATACAACGCCCGCCCAAAGTATAACGACATAATATGCAAGATTTATCAATGGCGCTTCAACACCGCCCATGTAATAAAGCACCCATGAGATGGCGATAATGTCCGTGACCATCTGGTAGAACTGAAACCGGTAAAGGTCCACCCTCTTTAACAAAAAAGAATATGGCCGGTTTAAAACAGCTTCCACGAATATAAGGCTTATAACGGCAAAATTAAGGTAGAAGTAACCGCCGACTACTTTCATAAGCAGGAGAAAAAGAAAAAGTATCGTGAAGCTCAAAAATCTTATCTTGCCCGCCAATTGATACTTTTTTATCAGTTCCTGCCTGGCGCTTTCTTCCATTATTATATTGTAAACCCTAACGACCGCTGAAACAACAAGATTTAGCTAACAGACTACCCCACTGTCCCGATTGGCCCGGAAACAGTTTCCCGATTGGCCCGGAAACAGTTTCCATTGCCTGAAACTTTAAAGCTTTATCTTTTATTCTTTCCGGCAGGGCCCTGTTTGAAGGCCTGCCGCGAGACTTATGGATG
>MNVR01000005.1 GCA_001873995.1 Candidatus Phelpsiimicrobium noxiivivens
AATTCCAACAACAGTCAGAAAAGTGGCAGTTTCAATGTAATCAGACCCATAGCAATAGTAATAGCGGCGAAAATCATTATGATAACGTGGGTAATAATGATGGTAGCCATGACCGCGAGGATACGCGAAACCATCGTAAAAATAACATTCAGGGTAGGTGGCATATGTCTTGGAATGTTCCGTAGAACTGTAAATATAGATCGCGTCCCCTCCGTACTCCGCTGCCTTTATCCTGAATACTCGTTCAACCTGTTCCATCGTTTGCGCTTGATCAATAGTTATTTCGCCGATCTCTATGAATTTCCGGCTTTCAGGTTTCTTTTGGAATACTTCAATGGCCCTTGGGTCTGTGGCCGGATAATGAGCGTTTTTGTCATACATCGCTACATTTACCGTAGCGCAGCCGCTAACGATAAGCAAAAGAAGCGGAAAGATGATCTTTTTCATTTTTTACTCATTTCTGTATCAATGTGGTCAAGTATTGAGCATATAGTTGACAACGCGGGCGCTGACGCCTTCTTTGCGCAGGGCTTCTACCTCTTCAACGCTTAAGTCAAAAACAGAACCCGTGTTCCTGATCTTATCTATAATAGTATCATCGTTGATGCCGGCTTTGCTTAAAATAATGACATCGGATATACCGAACCTTTCCTGATCATTACCGGCCTGCTTAACATGTTCATACACTACAGTCTTTTCTACAACAACAGGGTAGTCAGGATAGTATAGATAGTGGTGTTGGTAGTGGTCGCGATGATAGTGTCTGTAAGAATAAGGATAATATACATCATGTCCGCCGTGTGTCCTGCCTGTGCTGTAGCCAATGTTAATGCTGTAACCCGCCTGGGCAGTTGACGAAAAGCCGGCAAATAACCCGAGTGTTACCAAAAATATAATTAATTTTTTCATCTTTTGTTTCCTCCTTTGTATATTAGACAACAGGAGTTGATAAAAAGTTCCATTTTATTTAGGAGCAGTACTTTAATCGCGGGTAAGTTCAGTTATTTTTTTCTCTATCAACATCTTGTGTTTTTGTTCTTCTGTTATTAATAAAGATAAAAGATCCGTAAGATTTGGGCACTTGATCAGTATATCCTGGTATGTTTTTATCGCGTCTATTTCTTTAGATAATGCTAACTTCAGGACTTCTATATCTATCATGGTTTCCTCCTTGTGCAGAAAACACAACACCGGCGCAATTTGCGCTACTAAGCGCATGCCCGTGCTTCCATATGCGCGGGGCGCCGATTAGCGCCGGGTGTTAATATTGTTTGTAATGCCTTGTATATATCGCCTGTGGGGCATTTTTGTCATCCAGGCCCTGGGATGTTCCATAGAATGAGATCCTTAGGTCTTCTTTTGCCAGGTCAACGATATTGTCTTTAGGCGTGAATTTCAAGTATTTATAGGTTATGTTATTAAACTTTGTCAAGTCTGTCTCTGCAAGCTCTACGATGATATCGTATTTGTCTTGTTTTATGATACGAAATGATGCCTTTTGTCCGTTTGACCACACGATGGTGTCATCGCTTATGGTCATGTCTCCTAAAGCCGTATAAGCCTTGGTTGAAGGTTTCCAAGCGCCTTTTACGGATTCAACGTTAAGAGGTTGAGAACATCCGGCCAAAAGCGAGATGCCTATTACTACTGCTATTTTTTTAAGGCAGTGCGCAGTCATTACCATTTTTTAAAAATAAAAAATACCGCGATGATCATCATTAGGAATCCGACAGCGTAATTCCATTTGAATTCTTCTTTAAGGTATAGTATGGAAAAAATACAAAATACGACTAAGGTTATGACTTCTTGTATGGTCTTGAGCTGGGCTGTGGTGAATTGATAACTCCCGAAACGGTTGGCTGGCGCCTGGAAGCAATACTCAGCGAACGCGATCAGCCAGCTTATGAGTATGACTTTCGGCAGAGGCGAGCTCTTGAATTTTAAATGGCCGTACCAGGCTATTGTCATGAATATATTGGATACTGGTGGAAGTATTATTGTTCTCATATTATTGGTTTTGCGTCATTCTTTAGTAGTTTTCAGCTAAAATTTCAAAATACGCCTGAGGATGCTTGCATGCCGGGCACTGCGCCGGGGCCTGGCTGCCCTCCGCGACATAACCGCAGTTTATGCAATGCCATTTGACAACACCCTTCTTTTTGAATACTTCACCGTTAGATATGTTATTGATCAGCTTACGGTATCTTGATTCGTGAAATCTTTCTACCTTTGAGATCTGCTCAAATATTCGTGACACTTCAGCAAAGCCTTCCTCTTGCGCGGTTTTTGCAAAATTGGCATAAAGGGTAGTCCACTCCATATTTTCTCCGGCCGCCGCGGCCTCCAGGTTGCTTTTTGTGTCTTTCAGTATGCCGGCTGGATAGCTTGCTGTTATTTCAGCGTCTCCACCTTCAAGGAATTTAAAAAACATTTTGGCGTGTTCTTTTTCATTCTCAGCTGTTTCGGCGAATATGTTGGCTATCTGTTCATGGCCTTCTTTTTTAGCTATAGACGCGAAATAGGTGTATCTATTGCGCGCTTGAGACTCACCCGCAAAAGCAGCAAGCAGGTTTTTTTCTGTTTTTGTGCCTTTGATAGATCTGCTCATGGTATCATCCTTTCGTTTTAGGTGGTTATATTTAAACCGTGATCTTATTGATCAAAAATAAACACAGAAAGCTTGTCAATGAAGACAAAATTATCAAACCGTTGAGGCCTATGATCGGCAGTAAGTAAGCGCCCGATAAGTTGCTTGTGACAAGAGCTAAGTTGCTTAAACTGCATAAAAGAGCGAATGACGCGGCTTCAAGCCCTTTTACGGAGTTTCTTGCCATAAAATCCAACAGCATCAGGAATATGAACATCCCGACAAGGCCATAAGCTACATCATAGATTATAGCAGTTACGGGCGTATAGTAAAGATAGCTTAAAGTGGTAGTAGCGCTTAAAAAAACTGATATGTATAACCATTTTTTGATATTTATTCTTTGGCTAAATTTATAATATAGCAAGGCGCCGGCTATGGTAAAAATAGTCGCTAAAGTTCCCAGGCCGCCTATCCAGAGCTTGTTCCATTTAAAGGTATCGCGCTGTATGAAAAAAAGCGGCGTGCCGAATGAAGGTGAATACCTGTAAAGAAATATAAATAGCCCTGCGGCCAGCAGCTTTTTATCACAGAATATTTTTTTTAAGTCTCGGGAGAGTGTTGTGGGCGTTTTAGGCTGTGCGTCGTTCGTTTCGCCGCCAGTTTTATAAAAATACGCGAAAATACCGGCTACCACGTAGAAAGGTATCAGCCATAAGAATCCTGCTTTATAGCCCCATTTTTCAGCAATGTAGCCCCCTCCTATCCCGGTCAGCAATGTAGCGACTGAGAGAGACATCCATTGGATACTTTGGATCCTGCCTGTGGCATTGTATTTTTTGCCTTCAACACACATGATCCCATCCGCGGAGACATCTCTAAAGGCCGCGAAAGTCGAATGTATAAGTAGAAATGCCACTAGCATGGCAAGCGGCAGATGGTTTAAACCTAATATCAATACGAAGGCTGTGCTAAGGACGAGGGAGATAAAGATCCAGCCTCTTTTGCTTAAAAAGTTATCTACTATATAGCCGATCACGGGTTTGACCAGCCAGGCGAAGGTGATGATACTTGAGATCACCATTATCTTTTCAGGAGAAAATCCGAGAGCTTCTTTAAGATAATAGAACAGGCTTTGGGAAGGAAGGTTTTCTATGCCTTGAGTAAAATAAACCGAGCTGCTTAAAGCAAAAACCCAGAATAATCGTTTATTTCGCATGCCCGTATTTCGTATAATCAATGCCGACGTCTATCAGGTCATTTTTCATGAGGCCCTGGAAACCGAACGGCGTCTGCGCGAAAAAGGCGTTTACCATGTCTTGCTCGGTTATCTCCTGGCGGTTTGCCGCTTCAGCCAGGTTTTGCGCTTTTTTAGACACCTGAGCGCTGGCTGTGCCGCGAAGAAATATAGGCATTTTATCAATGAGGAGCTTAAATTTTCCCTCAGTAGTTTTGTCCCAGTTCATTTGAAGCCTAGTTTTAGTTCAGATCTGTTTCTCTGCTATGTCTCCGATAACAGGTAGTTTGAATTGTTCGCCCTGATAGGCTTTGACCATGAGGACTATCCAGAGGGCGAGGCTTGCTATGCTTACAAGAGGCAATAATATTAAATTGATGACAGGTATGAATCCAATGACTATCTGTAGTACGAACAGAACTCCGAATGTGATCATAGCTTGCATAGCGTGAAAACGCACGAATTTATTTTCCTTTTCTATCAGATAGAATATTATCCCTGTGATAAATCCTAATACATAGCTTAAGAGAGCTGCTATGTTGGGCTGTATGCCAGTTGTCGTCTTGCCTAAGTCTTTTGTCATAGTTCCCTCCTTAGACCATTCCTTTATGTGGAATTAGGAAGGTCTACACTTTTTGTGTTAACTTTGTATATTGTAGGTATTTATTCCCTTCCAATACAACTATCCCTTATGATCCGATCTTTGTCAATCAAAAACAAAAAAGGAGGTTTCGCTTCCCGCATTGGGGAGGCTTCGCGCTCCTTTTTAATCAAGATCATACTGCCGGGCCTATTGGTTTTCTTCTTGCTCCATTGATTGTTTGTGTTTCATGAAAGACTCCTTAAGGTCTCCTCTTTTAGCTTTCATGGTTTCTGCCCTTGTCTTTGCTTTTTGCTGGAGTTTTTCAAATTGTTCTTTAGTAAGTATGCTTTTTAGCGCTGTTATGTCTGTGATGCGGTTGTCAATCAATTCGGCCTGGGCTTTTTTGACAGTCGCTGCCACTGCCTGAATTTTGCCTTGGTCGGCATCATATTTCGCTAATTCTTCTCTCAGTTGTTTCTCGGATTCTCTGACCGCCCGCCTTAACTCTTTATGTTTGGCAGCTGTGTTCTTGTGGTGCTCACTGAACTTAGCTTGTTGCTCTTCTGTCAGGCCAAGATCTTTAACTATTTTATCTTTTATTGCTTCCCGGTTCTCATTTTTGTCACTTTGCTGCGGCTGAACCTGGGCAAAGAGCGCGACAGGCATGAAACACAAAAAAGTGATCATAGCTATCGGCAAAGATATTTTTAAAAAGTTTGTTTTGTCATTCATCTTTCTCACCTCCCTCACCCGATTAGACAGCATGGGTATAAAAAAAGTTCCATTATTACAGGAAATAGTTTTCCGCGTCTGTTCCGAAAGACGTTATTTCATCTGACGCGAAATATTCCAACTGTTCCGTAAGGGCAGTGGCTGCTAACTGCCGGTTGTAAGTTTTTTGGTATAAAGCGCGCGCTTGCGTCAGCACAAAAACCGCTAAGATCAGCGCGGCGCAAGTTGAGAGCGCGAAGATGGGCTTAGGCGCCCTGAAACTTCGTATTATCCTCTCAAGGGTCATTTTTGGATACTGCTTTGGTTCTTCTTCTATTTTTGCTTTTATCCGGTTCCATAAGTATTCCTGTTGCGGCATATGTTGTTTTGTATCTTCAAAGGGTCTCACAATAGTAGTTTTTGCTTCTTGCAAAAAGTCCGAGCAGGCGCGGCAGGTTTTCAGATGGCTTTCTAAGGCCTGTAGTTTAGCTGGGCCTAGTTCTCCATCAAGATAGTCCGTAAGTATCCATGTTTCTATTATTTTGCAATCCATGTCAGGCCACCTCATTTCTGCAAGTTAAGAGTATTTCCCTTGCTCTTTTGAGCCGCGAGCGCACTGTATTAATATTGATAGCTAGCGCTACAGCTATTTCTTCATAGCTTAAGCCTTCTATATTGCGCAGTACGATACAAGCCCTTTGGTCAGGATTTAACATATCAAGCATACGTGTTACGAGTTCTTCGTCTTCTATCCTCTTTGCCCCAGGCGCGTTAATACTTAATCCCTGATTTTTTTCTAAGGCGTCATCATAGGAAACGTGTTTGTTGATCTCTTTTTTTCTTCTTCGGACACAGTTGAGACTGGCGTTTACCGTTATTCTGTACATCCATGTCTTTAAGGATGATCCAAAATAATACTTATCCAGGCTCCTGAAAATGTTTACGAAAACATCCTGGGCTACCTCTTCGGCATCTTCTTTGTTATTAAGAATACGCAAGGCGACGTTATAGACAAAGCCTGATGCCTTGTCATATATCTGCCGGAAAGCCGCCATACTGCCTTCGGAGGCTTCTTTTATTGTCTGGATAGATATTTCCTGCATTACTCTCCAATTTAGGGAGGTTTCACTCCCCTCTCATCATATTAGACAATTTGGATCGTTAAAAAGTTCCATAGAAAACTGTTTGGTTTTTCAAAAAAAATAGATGGCTAAAAAGCCATCTATTGTATTAAAAGGTTCAAGTTAAGTTCATCTTGATCGTAAGAGAAGTTTATTTTTTATTAGTAGCCATATAGATGCCGTATGCCGCGCCGGCGCTTATGGCAGTGCCTATCAAAGCGCAACCAGCGTTTAGCATCGTCACACATAGTAATATGAATCCGATACCGACAAACCTTTTTTTACTCATTACTCTCCTTTTGTTGTAGCGCAATATCTATAATATCCTATAAAAATAGCGCGTAGTCAATAGATAATAGCCGTAAAGATCAGAATGGATAAAAAGTCCTTTGGGTTTTGAGTTGTTCTCTTTGGAGCTTGAGGCGTTGTGTTTGTTCTTGCGCGTCCAGATTAGCGCGTTCAATATCCGCGGCCACGTATTGTTCTGGCCGTATTTGTTGGATTTGGGCGGGCTGCCTGTAAGACGGCTCAGGTAACGGATAATAGGCCGGCGTATAAGGATGTGGGGCTGTTTCAGATTCCTGATACTCTACTGTTTTTTCAGCTATGATAGAAAGCAAGAGATAGCCGAATAAAAAAACAGGGATAAGCCCCAGAAGGGCGAGCGCGGGTGATGGTAAGTTGTTGTTTTTTGGCAGTTTCCTATGTATCTTTTTTTTAATCATGTTTTGGAGTTGATGAACTCCGCGATCGTTTTTTTATCACCTTCATCTATATTCAGGAATTCTATGCCCAGGCGGTATTCTTTTTGGGCCGCTACTTCTGTGCAGTATCGCACTTGGCCTACAGCATACATAGGTGGTGTTTGCCTGTCTTTAAAGATCAAATGAAACAGTATTTCAAGTTCTGTCGCTTCGGGAATAGGGCGGTTTGTTAAAATAGCCATTCCGGATTCGCTGATGCTCATCAAAGAGGCGCTTCTTTCCTCGTCTCCTATCCGCATGTGTATTTCAGGCAGTTTGTTCAATTTGTAGACGAGGTCAAATTGCACGCAAGCCCTGGGAAACCTTCTCTTCTCTTTATAATTTTGAGCTGTCATGATAGCCTAATATTACAATAATATTGGCATCTTTTCAAGTAAAACGAGGTATAATTAATTTGTAAACTCTTTGCCCTAACGCTCGTAAGCAAGGGAGGGGCCTAACTTTGTATAGAATAAATACCTATAATTGGCAAAGTTAAGAGGTGGGATATGGCGCAGAAAAAAGTTCTTGTAGCGTTAGCCGAGGGATTTGAAGAGATAGAGGCTATTACAGTTATTGATGTATTAAGAAGGGCAGGTATCAATGTAATAGCAGCCGGTGTGAGCGGCCTAAAGATCAAGGGGTCTCGCGGTGTATGTGTATTGGCTGATAAATTACTTGATCAGACAGGAGAAGATTTTGACGCGATCATTCTACCCGGTGGTTCGCAGGGCGCGCTAAATCTTGCCGCGTCTGTGAAAGTAAGCTCAATTATAAAAAAATTTGATAAAGCGGGAAAGTTGATCGCCGCGATATGCGCGGCTCCTTCTGTAGTCCTCGCGCCCTTGGGCATCCTCAAAGGCAGGACAGTTACCGGTTATCCCGGCATGTTGGAAGGTTTTGGAGAAAATACGGTTTACAGGGAAGACGATGTGGTAGTTGACGCGAATATTATTACCAGCCGCGGGCCTGCCACAGCTCTTCTTTTTGGCTTAGCTATTGCCGAGAAACTGGTAGGGCGCGATATAGCTGATAAGGTGAGAAAAGCAACGCTGGCAGTATAGATTATTTATTTTTTTTCTTTCTGCGCAAAGCTTTTTCCATCCTGGCGCGGGCTTGTTCCGGGGTCTTGCCTTCAGTCAGATGGCCGCAACATAAAGCCGCGTAGCCTTTGCGGTTCTTGATCTTGAACACCTGGACATTATTTTTCATTGGCACATCCTTGCGTAGTAAATGCAACACCAGCGCAATTCCGATCAGCGCTGGGTGCTATATTCTTCAATATATCTTTTTATCGCTTCTTTTATTGAGGCGTAATCTTTTTTGGCGAGCCATTCTTTTTTAAAGACGCTGGCTCCGAAAGATATGGCAGAGGCGCCATTTGAAAAATAATCCTTCATGTTATCGGGTCGAACACCTCCGCACGCCAGGAGTTGGATATCGGCGAAAGGCGCTTTGATCTCTTTGAAATATTCCGGACCGAATGATCCCGACGGGAATACTTTGACCATGGTGGCGCCGGCATCCCAGGCGTTATAGATCTCTTGTGGGGTTAGGGCTCCGGGGAATACAGGGATCTTGTTTTTGACGCAGTATCGGATTACGTCTTTGACAAGGACGGGCATAACGATGAAAGTGGCTCCGGAGCTCAGGGCTGTTTTTAAAGTTTTCATTGTGGTGACGGTTCCGGCGCCAATTGTAAGGCGCTGCCGTGAAACCTTTACGGCCTGACGTATGAGTGAGTCGGCTGAGTCTGTATTCATGGTAATCTCAATGGTTTTAAGTCCTGACGCGCAGACAGCCTCAACCAGAGGCTCTATCGCTTCTTTAGATATGCCTCTTAATATACCGAGTATGGGCAACTGTTTGAAACTTTTGACGTTCATGAGAATTTGTTTTGATCAGTCCAGGCTGGTTGTGAGGCTTTCGTAGAAATCCCTGTAATTTTCTTTTTTATCGCTGTTGCGCAGGGCCATGGCGGCCTTTGGGTGTTCATTTAGCATGCCTGCTATAGCATAAGGTATGATGTAACCCCATTCTATCTTGTTGCGCAGAGGTATAAACTCGTTAGAAATAAGGTCAAGTATCGGACGTATGTCAAATTTTGGATTTTTTAAGAATCCTATTAGTAGTTCAAGCGGGCAATTTCCTGCCGCTCTGCCTAATCCGTAGACAGTCGCGTCAAGATAATTGGCGTTATGTATGATGGCTTCAATTGTGTTTCCGAAAGCCAGCTGTTGGTTGTTGTGGGCGTGCATGCCCACTTCTTTTGTTTTTAAGATGCTTTTAAACTTCTTGACCAATAGTTCTATAGTTTCCTGATAGAGCGCGCCAAAACTATCAACGATATAAACGACGTTAGCTTTTGACTCTTCTTCCAATTGGTGGAGCGCTTCAGTTAATTCATTATCCAGAGCTTTTGAGACAGCCATTATGTTGACTGTAGTCTCGTAGCCTTTTTCGGAGAAGTGGTTTACCAAAAAAATAGCTTTATCAATGTCTTTAACGTAAGATGCTACCCTGATCATGTCTACAGGGCTTTCTTTTTTTGGCTTAATATCTTCAATATCCACGCGGTCTACATCAACCATAACTGATATTTTTGTTTTTGATGTTATGCCATCTATGGTTTTTCTTATTAGGCCGTCATCGCAGAATTTCCACGGCCCGTATTCTTTGGGCGAGAACAATCTTTTCGCGTTTTTATATCCCATCTCCATATAGTCAACGCCGGCAGCTGAAAGGGCTTTGTAGACTTCGCGGACGAACCGTTCATCGAAATCGTGATTGTTGATGAGGCCGCCGTCCCTTATGGTGCAGTCAAATACTTTTATTTTTTCTCTGAACATAAATTTACCCCCTGCATTTTTGTATGTAAATTAAAAGGAGATCGTGAGGGCAGTATTATAACATATTTTATGGATACGTCAAAGCGTCGCTGCTAAATGGCGGGGTTTACCAAATACCGTTTTGGTGCATGATGCAGGCGTCGTGGGTTTCCATGATGCCGTATTCTTTGGCTTTTTCAATGGCTGTTTTTGATTCTGAACCGGGTTGCATCCATATCTGCCTGATGCCCAGCTCATGGCATTCATCTACTATCTTTTCAGTTACTTCAGGAGGTGTGACTGTAATGACGAGCTCAGGGAGCTCTATTAAGGTTTTTAAGCTTTTATAGACCTTGCGTCCTAGGATGATGCTGCCTTTTGGATTTACGCCTGTGGCATTTATGCCCGCGTTCAGGAGGTCATTAAATATTTTAAACCCGTATTTGTCAGGGTCATTTGAAACTCCGACAATGGCTATGACTTTATCTTTTTTCAGGTCTGACATTTTGAGCACCATAGTGTTTCACGAATTTTTTCGTGACATCCAGCGAAATCCAGCGGAGCGTGTTAAAATTATCGCAGAGAATTTTAACATATTTTGCGAAGCGGGATAGATTGCCTCTGCCCCTATATTAATATTATGCAATTTTT
>MNVR01000030.1 GCA_001873995.1 Candidatus Phelpsiimicrobium noxiivivens
AAAAACGGGGCGTTTTTCTTGGAAAATTAAATTAGGGACACATCCTATTTTTCCAATGCGGGTTTGGAATAGGTTAGAAAAATATGGGCGCTAATTTAATTGGTGGTATATTATTCAGTATGATAGGAATGGCTGCTTTAGGCTACGGCAAGAAACAAGGTAGTGCTAAGCCGATGTTCATAGGCGTCTTTTTGCTCGTTTATCCATATTTTATATCCAATACTATAGCGCTGTATTGCATCGGCGTTGCCTTGACAGTATCTCTTTTTATTTTTAAAGATTAGATACATCGAGGCCGGACCTCGGTATATGATATGGAGCAAAAATGGGTTATGTGAGTATCAAAGAATAAATGTTTCAAGTTACCAGGGCCTGTTTTCTAGTGTTAAGACGCGGCTGAACGTGTCTTCTTGAGGAAGAAATAGGCCGGGCAAAAGATCTGGGTAATATTAAATGAGACAAATTGTCATTTTTGGGATCTTGGGTGTTATGCTGATGTTAGCGCCCATGGGGTTCGCGGAGGTCCAGGCGCAGAAGTACGGATTATTCTGGATAGATGTGCCACAAGGTTGGCAGTGGAATGAAGACGAAGACGGCGTAACTATTATGAATCCTGTCGGCAGTCGTGGGATCCGTATTGATCTTAAGGCGATTGAAGGCATTAACGACGACGCGGCTGTTATGGAGCTTATATCGGATACTGCCGCGGTAAAAGTATATGAATTGGTTTCAAAGAATGGCAAGACTGTCTTGGAGGTTGATAGAAAAATAGGGGGTGTTTTTGCCCTTCAGCGCGGATTTATCATATCAACACCAAATGGTATGAGGCAGGCAACAGCTATCGTATTTTTTCATAACAAGCATCTTTTTAATGTTTATATTGAGGCCCCTCGTGAATTTCAGCGCGTAGAAATGGAAGCGATAGTGGATACGATAAAGTTTGAAGCTCCGGAGCCGGAAGATAAGAAAGATGAGGCAGCCGATCAAGTTAAAGCGGAGCCTTAAGGCTGCCCGCGAGTCACACAGTGGATAAAGTTTATTGAGCTGATCGGAGGTGAGTATGTTAGTTAAAGAAATAATGACAAAAGAAGTTGTGACCATAAGGCCTGAGGCAACATTAGCAGAAGCCGTTAGGTTTTTAAAACAGCACCGTATTAATGGCATTCCGGTCGTTACAGATGGCGGCGTTTTAGTGGGTATTATCACCATGAGCGATTTATTGCGGCTGTTGCGCGATATAAATTTCTGGAATAAAGTAGAGCAGGCTAGGCCTGAGCTTTCTATCAAAGACGCGTTCTTAAAAGACAAAGAGCAGGCTATAGTTGAGAAGAAGATGACTCATGGTGTCGTTACGGTGAAGGAAAATGAGATGGTTGAACGCGTCTTAGACCTTATGTCCACCCGCAATATCCATACTATACCCGTGATGCGGGATGATAAATTGGCAGGTATTGTGGGCGCAATGGATATAGTTAGCCTGAATTTTTTATTAAGATGAAAAATATCCTGGCTTTTATAACGGCTTTTTTTATTTTTGCAGTTTTTGTTTCAGGCCAGGCGTTTGAAGAGCCTAAGCGCTTTAATGTTATTTTTGAAGATCTCAGGCCGCTTGACTCGGACCACAGCGTTCCTTGCCCGGCTGAGTTCTTCTTCACATATGGAGAAAAAGCCATAATAATTAACACACTCTCGGAATACAAGGATTTTGTTAATAATAAAGCCAATTGCAACTCGCAGAAACCTCCGGAGATAGATTTTACGAGAAAGGTTCTATTGGGCAGATATGTTATAATAGCCGGTTGTAATGCCCCGGTGTTTGATAAAGAAGTCATTCAGGATGACGAAAAGAAAGAAGTGAAATATACTGTTACAGCAAGACAGAAAGGCACGTGTGCCAGGCTTTGGGGTGATATGAACTGGATAGTTATGCCTAAAGCGCCTCAAGATTACGCGGTTATCATAGATGTGAGAGAATTTGTTGAATCCGAGCAAGTATCTGTATCTATTGAAAAATAACTTACCCCTTGTCACCTCATCTTGAGAGTGTTAAAATAGCCCCTTTGAAACTTTCGATGAGTCCACAATAGGGTCAGGCATTTTCAAGGAGGAACGTAAATGAAGAAGATACTTTATGTTGTGTTAGATGGCTTAGGAGATACTCCTATCAAGGAGTTAGGAGATAAGACTCCTTTAGAGGCGGCTTTTACGCCGAATATGGATAAACTTGCTCAAAAAGGCCAGAGCGGTGTCGTCAATACAGTTGGCAAGGGTATAGCGCCAGAGTCAGATATCGCGGTTATCAGTTTATTGGGTTATGACGCCCATAAATATTATACAGGGAGGGGGCCTCTTGAGTCATTTGCTGAAGGCCTGAAAGTGGAGGACGGTAATGTAGCTTTCCGCGTTAATTTTGCCACTGTAGAGGATGATGGCATAAAGATCAAGGATCGCAGGGTAGGCCGTAACCTTACGACTGAAGAGGCGACTCTGCTTGCCAAAGAGATAAATTCTAAAGTAACGTTGACTTCCGCCACTTTTGAATTTAAGAATACTATAGGCCACCGCGGCATCCTGGTTATCCGCGCTATGCATTCACAGCTTTCTGCCTGGATAACCAATACAGACCCGGCTTATGATAGAGATGGCGTATTTGGCCTGGCAAAAGAGAAATTTGAGCCGTATGTTGACGTTTGCAAACCCATACCTGGTTATGAAAACTCAAAACCCGCACAGGAAGCCGCGGCTTTATTGAATGAATTCACCGTAAAATCTCATAAGGTGCTTGCTGAGGCTGCTATTAATAAGAAGCGCGTGGCTGACGGTAAGGTGCCGGCGAATATCATTCTTTGCCGCGACGCCGGAGATCACCTGCCTAAATTCCCACCGATGTCAGAATTATATAAAGTAAATTTTGGTTCTTTTGTTGAGATGCCGGTTGAAAAAGGCATAGCGCTATTGACCGGAATGGCCATTGTGGATGTCCCTTCTAACACAGGGCATCCGGATGTAGATTATTCCATTTGGGCAAAAATAGCCCTTCAGAAGATAAAAGAATTTGATGGCCTATACATTCATATCAAGGGGCCGGATGAACCCGGTCACGATGGTGATTACAATAAAAAGAAGGCTTCCATTGAAGCAATAGATAAACATTTTTTCGCGGATCTCCTCCCGCATTTAAAGCTCAAAGATTGTATAATTATCGTTACGGCTGACCACTCTACGCCTTGCAGGCTTAAAGCGCATTCTGCTGACCCGGCGCCTCTGATCGTGGTAGGCGGGAACATTAAGCCTGACGGAACTTTGAGTTTTTCTGAAAAAGCGTGTCACGAAGGCTCTTTAGGAGAACTTTTAGGCAAAGATCTTATGGGCTTGCTTATAAAATTAGCCAGCGATTAAATTAAAGCCTCGTGTCCATTCCCTCTCATATTTATGACTATGCTCAAATCAAAAAAATACGATTGCATTGTAGTGGGCGCGGGCCATGCCGGAGCTGAGGCGGCTTACTGCGCGTCAAAGATGGGCGTTCGTTGCCTTCTTCTGACAATGAACCTTGATTCCATAGGGGCCATGTCCTGTAATCCTGCGATCGGAGGCATTGGCAAGGGGCAGTTAGTCAAAGAAGTAGACGCGCTTGGCGGCATGATGGGTATGGCCGCGGATGCCTGTGGCATACAATTCAGGAGACTGAATTCTTCAAAAGGGCCTGCTGTCCGGTCTACCAGGGCCCAGGAAGACATGTTCCGCTACAGGCTTTTTGTAAAAGTGTTTCTTGAAAAACAGGAAAACTTAGAGATAAGGCAGGCGCAGGCAAGTGAGGCCTTGGTTGACGGCAAAACCGTTGTAGGCATCAGGACCTCAGTAGGAGAGGCGTTCTACGCGAAAACTGTTGTGATAACGCCAGGCACTTTTTTAAACGGCCTTATCCATATCGGGCTGACGCACTTTCCCGGAGGCAGATTAGGCGAGCAATCGTCAACGGCCCTTGCTGAAAGTTTAAAAACGCTTGGGCTTAGTTTTAAGCGTTTTAAGACAGGCACATGCCCGCGCCTGGACGCGCGCAGCATTAATTATAAGCAATTGATAAGGCAGGACGGCGATGAGGAGCCTGCGCATTTTTCTTTCGCGACGACACAGATCTCTTCGGCTCAGGTCCCGTGTTATATTACCTATACCAACAAAAACACGCATGATATTATCAGGCAGGGCCTTGACCGCTCACCTTTGTATACGGGTAAAATAAAAGCCACTGGCGTGCGTTATTGTCCATCTATTGAGGATAAGATAACGCGCTTCGCCAGCCGCGGCAGGCACCAGGTATTTTTAGAACCCGAAGGTTTGGATACTGTGGAGGTTTACCCCAACGGCGTCTCAACTAGTTTGCCTATAGATGTGCAGATCGAGATGCTGCATTCTATTGAGGGTTTGGAAGAAGCGCGTATTATGCGGCCTGGGTACGCGATAGAATATGATCTTATTGACGCGACAGAGCTTTTTCCGACACTTGAATCTAAGCTTTGTCAAAACCTATTTTTTGCCGGGCAGATAAATGGTACCACCGGATATGAAGAGGCAGCGGCGCAGGGATGGGTCGCGGGCGCCAACGCGGCGCTTCGCGCCAAGAACAAAAAACATTTTATTTTAGGCCGCGATCGGTCTTATATAGGTGTTTTGATAGATGACCTGACAACGAAAGGGACTGATGAGCCCTATCGTATGTTCACATCAAGGGTGGAGTATCGTCTTATCCTAAGGGAGGATAATGCCGATCTAAGGCTTCAGGCTTTCGCGTACGAATTAGGCCTATTAAAAGAAGAAGATAAGAAAGCGCTTGATAATAAAAGACAGCGCATAGAAGAGGGTGTAGCGTATCTGAAAAAAACGCGCCTGAAACCGTGCGATGTCAATCCTAGGCTCGCGGCGCTGAATTCTTCGTTAGTCTCAGAGCCGGTTTCTCTTGAAGATCTGCTAAAGAGGCCTGAGCTGAGTTTTAAGGACCTGGTTGTTTTAAACGGCATACTTGATAACTTAGGCTATTTGACACAAGATACAGTCGAGCAGATCGAAATTGATATCAAATACGCGGGTTTTATTAGGCGCCAGATTGAAGAGGTCAGCCGTTTTAATAAAATAGAGAATATAAAATTACCGGCCGGGCTGGACTATAGAAAGATCCGTGGCTTATCCAGGGAGATAATGGAGAAATTAGAAAATTTTAAGCCTTTGTCGCTTGGACAGGCAGCGAGGATCTCAGGGGTGACACCTGCGGCTATCTCGTTATTGATGGTCTATCTTAATAAGATACATAAAGCAGAGAGTAAAAATACGGAATAAGCGTTATATCCCTTGTTCGCTTCGGGCCTAACTTTGTAGGGAATAAATACCTACAGGAGGCAAAGTTAATGAAGAAAATAAGTTTTAAGAAACTTAGGCTTTGGTTCATGTATCCTCTTTTTATCGCTTATCCTTTTGTAGCGTCAGCAAATGATCTTTATTTTTGGTGCGGTGTTACTTTTATTATTCTAGGCCTTTTGGTCCGTTTCTGGGCGAGCGGATATATTATGAAATCAAGGGTTTTGGCTACCAGCGGGCCGTATGCCTACACAAGGAATCCTTTATATCTTGGTAATTTTATATTAGGTTTTGGTATCAGTATTATTTCAGGCAGTTTTTGGCTGGTATTTTATTACTTTCTCGCTTTTATTATTCTTTACGTGGGCACGATAAAGGAGGAGCAGGCATCTCTTGAGGTGAAGTTCGGATCATCGTACCGCGATTATACATCGTCTGTGCCGATGTTCTTTCCTTCACTGAAGCCCTACAAAAGATCAGATAAACTAGGTTTTAGTTTGAAGCAGTCGTTTAAGAACGGCGAATTTATCAGGCTTTTCGGATTTTTACTTGTGCCTATTACTTTTTACTTCTTTAGTTCCCTTGTCCTTAAAAAAGAGCATTTTAACAACGTGAATCAGGCGGCTATCTTACTTTTTATAGTTTTTTTCGCGCTTCTGTGGTTTAATATATATATTAGGCGAAAAATGGAAAGGGGACATGATCAATGAAGAGGCTGGGTTTTACATTAGTTGAGATCATGATTGTGGTAGCTATCGTCGTCCTTTTGGCAACGATCGCTATCCCGAATCTGTTAAGGGCAAGGTTGAGCGCCAATGAGGCAGCGGCTGTAGCGAGCCTTAAAACTATTTCCTGGGCCGCGCAAACTTATCGCACCTCTAATCCCGGCTACCCAGATAATCTAAGCGAACTATCCACATCGGCGCCGCAGTATGTGGATGCTGTCCTGGGCTCAGGTTTAAAACAAGGATATAATTTTACTTTGACCGGTGAGGCCAATAGTTTTAATGTCACAGCCTATCCGATGACGCCAAATGTCACGGGCGTACGGTCATTTTTTGTGGATACAAGCGGCGTAATACGCAGCTCATCTAACGGCACCGCAGACGATACAAGTCCCGCGATATAACCTTGTCATGCTTGGAAACACCAGGAATTATGATCTGTTAAAAAAATTCGCGCTCTCTGGCGGGGCTGGCCTTTTTGGTGTCGCCGATATCACGGCTATCCGCGATGATTTTCAGTTATCTAAAGGCGCTAAAGACAGCTTAGATAAGGCAGTTTGTTTGGGTGTTGGGCTTTCTTCGTTGATCCTTTCTGAGATCAATGGTGAGCCTACCAAACTTTATTTTCACCACTATAAGACCGCTAATTTTTTCTTAGATCAGTTGGCTTTCGCTGTCGCAAATTGGATCCAGGAAAGAGGTTTTCAGGCTATGCCTATACCCGCGTCTCAGATAACTGACTGGGATTTGCAGAAGGCGCACCTTTCACATAAAAAGATAGGAGAGCTGGCGGGATTAGGATGGCTTGGCAGGAACAATCTTCTGGTCTCGCGAAAGTTCGGAGCGCAATTCAGGATGGCCACTGTCTTGACTGACATGGGCCTAAAAGTTGATAAGCCTGTTAAGGAGGATTGCGGCCGGTGTTCGGCATGTATCGCGTCGTGCCCCGCGGCAGCTATTCAGAATGACCCTAAGGATTTTAAACACCTCTTATGTTTTGATAAAGTAAAAAGTTTTCAAAGGCAAAATATCGTAGGGCAGTTCATCTGCGGTATCTGTGTTAAGGCGTGTGGGAGAAAATAGTGGCAAAAAAAACAGCTCATTTGGAAGCTTTATCAAAGATCAGCAATGCGATAGTTTCTGATCTTTATTTGGAGGATATATTAAAGCTTATTGTCAATGTTACGGCGCAGGCCCTTGGGTCTAACCTTTGTTCGCTGATGCTGTTGAATGAAAAAAGAGAGCTTGTTATCCGCGCGACACAAAGTGTCTCCGAGCCTTATATGAAAAAACCTCCCATCAAATTGGGCGAAGGCGTCAGTGGTAAAGCAGCGCTGCATAATAAGCCCATTGCCGTATATAACGTGCAAGAGGAGAAAGATTATAAGTATAAGGAGATCGCCAAAAAGGAAGGTATATCTTCGCTTTTGTGTGTGCCTTTAAGTGTTAAGGGTAAGACAATAGGCGTTATCAATCTCTATACTTCAGAACCACATAAGTTCACTAAGAGCGACATTAATGTGTTGAGCTCTGTGTCAGCTCAGGCAGCTCTTGTTATTGAGAACGCGGAACTGATAGTTAGGACTAAAGTCATTCAGGAAGAACTTGAAACACGTAAGCTTATAGAGAAGGCTAAAGGCATCCTCATGAAAGAGAGGTCTATGGGGGAGGCGGAAGTGTATCGCCTTCTTCAGAAGTTCAGCATGGACCATAGAAAATCTATGCGTCAGGTAGCTGAAGCGATAATTTTAAACTATGACATTAAAAAGTAAGTTATGAAAAAACAAGTTATACGTATAGCTCTAGCGCAGATGAATTCCGTTGTCGGCGCCCTAAAAGGCAACGCCGATAAGATCATCAGTCTGGCTAAAGAAGCGCAGTCGCAGGGGGCGGATATAGTCTCTTTCCCTGAGCTGGCTGTCACGGGTTATCCTCCGGAAGACCTTCTTTTTAAAGCGCAGTTCGTGGACGATAATTTAGAACAGCTTAAGCGTATCGCAGCCTACATAGGCAATATTGTTTGTATTGTAGGGTTTGCTGACAGGAAAGCGAAAGCTTTATATAATGCGGCGGCGGTCATCCATAACGCCAGGATAAAAGGCGTATACCATAAAGCGTATCTTCCTAATTACGGTGTTTTTGATGAGGAACGTTATTTCAGACGTGGGTCGGAGTTTCCCATTTTTGGTATTGGCAAAACACTTATGGGCGTGAACATCTGCGAGGACATTTGGCATTTAGAGGGTCCGGCAGGTATACAGGCTTATAAAGGCGCGCGCCTTATTGTAAATATCAATGCTTCGCCTTTTCACATGGGTAAAGGTCTGCTAAGGGAGAATATTTTAAAAAAGCAGGCTAAGAAACATAAAGTGTTTATCTCCTATACTAATCTTGTCGGAGGCCAGGATGAGCTGGTCTTTGACGGCGCGAGCATGGTCATTGACGATAAAGGAAGGGTCATTGCCAGGGCGCAGGTTTTTAAAGAACAATTGCTTATCGCGGAGTTAGAAGTTGTCAGGGCCTTTAAGAAACCGGATGTATTTTTGAAAGAGATATCAGACGATAAGCCGTTATTGGCAAAGCCCCATGGTGTGCATATCAAAAGCCACGCGGCCGAGGTATACGAAGCCTTGACGCTTGGCCTGCGCGATTACATCTCAAAGAACGGTTTTAAAAAGGTTGTTTTGGGGCTTAGCGGCGGTATAGATTCTTCATTAGTAGCGGCTATCGCGGTGGAAGCGATAGGCAAAGAGAATGTTCTAGGCGTTGCTATGCCGTCTATATTTACATCTGATGGATCAAAAGAAGACGCGGAAATACTTGCGAAAAATCTCGGTATCGGATTTAAGGTCATACCTATACAGGAGATCTTTCGTGTATATCTTGAGGTTCTCAAAAAGGCCTTTGGCGCGGTAAAGCAGGATGTTACGGAAGAAAATCTGCAGGCTAGGATACGTGGGAATATACTTATGGCCCTTTCCAATAAGTTTGGATATTTGGCTATTAACACGGGCAATAAATCTGAGGTTTCATGCGGTTATTGCACGCTTTACGGCGACATGGCGGGTGGGTTTGGGGTCATTAAAGACGTGACGAAAACACTTGTATATAAGCTATCAGGGCATGTGAACGAAAAAGCAGGATATGATGTAATACCGCTGAGCGTGTTTAAAAAAGCCCCAACAGCTGAATTAAGGCCTAATCAAAAAGATTCGGATACTCTGCCTGAATATGGCATTTTGGACCATGTGTTGAAGTTATATGTGGAGGAAGATAAGAGTTTATTGGATATCTCTAAGTCTGGGGCAGATAAGGCTGTGATCGAGCGCGTGATGAGGATGGTGGATACAAACGAGTATAAGCGCAGGCAAGCGCCTCCCGGTATCAAGATAACGCCTAAGGCATTCGGCCGCGACCGACGCATGCCAATAACGAATAAATATAAATAGCCATGAAAAAGATACTTATCATTAGGCATATAGCAATCGAAGGGCCAGGGACATTTGGTGAATTTTTGAAGAAGAAAAATATTGATCATGCCATTTTGGATGTCTTTAGTAAAAACGGAGCTGTTTTAGCTTCGCAGGACATAAAGACTGTTGCCGCGGTCGTTATTTTAGGCGGGCCCATGAATGTTTACGAAGATGAAAAATTCCCATTTTTGACTGTAGAGAAAGATTTCATTCATAGAGTGATAGAAGAAAAGGCGCCTCTTTTAGGTATTTGCCTGGGCGCGCAGCTTATTGCCTGTGTCCTTGGCGCTAAAGTCATGCGAGCCCCTTGCAAGGAGATAGGGTGGTATGACATGCCGCTTGAAAAAGCGGCGAGAACAGATCCCTTAATAAAAGGGGCAGGTGATAAAATGACAGTCTTCCAATGGCATGAAGATACTTTTGACCTGCCCAAAGGCGCTTTA
The DNA here is from genome assembly GCA_001873995.1 of Candidatus Phelpsiimicrobium noxiivivens. Classification (GTDB taxonomy): domain Bacteria; phylum Omnitrophota; class Gorgyraeia; order Velamenicoccales; family Velamenicoccaceae; genus Phelpsiimicrobium; species Phelpsiimicrobium noxiivivens. The sequence goes on from MNVR01000030.1 coordinate 9,994, forward strand.
CTTCTAGCCAGAAATAACGGGATGAACCAGGCTTTTCGTTTTGGGAATTTTACTTGGGGTTTTCAATTCCATATTGAAGTAGGCGAGAAAATGATAGCCAGTTGGCGCGCTGAATATGGCCAGGAATGCAGTGCTGCAGAGCCTGGGCGTGATTTCAAAAAGCGATCTGAAGGTATCTATGGCTCGTTTTTGGATCTTTGCGTAATATCACCTAATAACGCGAGGCCTTGACAATCCGGGAGCCGTGTGTTATATTTCTTTCCAGTTACGCACAAGGAAAGTGCATAAGAAAACAATGAGGAAGCGATGGGGCGTTCTAAAAAAAGAACGCCATTTTTATTGTATTGACCGTTGCGGCAGCTTATGATAATCTGAATCAATTCGTTAATAACTTGATATTTATTAAGTTTTTGATTATGTCATTCATCCGCTCGGCATTCGCGAAAAGTTTTCCGAAAATGTCAAAAACAACTCGCCCGCCATTAGAGCGTTGGCGGGCTTTAGACAGTTTTTGCCAAACACTTTTCAAAAAACTTTTCACTCATAACATGCCTCTTTATGCTCCTGAATGACATAACCAAAATCTTCTAGTAGTTATTAACGAAAGAACCATAAACTTGGAGGACGTGATGGACGCGATTCTTGAACTTTTAGCCAAAGATGCCAGGATCACTCCGCTGGAGATATCTAAACTGACTAAGATCAAGGTTGAAGAGGTTAAAAAGAGGATAAGGAAATACGAAAAAGACGGCATTATACTAGGATACAAGACTGTGATAAACAGAGAGATGGTGGAGGATAAAGAGCGTGAGGTGCGCGCTTTGATAGAAGTTAAGGTAATGCCGCAAAAAGACCTTGGGTTTGATAAAGTCGCGGAGCGTATTTATTCTTTTCCCGAAGTCACTAACTGTTACCTGCTTTCGGGCAGTTATGACCTGCTTCTTGTTGTGGAGGGGAAAGACCTAAAGACGGTCTCGCGTTTTGTAGCTGAAAAGCTTTCTCCTATGGAACACGTGCGCGGCACTGTGACCCATTTTCTTTTGAAAAAATACAAACAAGACAGCACTATTTTAAAATGCAGGGAAGAAGATAAAAGATTGGCGATCTCGTACTAAAATCCTATGCTGACGCACAGGTAATTATGGAGTAGATACTGTAGGCGTAAGCCAGCAGAGTAAAAATATGAATAAAAACATCGTATCCAATAAAGTCCAACAAATGCAGCCTTCGGGTATCAGGGTTTTTTTTGACCTTGTCCTTGGGATGAAAGATGTTATATCCTTAGGTATTGGCGAGCCTGATTTTGTTACGCCCTGGCATATCCGCGAGAGCGCGATCTACTCTATTGAGCAGGGATATACCTCCTATACTTCAAATAAGGGCCTCCTGAAGCTTAGGGCATATATCTCGCAAGACATAAAAAAACAGCATGGCCTGGAATATGATATTAACGATGAGATCTTAGTGACAGTCGGTGTCAGCGAGGGCGTTGATCTTTTGATGCGCGCTATTATTGATCCAGGCGATAAGATATTGATACCCGTTCCAAGCTATGTATCGTACGGGCCTGTGGCGGAATTGGCAGGAGGGATAGCTAAATTTATCTCACTAAACCAGAAAAACGGCTTTAAGCTGACGAGCGAGGATATAGAAAAGAACATGGATGGCAAAGTAAAAGCTATCCTTTTGAATTATCCGTGCAATCCTACGGGAGCGACCTACACCAAGAAAGAGCTGCTGGCGTTAAATAAAGTCATTCAAAAGCATGATATCCTTGTTATCTCAGATGAAGTTTACGACGCGCTGACATATGATTTTGCTCATACTCCTTTCGCGACTTTGCCCGGAGCTAAAGAACGCACAATATATTTAAATGGATTTTCTAAAAATTATGCCATGACCGGCTGGCGCGTGGGTTTCGCGTGCGGGCCTAAAGCGATCATCGCGGCAATGACAAAGATCCACCAATATACCATTATGTGCGTTCCTATTATGTCCCAGATGGCGGCAAGCGAAGCGCTTATTGGGCCGCGCAAACCCTTAGATGATATGAAACGCGAATATCACCGCCGTAGAGATTTTGTTATAGGGCGTCTTAACGAAGTAGGGTTGAGATGCCATAAACCGCAAGGGGCTTTTTACGCTTTTCCTTCTGTCAGAAAGACAGGGTTATCGTCTGTTGATTTCGCGTCGCAGCTTTTGAAGAAGAAAAAGGTGGCGGTAGTCCCGGGTACGGCATTTGGGCCCGAAGGGGAGGGCTATATCAGGATCTCCTACGCGTCCGGTTTTGACCAACTCAAAGAAGCGTTTGTCAGGATAGAAGAGTTTGTTAAGAACAGATGAAGTTTAACCGATAAAAACTTGTGGGTAATGTGGCTTGCGTTGCAAAGTGGCTATGCAAGTGATCTTATCCCTATTGAAATGGAGAATAATATGAGTATCAGGCAGGAAATATTAAAGGGTATTGAAAGCAAAGAATTGACTGAGGTCAGACATCCTAAAAAGGTTTCAAGCTATTTCGGCGAGAATACGTTTAATATTCCGACGATAAAGAAACATATATCTAAGAAGACCTTTGAGGCGTTTTCAGGCTGGCTCCAGGAAGGCAAGCAGATCACTTTAGCTCAGGCGAACGAGATCGCCGGAGCTATGAAGGACTGGGCCATATCCAAGGGAGCGACATATTACACCCATTGGTTCCAGCCGATGACCGGCATGACCGCTGAGAAACATGATAGTTTTATTTCTTTTGTTGGCCCAGGCAAGGTCATAGAGAAGTTTTCGGGTTCAAAACTTATTAAAGGTGAACCTGATGCTTCAAGTTTTCCCTCAGGAGGCATACGCACCACGTTTGAAGCGCGCGGTTATACTGCTTGGGACCCATCGAGCCCGGCATTTATCATAGAGAGCAAATTAGGCAAGACGCTTTGTATCCCTACGATATTTGTCTCTTACCATGGCCATGCCCTGGATAAGAAATTGCCGCTTTTAAAATCCGATGAAGCGCTCAACCAGGCGGCTGTAAAATTTATTAAACTTTTTGGCAATAAAAAGGCCAGGAAGGTCGTCTCAACTTGCGGCCCTGAGCAGGAGTATTTCCTTATTGATAAGAATTATTACAAGATGCGCCAGGACCTTATCTTGACAGGCCGCACGCTTGTGGGAGCGTCTTCACCTAAAGATCAACAATTGGAAGACCAGTATTTTGGCTCTATTAAAGAGCGCGTGGTGAACTTTATGTATGCGTTAGGTGAAGAGGCCTATAAATTGGGTATTCCAGTTATGACTCGGCACAATGAAGTAGCGCCTCATCAATATGAGTTTGCCCCTATTTTTGAAGAATCAAATCTTGCTACAGATCATAATCAGCTTTTAATGGAACTTATGAAAAAGGTGGCATTGCGGCACGACATGGTCTGCCTTTTGCATGAGAAGCCGTTTGCCGGAATAAATGGGAGTGGTAAGCATTTGAACTGGTCTATGGCGGACGAAAGTGATAATAACCTGCTTAATCCTGGCTCAACACCCGAGAGCAATCTGCAATTTTTGGCTGTTTTGGCAAGCGTCCTTCGCGCGGTCTATAAATACTCAGATCTTCTCCGCGCAAGTGTAGCGCACGCGGGTAATGAACACCGTTTAGGGGCTAATGAGGCGCCGCCGGCTATTATATCCGTGTTTTTGGGCGAACAGCTGACGCAGATATTAGATACTATTGAAAATGGCAAGAAACAGGAAGTAAGCCGTCAGGATATTATGGACCTGGGAGTATCAAGGCTGCCTGTCGTGAATAAAGATATGACGGATAGGAACCGCACCTCGCCCTTCGCGTTTACGGGCAATAAGTTTGAGTTCAGGGCTGTTGGTTCTTCTCAGAATATCTCTACATCCATCGCGGTCATAAATACGATAGTAGCTGATTCTTTGGATTTTGTGCGCGGCAAGATCGAACAGGCCGCGAAGTCCAAAGATTTTAATACCGCAGTCTTAAGTATTATCGCGGATGTCGTAAGAGATACTAAAAAGATACGCTTTGAAGGCAACAACTATTCACAAGATTGGAAAAAAGAGGCGGCGCGCCGCGGCCTGCCCAATGAACCTTCTACCGCTGAGGCATTAAAAGCATTTATTAAAGAAGAAAATATGGCTCTTTTTGAGAGATACAAGATATTCACTAAGGAAGAGCTGCGTTCTCGTTATAAGATATGGTTGGAGACGTATATCAAACTCTTGGAGATAGAAGCCAAGACATTAAACGAGATGGTGAATTCAAGCATAGTGCCCAACGCGTTTGATTATCAGAATTTATTGAGCGGAAACCTTCGCGCCATGGTAGAGCTTAAAGAGAAAGCAGGTGTTAAATTTTCAGATGAGGCCTTTGAAGACCAAAAGGAGCATCTGGCTGAAGTTACAGAGATGATCCATTACGTCCGCAAGAACACGAAGGCAATGATGAAATTTTTAGATGAAGTCCACGGCGTTGATGAAGAAGATAAGGCCAAGCGCTTTTTCGCGGAATTAAGGCCTATTATGGAACACATTCGTAAGCACGCGGACCTATTGGAGTGCGTTATTTCTGACGAACACTGGGACTTACCTAAGTACAGGGAGATGTTGTTCGTAAAATGAGCGATATAAAATTTGATTTTAACAATATGCTTAGTTCTAATATAGGCCGAGCGCATGGTGTCTCTGCGGCCGAATTGGCAGGTATATCTAAAGCCGTTAAGAGTGCTCACAAGCATCTGCGCGGTATTTTGGCCGATCCGGTTAGCCGTATCCGCCTGGGGCTTGAGTGGGCGATGCTGCCTTTTCAAGATGAAAAGTTCATAAATGAGATCCAGGCGTTGGGTGATGAAATAGCGTTTAAGTACGAGAACGTCCTTTCTTTGGGTATTGGTGGTTCTTATCTGGGGTTGAAGGCGGCGCAAGAGGCTTTGCGGCCGCCTTATTTTAATGAATTCTCTTCCTTGCGGCAAAAACGCGCCAAAATATATTTTGAAGGTAATAATCTTGACCCCACATCCTTAAACGTTCTTTTGAAAAATCTTGACCCTGTTAAAACATTCGTAGTTGTCATTTCTAAATCAGGCGAGACTACTGAGACAAGATCAGTTTTTGATGTTGTTGAAAAGTGGTTAAGAGATGGCGTAGGAGACGGGTTCGGCCGTCAGATACTAGCCATAACAGATCCTAGATCAGGCAGTTTGCGCAAGAGGGTAGATGCTGAACAGAAAAAAGACGCTTTAAGCTTCCGTAACTTATCGCTTTTACCTGGTGTTGGCGGGCGTTATTCGGAATTGAATATGGGCCTTTTGCATTTGGCAATCATAGGCGCAAATATCGCGGATGTTTTGGCAGGGGCTCAAGACATGGCCACAAGATGCGGCAAGCCAGATCTTTTGAAAAATCCTGCGTATTTTTACGCGAGTTTGCATTTTATCGCTTATAAAAAGAAAGGCAAATCCATTGCCATTTTTATGCCTTTTACGGAATTATTGAAATCCACCGCGGATTGGTATTGTCAGTTGCTCGCGGAAAGTACTGGCAAGAAGTTTGGACGAAAAATAAAAGTATTAAGTGGCGGTGGCGAGGCCTGGGAATTTGACGCGCGCCGTGTCCTTGGCGTTGGCCGTACTCCGGTGCCGGCCCGCGGGACCACAGACCTGCATTCTATTCAGCAGAATAATGTTGAAGGCGAGAATAACAAGGTTGTTACCATGATGCGCGTAGAGAGTTTTAAGGATGACCTACAAATTCCCGTAACGAATGGAATACTTTCAGGTAAATCTTTTTGTGAGTTGCTGAAATTAGCGCAAGAAGCTACAGAGTGGGCTTTGACGGCTAATAACAGGCCAAATTGCACGGTTACGCTTTCGCAAATAACGCCAAAGATATGGGGTGGGCTAATTTATTTCTTTGAAATGGCTACTGCCTTTGAGGGAGAGCTGCTTGGTATCAATGCCTTTGACCAGCCGGGTGTAGAGAGTTATAAGAATTACATGTATTTTAAGTTAGGTAAGCCTGGCCTGTCGCCTCAAATAGCGGCAGAGATCAAGAAACACCCAATAAAGAAGAACCCAAAGTTCATTATTTAAATAAACGTATAAGCTTTTGATCATGTTATTCACTCATAACATGCCTCTTTATGCTGCTGAATAACATGATCAAAAGCCTCTAAATATACAATAAATACGAAAGAATCAAGAAATATATGGTAAATGATGTGCTTTGCGTGATCCTTGGCGGCGGCCGCGGCACAAGGTTGTACCCTCTGACGCGCGACAGGGCAAAACCAGCAGTGCCGCTTTTTGGTAAATACCGCCTAATTGATATTCCTATATCAAACTGCCTCAATTCAGGCTTTAGGAAAATAAACATCCTTACCCAATTTAACTCTGAGTCTTTGAATAAACATATCACGCGCACGTATAAGTTTGACCAATTTTCTAAAGGGTTTATTGAAATAATCGCGGCTGACCAGACTATGGAGCACGCGGATTGGTTCCAGGGCCCGGCTGACGCGGTGCGCAAGAGCCTCAAGCATTTTTCTCATCCCAATATCAAATATGTCTGCATTCTTTCTGGTGATCAGCTATATAAGATGGACCTGAATAAATTTTTTGAGTATCATGTTTCAAAGAAAGCCCAGGTCACAGTTGCATGCAATGTTGTAGATGCGGGCGAGGTATCACATTTTGGCATCGTGGGTGTGGATGGCGCTTCCCGGATAACGAGTTTTGTTGAAAAACCGGATAATGAAGAATTGGTAAAAGCCTTAAAAGTCAAGAGAGGCGCAGAAGATAAGTTTTTGTGTTCTATGGGGATATACCTTTTTAATATTGACGCTTTGTCCGAGATATTGAGCAAAAGTAAAAAAGCGGATTTTGGCAAAGAGATAATTCCTGAAGCTATACACGATAGAAATATCTATGCTTATGAGTTTAACGGTTATTGGCGCGACATAGGGGCTATCAGTTCTTTTTACGCTGAGAATCTCGCGCTTACACGCGAATCTCCGCCTCTAGATCTTTTTGATGAGGCGTGGCCTATTTATACTCGGTCGCGCTCTCTTCCGCCGGCAAAATATAACCATTCAACCATTGACCACAGCATGGTGTCAGACGGCTCGGTTATTGATTCTGCTGTTATCAGGGGGTCAATTATCGGCTTACGCTCTAAGATAGCTAAGAACACCGTAATAGAGGATTCTATTATTATGGGTAATGATTATTATGAGGCCGGTATGGGAGTAGGCGCAGATTGCCATATACGTAACGCCATTTTGGACAAGAACGCGCGCATAGGGCGTGGGGCGAAAATAGTAAATCAAAAAGGCGTCAAAGATTTTGATGGGCCTGACTATATGATCAAGGATGGCATCGTAGTAGTTTATAAAAACGCAACGATAAAGACAGGAACAGTGATATAGGTAAACTCCTGGCTTAACCGCTTGTAAATTTTAAGTTATTCCACTTAAAATTTACTAAGCAAGCTGCGGAGTTGATTATGCAAAGAATATAAACCTACAATATACATAATCAAGGGGGACGAATGATAATTATGTTAGTTCTGTTGGCGGCAATACTGTTGGTGGGGGGATGGTTTTTTACGACCTACAACTCGCTTGTTTCTCTTAAAGTGAGGGTTGAAAATGCCTGGTCTCAAATAGACGTGCAGCTGAAACGGCGCCACGACCTTATACCTAACCTGGTTGAGGCGGTCAAGGGATATATGAATTATGAAAAAGATACCTTAGAGCGCGTCATTAAAGCCAGAAATCAGGCTATTGACGCTTCCAGCATTAAAGATAAAGCCCAGGCGGAGAATTTTCTGAGTTCAACTTTAAAATCCCTGTTTGCAGTTGTTGAGAGGTATCCGGACCTTAAGGCAAATCAGAACGTGCTTAAACTTCAGGAAGAGCTGACGTCAACCGAGAACAAGATCTCTTTTGCCAGGCAGTATTATAATGACGAGGCCGGCCGTTTTAATACACAGATACTTATCGTCCCGGGGAATATCGTTGCAGGCGCGGTTGGTTTTACTCAAAGAGACTTTTTTCAGATAGAGGACAAGACGGAAAAAGAAGTACCCCAGGTAAAGTTTTAGCGCATGCCTTTTTCATTCATAGAGATCGAAGAAAAGAAAACCAAGATCATCGGTTTTCTTTTTGTTTTCATTATCTTCTTTTATTTTCTCACAGCTTACCTTATTCTCCTTGTTTTAGTAAATACATCGCTTTTTTCATCTGTTGAAGATGGCGGCGTGAGATATTTCACTCTGCCTTCTTTGCAACACACTCTTATAGTTTTTGTTGTTGCTTCTGTAGTGGGTTTATTGCATTGGTGGGCCTCTACAAGCGATCTTATTAATAAGATATGCGGCCTTATCGGAGCTGTTCCAATAGACTCAAAAGATACTTACCATCAATATCTAAAAAATATCGTTGAAGAAGTAAGTGTCGCCATAGGAGGCAGGCCTCTTGAGGCATGGGTCTTGCCAAGTGTCAGCATGAACGCTTTCGCTCTTGAAGATTTTAACGGCCGCGCTGTCATAGGCGTTACAGAGGGGCTATTAACGCGCTTGAGCCGTGCTCAGATAGAGGCTGTGGTGGGCCATGAGGCAGGCCACATCATAAGCGGCGATTGTCTTAGCACTACAGTGACTTGCGCTTTGGCAGAGATCTACGAAGAAGGCTCAACTCATCTCGCTTCAGGTTTAAATAAGATGAGGGGCAGGAGCAGTGGTGTTTTAGTATTGGTCTATATGATCTTGGCTGTTATGCGTTTTTTCAGTTCTCTTATCCGTTATTTTATTTCACGTCAGAGAGAATATCGCGCGGATGCCGTTTCCACGCGCCTGACAAGGGATCCTTTAAGTTTGGCTGAGGCGCTTAAACTCATATCAACTAATTGGCGCGGCTCAGGAGCGCAAGGAGAGAAGTTGCAGTCAATTTTTATAATGAATCCTGCTTACAATGGGCTGGATGAGAAAGAGGGCTTATTCTCTGATATGTTCTCCACGCATCCTCCTATAAAGAACAGGATAGGGATACTTTTGAATATGGCGCATTTGGATGAAAAGACGCTTGAGGAAAACTTAAAGAATTTTAAAAGAGTTTCTCCTATAGCTGAGGTTGAGACAAAGATAGAGGAATCGGATCTAGGCCGTAAGTGGTTTGCCTTTATTGGCCAAGAGTGGCAGGGGCCTTTTGGTATCAGTGAGTTAAAGAACATGCCGGCATTAACGCCTGAAGATTGGGTCAGGCCTGACGGATCACAGGGCGTTATACATGCCTATGAAGATAAGGCATTGCTTGGCCTATTCAGTAAGGATGCAGGCGCAGGCGATAAAGAGAAGTCTTTATGCCCGCATTGTAAGGTTTCTCTTGAAGAAGTTACATATGAAGGCGCGCCTATGCTAAAATGTAATTATTGCCAGGGAGTTTTTGTTGAAGAGGGTAAGGTTAGCCGCATCTTGATAAGGCAGGATAAACAATTTAGTGAAGAGATCGCGCGGTTAGGAAAGACCCTGATAAGCGAAAAGCAGAAGTTTGCGGCAAAGCAGGGCACGGATAACGTCTGGGCGCTTGATTGTCCGAAGTGTTCGCGCAAGATGTTGCGGCAGTTTTTTGTTTACTCTTATCCTGTTGAAGTAGACCGTTGCGCCTATTGCGGCGGCACCTGGTTTGATAAGTATGAACTGGAGATCCTCCAGTATCTTTATGAGAATAAGGAAGTATTATTTAAACAGGGCTTGACATAAAATAAAAATATAGTATACTTACTTTGTTGGTAAGGGATATTACGAAGTCGTAATGAAAGTAGAAGACAATGGCGTTCGCAAAAGAAGCGAACGCATTTTTTTTGTGGGATAACGAGATCCCGGAAGAGCTTTAATGATAAAGTTATTCCGGGTTTTTTTATTTAAGGCCTCTTTTTAAGACATGGGCGTCTTATGTTCAGAGATGAACTTAGGGCGCCTATTTTGTTTTATAACTTAAGAGGAGGAGGAATGAAAAGTGCGAGTTTGATGCGTGGGTTATATTTATTAGTGTTCTTTGTTTTTGGCCAGGTGTTTGCCACAAGCAGTGTTTTCGCGACAGCAACGACGCATATCTGGGCGCCGTCAACGGACGTGCAAGCGTTCAAAAAATGGCATCTGACAGCGGATTTCTATGTGCCGACAGAGAGCAATTCAGATGGCTCAAGGGCAAATACGATCACGAATGCCGGGTTGACCGTAGGTATCCTGCCGTTTAAGAAACTGAATGCCGAAGTGGGTTTTGACCACAAGTCAGGATACGGGGCTTTGGACAAATATCCGATGTATTTCAACGCGAAAGTTGGTATTCCGGAAGATTCTTTTGGCAAGTTCTTTCCTGCTATGGCATTCGGTGTTTACGACATTGGGACAAAAGAAGATAAGACCGATGCTAACGTTTTTTATGGCAAGATAGCTAAAACCCTGACATTGGGCGGTGTTAACTTGGGCAGATTATCAGCCGGTTATTTTGTCGGTAATAATAAACTTCTTGTTCATGGCGGGAAAAAAGATAATGCGGGCGCTCTTTTGGCTTGGGAGCGCGTGATGAGTGAAATCTCCGATAAACTATGGCTCTGCGTTGAATATCAGGGTTCGCGCTCTGCCTACGGAGCCATGAACTATGGAGCTTCCTGGAAGTTTGCCGATAACGTTTCTGTTATTTTCGGTTATCAGATATATAACGATGTTGATCTTTCTAATACGTTTACTATCCAGACAGATATAGATTTTTGATGGAGGAAGTATGAAAAAAATATTGTCTTTTTTTTACTGGACACTAGGCCTATTGGCCCTCGTTCCTGTTGTTTGGGCGGCTGATCCAGGAGGTGCGGCGACAATAGCCGCCAATCCTATGGCGCCGGTGGATTATGTATGGATACTTATCTGCGGGTTTTTGGTGTTTTTCATGCAGGCAGGGTTTGCTATGGTTGAGACGGGTTTCTGCCGCGCCAAAAATGCCACTAACCTTATGGCTAAGAATACTATTGATTTTGTGGTAGCTTCCTTAGTTTTTATGGCTTTCGGTTTTGCCATTATGATGGGGCAGGATTACAAAGGGCTTTTTGGGACAACGGGCTGGTTTTTGCATGGCGAAAACTATGATGTAGGGCGATACCTTATGTTTTTTTGGCAGTTGGTATTTGCCGGTACAGCCGCTACGATCGTCTCTGGAGCTGTGGCTGAGCGCTTGAAATTTAAGGCTTATTTTCTGTATAGTCTTGCAGTGAGCGCGTTGATCTACCCTATTTACGGGCACTGGGTCTGGGGATGCGGCTGGCTTGCAAAACTTCCATTTGGCGTAGGCCACGTTGATTTTGCCGGTTCCGGTGTTGTACATACCATAGGCGGATTCGTAGGTTTGGCAGGAGCTATTGTTTTAGGACCTCGTTTCGGAAAATACTCCAACGACGGTAAGCCAAAGGCTATACCAGGCCACAGTATTACGCTGGCGGCTTTAGGCACGTTCATCCTTTGGTTCGGTTGGTTCGGGTTTAATCCAGGTTCTACCTTTTCCGCGCATCAGTTAAGGATAGCCGTAGTTGCTGTTAATACTAACCTGGCCGCCGCAGCAGGCGCTGCCGTAGCTATTCTTATTGTATTTGCCAAGACCAAGAAGTGGGATGTTGGTATGATGTTAAATGGCTGTTTGGCAGGCCTTGTGGCTATTACTGCGCCTTGCGCGTGGGTTGAGGCATGGGCTGCTGTTGTAATAGGCGCTATTGCCGGCCTTCTTGTAGTTTTGAGCGTGTATTTTTGGGAAGGTATAGGTGTTGATGATCCTGTGGGTGCTGTAAGCGTTCATGCTGTTAATGGCTTTTGGGGCCTGATCAGCGTGGGCTTATTTGCTGACGGGACTTATGGATTGGCTACGACAAGCGAGCCTTTGGTTAAAGGATTGTTTTACGGCGGAGGCACAGGACAGTTGATAGCTCAGGTTATAGGTGCGCTGGTTGCTGCTACATGGGCATTTGTCCTTGGGTTCATCGTATTCAAAGTTATGGATAAGCTATTTGGGATCCGTGTAACGCCTGAAGAAGAGATAAAAGGTTTGGATATTCCCGAACACGGAACACCAGCTTATCCTAATTTTTATACAGACAATGGATAAAGCAAAAGATAGGAGGATGCATATATGAAAAAAATAGAAGCAGTTATTCGCGTGGAAAAACTGGAAGAGGCCATGGAGTCATTAGATAAACTGGGTTATCCAGGAGTGATGGTAAGTAGGATCGAAGGCCACGGCCGTCAGAAAGGTTTAAAGGAGCAGTTCCGCGGCAGAGAATTCAGGGTAGACCTTTTGCCGAAGGTCAAGCTGGATATTGTGGTCCATGATGTTGACGTTGACAAGATCGTGGCGTGTATCGCAGGTGTTGCAAAGACAGGAGCGATTGGCGACGGTAAGATATTCGTTTATACGGTAGATAACGCCATGCGTATACGTACAGGCGAACAAGGCGAGAAGGCGCTGTAGCAGGTTTTGACCTATGTTAAATCAAGAGTTGATAGAAAAGGTCATACGGATCAAGCAGGAGAACGGATATACGCTCTATGACCTATCTAAGAAACTTGATATTCAGATCTCAACCATAGAGAGGTGGTTTAAGACCAAGCGTATTAATAAAGTCTATGCCAGATTTGTTGCCGAGAGGTTGAAGATCGCGTAAACGAACGGTTTTCGTATCTCGTCAACAATGTTATTTTTGTGTTGGATTTATCCAGTTGAATATACAAAAGAATAAGTAGTCTAACAACGGGAGGTTAAGTATGGTTAACGCGGGAGATACAGCGTGGATACTGATGTCGTCGGCGCTTGTTATGCTGATGACCCCGGGCTTGGCATTTTTCTACGGGGGAATGGTCAGGCGTAAGAATGTGCTAAGCGTTCTTATGCAGTGTTTTGTTATTTTGTGCGTGTTGAGTTTGCAGTGGGTGGTGTTCGGTTACAGCCTGTCTTTTCATCCCGGTGATGGTTTTTGGGGAGGCCTTGGCTGGGCAGGTTTGAATGGTGTGGGGTTAGAGCCTTACGCGGATTACGCGGCGACTATTCCTCATCAGGCATTTATGATATTCCAGGCGATGTTCGCTATCATAACACCTGCGCTTATCATCGGAGCGTTCGCTGAAAGAATGAAGTTCTCGGCTTTTCTAATATTTACCATCCTTTGGGCAACGCTTGTTTATGACCCCGTTTGCCATTGGGTGTGGGGTATTGGAGGATGGATAAGGAACATGGGCGCGCTTGATTTCGCGGGCGGGACAGTCGTCCATATTAATGCTGGTATCGCAGCTTTAATGACGGCGTTAGTAATAGGCCGAAGGAAAAATCTAGACAAGAGCGTGCCTTCACCGCATAACCTGCCTTTTGTTGTGTTGGGGACAGCCCTTCTTTGGTTTGGCTGGTTTGGGTTCAACGCGGGGAGCGCTTTGGCAGCCAATGGAATAGCGGTCAACGCGTTTGTCGTTACCAATACGGCCGCGGCTGCCGCGGGTTTAAGTTGGGCGCTAATAGAGTGGATACGTAACGGCAAGACTACGATGTTCGGCGTTGCCAGCGGCGCAGTCGCGGGGTTAGTCGCTATCACGCCGGCAGCAGGTTATGTTAATGTTATTTCGGCCATTATCATTGGCCTTCTTGTTAGCGTATTCTGTTATATCGCGGCGGCTATAATTAAGCCAAAATTAGGATACGATGACGCGCTGGATGCCTTTGGCGTCCACTGCGTAGGCGGTATGTGGGGCGCATTAGCAACAGGGCTGTTTGCTTCCAAGGCTGTTAATGCCGCGGGAAATAACGGCCTGTTTTTCGGCAATCCTCATCAACTATATGTCCAGGCGGTAGCTGTTGGATCAACTTTACTTTATGCTATTGTTGGGACTTTTGTGATCTATAAGATAATTGACGTGACAATAGGCATGAGGGTGGTTGAAAAAGATGAAGACTTAGGTTTGGATCTGACCCAGCATCGGGAAAGGGCATATACTGTATTGGAATAGTAAATAGTAAATAGAATATAGTAGATAGTAAAAACGAGAACCCTAAAGATCTAATGCTTTAACTATAAACTATAAACTATTTACTATTAACTGCTTCTAAGAGGGGGTTTTTATGAAACTAATTATCGCAATTATTCAGCCAAGCAGGCTGGAAGATGTTAAGGAGCAACTTTATCAGGCTGGGGTTAATCTGATAACGGTCTCTGAGGTTCTTGGCCATGGCCGGCAGAAGGGTGTTACCGAGGTCTATCGCGGCGCCAGGGAAATGGGCAATTTGCTTCGCAAGGTCCGTCTTGAGATCGCGGTAAACAAAGACTTTGTTGAACCGACCATAAAAGCCATCATCAAAGGCGCTAAAACAGGCGAAACAGGAGATGGTAAGATATTCGTTCTTGACCTTGAGGATTGCGTCCGTATACGCACTGGAGAGAAAGGCCCTGCAGCTATCGGCTAAAATATTGAGGTCCGGCCTCGCCAATCGGGGCCGAGGCCGGACCTCGGTTATTTGACCTTGACAAAGAAAAAATGGTATGTTATATTTAACAAAATTACGGCACAACGAAGTGCCAAAAATGGTTGAATTGTTTTAAAACGATGGCGTTTTATGCCGATCATCAAATCGGTGTAAGACGTTTTTTTTGTTTGTACCCGCGATGAATGGAGTAGCTTGATGCAAAATATACCTTTCCCTGAGCAGATCAAGGCTTTGTCAAAGATAAGCAAGGCTATTGTTTCCGACCTTTATCTTGAAGATATCCTTCGTCTTATTGTTACAGTTACGGCAGAGGTGATGGGCTCAAACATTTGCTCGCTTATGCTTCTTGATGATAAGACAGGAGAGCTTATTATCAGGGCAACGCAGAGCGTCAGCGAAGAATATAATAAGAAGCCGCCATTGAAAAAAGGTGAAGGCATATCCGGCAAGGTGGCATCTCAGAATAAGCCCATGGCTGTTTTTGATGTGAGCAAGGAAAAAGAATACAAGTGCCAGGATATAGCTAAAAAAGAAGGCCTGCGTTCATTGTTATGCGTGCCGCTCTCAGTGAAAGGAAAAGTCATAGGTGTCATTAATTGTTATACTTCTACCCCGCATGAATTTACCGAAACAGAGATAGAGATATTGACGTCTATTGCTAACCAGGCCACGGTTGCTATTGAGAATACGGAGTTGATGGTGAAGAGCAAGGTAATACAGGAGGAGCTGGAAAGCCGCAAGATAACAGAGCACGCTAAAGGAATACTAATGAGGGATGAGCATTTAACTGAAGAAGAAGCTTATCTGAAGCTTCGTAAATACAGTATGGATCGCCGCAAGACCATGCGGGAAGTGTCAGAGGCTATAATACTGGCATCTGATATGAAGAATATGTGTGATACGAAAAACCCGCGCGCAAACAAAGTTCAAACTTCTTGATGCCAATGTCGGCTACAAGAAGGCGCGCTAAACAACCTCAAAGAGGAGGAGAGATATGAATCTGCAAAGGCCAAACGCGAACGACGCGATTGGGACGTTTAATCGTTCCAAAAATGTAGTGCCCGGTTCAGGCATCTGTTCAAGGTGCTTAGATGGTTGCCGGGGCAATTGTGATGTTTTTAAGGCGACGTTTAGAAGCCGTGAAGTGATCTATCCTGGGCCATTTGGCGAAATGACAGCAGGAGGCGACAAGAATTATCCAGTTGATTATTCCCACCTTAATATTCAAGGGTATGCTTTGGGAGCCAAGGGCCTGCCTGGAGACGCTGTAGGCAACTCCGATAACACAAAATTTCCTGATGTAAATACCGAAACCCAGTATGGCTGGGATTCAAAAGTAAAAATGAGGCTGCCTGTTTTTACAGGCGCTTTGGGCTCTACTGAAATAGCGCGTAAGAATTGGGAGCACTTCGCCATAGGCGCTGCGATATCGGGTATTACACTTGTCTGCGGTGAAAATGTATGTGGTATTGACCCCGCGCTTGAACTGGACAATAAAGGCAAGATAAAAAGTTCGCCTGATATGGACAGGCGCATAGAGATATACAAGAGGTTCCATGAGGGGTATGGCGAGATACTAGTTCAGATGAACGTTGAAGATACGCGCCTTGGCGTCGCGGAATACGTTAGGAAAAAACACGGCCTTGATGCCATAGAATTGAAGTGGGGGCAGGGAGCAAAATGTATAGGCGGTGAAATAAAGGTCAAAAGCCTTGAGAGGGCCCTTGAGCTTAAGAAGAGAGGTTATATAGTTACGCCAAATCCTACGCTTGAGGCTGTGCAGCATGCCTTTAAGGATGGAGCAATAAAAGAATTTGAGCGCCATTCAAGGCTTGGATTTGTTTCTGAGGAGGCGTTTTTAGCTGAAGTAAAGAGATTAAGGGCTCTTGGTTTTAAGCGCGTTACGCTTAAAACGGGCGCTTATTCCATGAGAGAGTTGGCTATGGCTATCCGCTATAGCGCTATGGCTAAAATAGACCTGTTGACCATTGACGGTGCTCCGGGCGGTACAGGAATGAGCCCATGGCGGATGATGGAAGAGTGGGGTATCCCAACATTCTATCTTGAGTCTCTGACGTATGAATTCTGCCAAAAGTTGACAAAGAAAGGTATACGCGTCCCTGATATAGCTATCGCGGGAGGTTTTTCCACGGAAGACCATATCTTCAAAGTTCTTGCGATGGGTTCTCCTTATATCAAAGCAGTTTGCATGGGCAGGGCGTTGATGATACCTGGCATGGTTGGCAAGAACATAGGCGTCTGGCTTAAAGACGGTAAACTTCCTCCTACTGTATCTGATTTTGGCAAGACGGAAAAAGAAATATTCGTTTGTTACGATGAGTTGGAAGAGAGATATGGTAAAGATATGAAAGATATCCCCCTTGGAGCCGTAGGGGTATATTCCTTCTCGCAGAAGATAAAAGTCGGCCTGCAGCAATTAATGGCCGGCAGCAGGAACTTTAAATTAAGCACGATATCAAGAAGCGATCTCATGACTTTAACAAAGGATGCGGCTGATATCTCAGGCATACCTTATGTTATGGAGGCTTATCGTAAGGAAGCGGAGGATATACTTAGCGGAAAAGGTATTGGCAAAGTTAAGTCAAAAGCGGCAGTTAAGAGGTGATCTATGGAAAAGAGAGGATTGTGCAGTGCCTGTGTATTTGACAAAGAGTGCAATTTTCCGCGCAAATATCCTATCTGGGATTGCGAAGAATTCAGCATTTTTTTGCCATCAGGCAATAGAGGCATGAAAAAAAGAATAAAGCCGCTTGCAAGAGCTAGAGCGTAAGTATAAAAAAACAAAGGTGTTTTTTTAACGGACAGAGGCGTCCTTTAGCTGATATATGATCAGAGGACGCCTCTTTTTGTTAACTCAATGTAAAATTTTAGAACAACTCACTGAATTTTTATGAAACAGATCGGTTATCCACCAAAACAAGGGCTCTATGACCCGGCTTATGAACACGATAGCTGCGGAGTGGGTTTTGTCGTCCACATTGGAGGCGAGAAATCCAATGACGTCGTTATCCAGGGGTTGACGATATTAAACAACCTTAGCCACCGCGGCGCTCAGGGAGCTGACCCAGAGACAGGAGATGGCGCGGGTATTTTGATACAAATTCCTCACGAATTTTTTAAAGCTGAACTGGCTTTATCCGGCGGAGAGCTTCCAGCATTCGGTTCTTACGCGGTTGGTATGGTTTTTTTTCCGCCTAAAGCAGAAAGCGCCCAAGTTTGCAGATCTGTTTTTGAAAGGGCAGCTGGCAAGGAAGGTTTCAAGGTGCTCGCCTGGCGCGACGTGCCTGTTGATAATTCGCGTATCGGCTTAACAGCAAAAGAAGTTCAGCCTGTTGTAAGACAGGTTTTTATATTTAAGCCTGGTTCTGTAAGGGAGCAGTCAGATCTTGAGCGTAAACTTTATATCCTGCGCAGGCTTATTGAAAAAGAGGTAGCTGCCTCTTCTTTAGCTGACAAGAGGTCATTTTATGTTTTAAGCCTGTCTTCCCGGACGATAGTTTATAAGGGCCTGCTTATGACCGGCCAGTTAAAGTCTTTTTACAAGGATCTGTCTGATGAGCGGTTGGTGAGCGCGCTTGCCCTGGTGCATTCCCGTTATTCAACGAACACTTTTCCAACATGGGACTTAAGCCAGCCTTTCAGGCTATTGGCCCATAACGGAGAGATAAATACTTTGCGAGGTAATATTAATTGGATGAGCGCGCGGCAGGCGAGCCTGGCGTCATATCTTTTTGGCGAGGATATCAAGAAACTTTTCCCCGTGATAGTTCCTGGAGGGTCTGATTCGGCGGCCCTGGACAATATGGCTGAGTTTCTTATCATGTCTGGCAGGCCGATTGAACACGTAATGATGATGCTTATACCGGAAGCCTGGGAAAACGACGCGTCTCTGGATGAAAGCAAAAAAGGATTCTATGAATATCATTCCGCTTTGATGGAACCGTGGGACGGGCCCGCGGCTGTCGCGTTTACTGACGGCGTTTCTATCGGAGCTATATTGGACAGGAACGGCCTGCGCCCGGCGCGATATACCATCACTAAAAAAGGCTTTGTGGTCATGGCCTCGGAAACTGGTGTTTTGGGCCTTAAGCCTGAAGAGATCATTTGCAAAGGCAGGCTGCAGCCAGGCAAGATGTTCCTTGTAGATACCTGTCAGGGGCGTATTGTTAGTGACGCGGAGATCAAAAGCAAGGTTTCCGCGTTAAAACCATATAGCCAGTGGGTGAAAAAGGGCGTTGTGCGTTTGGAGGAGCTGGCCGCGAAAGAAGATCATCGGGCTATTAAGGAAGATGAATTGCTTAGGCATGAGTTGGCTTTTGGCACGACGCGTGAGGATATAAAGATCATTATGGTGCCTATGGCTGAAACCGCTTCTGAACCCAGCGGGTCTATGGGCTCTGATATGCCGTTAGCTGTATTATCAGATCATCCTCAGCCCATTTACAACTATTTTAAACAATTATTTGCCCAGGTCACTAATCCACCCATTGACCCTATCCGCGAAGAGCTGGTGATGAGCCTGGAAGGTTTTCTGGGAAGACAAAGAAATTTGTGCGAAGAGACTGAAAAACATTGTGAACTTATTAAATACAAACAGCCCGTGCTTCTTAACGAAGAACTCGCTAAGCTGCGGCACATTGATACTAATGGCTTTAGGGCCAAGGAGCTTTCTATTGTGTTTGACGTAAGTAAAGGCTCTTTGAGAATGGCGCTGGGCCGCCTTTGCCAAGAGGCTTCTCAATGTATCAAAGAAGGCTATAACCTTATTATTTTAAGCGACCGCGGCGTTTGTTCTCAAAAGGCGGCTATTCCTTCTCTTTTGGCCGTTGGGGCGGTGCATCATTATCTGCTCCGGGAAACAACGCGTATGCAGGCGAGCATTATTGTTGAAACAGGGGACGCCAGGGAAGTGATGCATTTTGCTTTGTTATTGGGCTATGGCGCCAATGCCATTAATCCATACCTTGCTTATGAAACGCTCCTGAGCCTTTACAAAAAGCGTGACGCGTTCATAGGGTTTGACAAAAATAAGATCATTGCCAATTACATTAAAGCCATAGATAAGGGCCTGCTCAAAGTATTTTCAAAGATGGGCATATCCACTTTGCAGAGTTATTGCGGAGCCCAGATCTTTGAGGCGCTTGGTTTAGGCAAGGAAATTATAGATAATTATTTTAGCGGGACCTCTTCAAGGATCGGCGGAGTGGGCTTAGAGACGATCCAAAAAGAGGCGCTTTTGCGTCATTACAGAGGTTTTCCTGAAAGAGAAGCCCAGGAGTTATCTTTGCCTGTGGGAGGCTGGTATCAATATCGCAAAGGCGGAGAATATCATTTGTGGAATCCTGATACTATCACGGCGCTTCAACAGGCTGCGCGCAATGAAGATTATAGCGAGTTTAAAAGATTTGCGGAGCTTATTAATAACCAGGAAGGCCATTTGACGACATTGAGGAGCCTTTTGAGGTTTAAGAAGGCAAAGCCTATTCCTTTAGAAGACGTGGAACCGGCTAAGGATATAGTAAAGAGGTTTGCTACAGGAGCCATGTCTTTTGGGTCAATTTCCAAGGAAGCGCACGAGGCAATGGCTATCGCTATGAATAGGTTGGGGGCTATGAGTAATTCCGGAGAAGGCGGCGAAGACCCGGAGCGTTATGAGCTTTTGCCTAACGGCGATTCAAAAAGGAGCAAGATCAAGCAGGTCGCGTCCGGAAGGTTCGGCGTAAATAGTTTTTATCTGGCTAACGCGGATGAGCTGCAGATAAAGATCGCCCAGGGCGCTAAGCCGGGTGAAGGCGGCCAGCTGCCAGGCCATAAAGTGGATGTTGTCGTGGCGAAAATAAGGCATTCAACTCCGGGCGTGACGCTAATATCTCCGCCGCCGCATCATGATATATATTCTATTGAAGATTTGGCTCAGTTGATATTTGATCTGAAAAATGCTAATCCTAACGCGCGCGTCAGCGTCAAACTTGTTTCGGAAATAGGCGTAGGTACGATCGCCGCGGGTGTTGCCAAGGGGCACGCCGAAATGATCCTTATATCCGGCTATGATGGCGGCACGGGCGCGTCACCTTTGTCGTCTATTAAACATGCTGGGTTACCTTGGGAACTGGGCCTTTCTGAAACGCATCAGGTTCTCGTGATGAATGGTTTAAGGGGCCGCGTGCGGCTGCAGACTGATGGACAGATGCGCACAGGAAAAGATGTTGTGGTAGCCGCGATGCTTGGAGCTGAAGAATTCGGATTCGCGACAGCCGCGCTCATTACTCTTGGTTGCGTTATGCTCAGGCACTGCCAGCTGAATACTTGCTCGGTCGGTATCGCGACACAAGACCCGGCGCTTCGCTGCCGTTTTAGGGGCTCGCCGGAATATATCATCACATATTTTACATTTTTGGCCCGGCAGGTCCGTGAGATAATGAGTGAACTTGGGGTGAGGTCTATGGATGAATTAATAGGCCGCGTTGATATGCTTGAGATAAATGACGCGCTTCGCCATTGGAAATCCGAGGGAGTTGATTTTTCAAATATTCTTTTTAGTCCGGAATTAAAGCCGGGCGTTGCTGTGCGGCGCGCGCAATCTCAGGATTATGGGTTGGATAAGGTGCTTGACCTGGAACTGATCCAACTGGCCAAACAGGCCTTGGAGCGCTCAGAACCAGTTAAAATCGAGCTTGATATCAGGAACACTAATCGTACTGTGGGCGCCATGCTTTCCGGTGAAATTTCTAAACGTTTCGGGCAGAAAGGGTTGCCAGATGACACTATCCAGTTATTTTTTAAAGGCACGGCAGGCCAAAGTTTTGGAGCTTTTGGAGCGCGTGGTTTAAGTTTTTATCTTGAAGGCGATGCTAATGATTATTTAGGAAAAGGGCTTTCAGGCGCCAAGATCGTAGTCGCTCCCCCTAAAGAAGTTGTGTTTAAGCCTGAAGAAAATGTCATTGTCGGCAATACTCTGCTTTATGGCGCGACCGAAGGAGAGGTTTTTATACGCGGTATAGCGGGCGAGAGATTTTGTGTCAGGAATTCCGGCGTCCACGCCGTAGTAGAAGGCGTGGGTGACCACGGTTGTGAATATATGACAGGCGGCCGCGTTGTCGTTATTGGAAAGACCGGAAGGAATTTCGCGGCGGGCATGAGCGGCGGTATCTCATATGTGTATGATGCTGACGGCGGGTTTAAAACCCGCTGTAATCTCGGTATGGTGGAGTTAGGCAAGGTTACGCAGGAAAAAGACATTAAGACGATCCGCGCGCTGCTTGAGAAACATCTGCGTTATACTGGCAGCAGTGTAGCTAAAAATATACTTGATAACTGGAAGAAAGAACTTAAGCGGTTTGTAATGGTTATGCCTTTGGAATATAAGCGTGTTTTAGGGCAAATTGAGATAGTGCCTATGGGGGTCGATATGGAGGCTTCGGATGGGTGATGTAAAAGGTTTTTTAAATAAGAAAAGAGAAGCGGCCGGTTATAGGCCTGTTGGCGAACGCACCAGGGATTTTCGTGAGGTTGAACTGCTGATGCCTGAAACAAAGTCTCAGGAACAGGGTTCGCGTTGTATGGATTGCGGTGTCCCTTTTTGTCATTACGCTTGTCCTGTGGGTAATGTAGTCCCGGATTGGAACGACCTGTTATTCAGAGGGCAGTGGCGCAAAGCCGTTCTTATCCTGCAAGCTTCCAATAACTTTCCTGAATTTACAGGGCGCGTTTGCCCAGCGCTTTGCGAGTCTGCCTGCGTTTTGGGGATAAACGACGACCCTGTGACTATTCGGCAAAATGAGATCTCTATTATTGAGTGGGGATTTAAGGAAGGGGTTATTAAGCCTTTCATCCCGAAACTTAAGACAGGCAAACGCGTGGCAGTTGTTGGTTCCGGCCCCGCAGGCTTAGCTGTCTCTCAACAGTTGACGCATGCCGGTCATGACGTTATTCTTTTCGAAGCTGACGATAAAGCGGGAGGGATCCTTAGGTATGGTATCCCGGATTTTAAATTAGAAAAGTGGGTCATTGATCGCCGCCTTGGCCTGATGAAAGAGGAAGGCTCGAAAATTGAGACTGGGGTCCTGGTCGGCAAAGATCTGCCAAAAGAAAAGTTGTTGAAAGAATTTGATGCTGTGTGCCTGACAATCGGTTCGCGCGCGGCGCGCGATATAGATGTTCCTGGCAGAGGCCTAAAAGGTATTTATTTCGCCATGGATTATCTCATTCAGAGTAACAAAGTAAGCCAGGGCGTTAAGATCTCAGGGGACGAGCTTATCACCGCGAAGGGGAAACATGTTGTTATTATAGGCGGAGGAGATACAGGCTCTGATTGCGTTGGCACAGCTAATAGGCAGCGCGCTAAAAGTGTGACACAGATAGAAGTATTGCCTAAACCGCCGTTATGCAGGGCAAATGATATGCCATGGCCTACGCATCCGAAGATCTTAAAGACAACAAGCTCTCATGAAGAAGGTTGTGTCAGGAAATGGGGTATACTGACTAAAGGATTTATCGCAGAAAATGGCAGCGTGAAAAAACTGCGAGCGGTCCAGATCGATAATGGTATGAAAGAAATTCTAGGCACGGAGTTTGAATTAGAGGCGGACTTAGTTATTCTTGCTATGGGTTTCACGCATCCCGAACACAGCGGTTTGGTAGCTGACTTGGGCTTGTCATTATCCGCGCGCGGCGCCATTTATGTGGATAACAATACCATGACGTCTAAGGCTGGTATTTTCGCGGCAGGAGACGCAAGCCGTGGAGCGTCACTAGTAGTCTGGGCTATTTATGAAGGCAGGCGCGCGGCTAAAGAAATAGACAAGTATCTAATGGGCTCAACTGACCTGCCATAGCCTGTTAGGAGCTAAAGCAGGGTACTTTGTTTTCCTGTATGAAAGTGCGGATATCTGCTTTTGAAATGCTTCCTACCTCGGTAAACTCTAATCCTATGCGGTAACGTGGAGAATAAGGTTCTTTGGCGGCCCAGGTTATCCTTGCGATACCATATATTGGCTGCGGCCTGTTCTTTAGTTTTACCTCAAAATGCAGGTGTGTGCCTACGGGCACGGGCCCGTCCACTATAAAGCTTACACCGCCTTCGCTGATATCGCAGGTTACGCTGTTAGTAAAACGGCTTGAATTAAGAAAACGATATTCAATAGGAGAGGATGTTTTTATCCTGCGGAATTGCCTGCGTTCGCTGCCTGGTTCTTTAATAAAAAAAGCCACAGTAAACCTCCGCGTTTCTTGAGGCCCGTGGCTAGTTAAAACATAACATATAATCCCAAATTTTACAAGTGTGCGAATTTGATGTATAATAAGCCAAAGGAGCGCTACCCCAAAATTTACCGCCCTCGCTTCGGGGTTAACCTTGAGTGGAATGGATACCTACAAAAGGCAAGATCAATGTCTATCGTGACAAAAAAAGGCGACCTGGGTAAGACGTCCTTATTTTTAGGAGGTGTTGTGGCTAAGAATGACCCTCGCGTTGAGTTTGAGGGCGTGCTTGATGAACTTTGTTCATATCTTGGGGTTTGCAAAAGCCTGGCCAAGAACTCTGTTGTTAAAAGGCAGCTTGAGTCAATACAGAAGGACCTTTTCGTGATCGGCGCTGAAGCCGCTACTGCCTCGCGTTTCTTAAAAAAACTCAGCCGCCGCGTTTCTAAAACTGACAATGAACGGCTTGAGAAGCTTATAGAGGAGATCGAGGCTAAAAGAAGGCCTCAGGACCGCGTATTCATATTGCCTGGTGAAAACCTTGTTTCAAGCGTTTTGGATGTTTCCAGGACCATTGCCAGGCGCGCTGAGCGAAGAGCGGTTAGTCTTACAACCAAAAGTATATTAAAAAACCCCTACATCCTCATATACCTTAATAGGCTTTCTGATCTGCTATATTTATTGGCCAGAAAGTGTGAAAGATAATCCCATCATTATAGCAGCCAAAGCTATCATATTTGATATGGACGGCGTGATCACCAATAGCATGCCCCAACATTTTATAGCGTGGAGAAAGATATTTTCTGAGGAAGGTATCCGCGTTACACATCTGGATGTTTACGCGCGGGAGGGACAGCCTGGCAAGAATACCGTGCAAGAGCTATTTAAAGCATATGGCAAGCCTTACTCGCCTGATATTGCCAAAGCTATTCTGGAAAGAAAAGAAAGATTATTCAAAAAGATAGTCAAACGCCGTTTTATACCAGGCGCGCGAAGTTTCTTAAAGTGCCTGGCTGAAAAAGGTTTTACGCTTGCGTTGGTCACAGGGACTTCCCGGCACGAGGCAAAGAGGATGCTGCCCGCGTATATCTGGGATCTATTCAGTGTGACAATAACGGGTGATGATGTCACCCGCGGCAAGCCTTTTCCCGAGCCTTTCCTAAAAGCTTTAAAGAAACTTTACCTTAAACCGGATAAAGCTGTTGTGATAGAGAACGCGCCGTTTGGCATAGAGTCTGCCAAGCGCGCTGGTTTGAAATGTATCGCCCTCGCGACATCCCTGCCTAAGAGTTATCTTAACTGCGCGGATCTGGTATTTCCTTCCTTAAAAGAGCTACAGAAGAAAGTATCCTTTCAGAGACATTAAACACGATTGACGCTCACCATTTTTATTGATAAGATAAGGCATTGAAATATGAAGAGATACGAGTTTATTGAACATACGGCGGATGTAGCTGTCAAAGCCTACGGTGGTTCGTTAAAAGAACTTTTTACATCTGCCGCTTTGGCTATGTGCTGCGTGCAAGTCTCAAAGAAAGGTAACCGGCCCGCTCCCGCGTTAAAAGAAGCCATTATAAAAAAAGAAGAAGAGGAGTTAGAAGATCTGCTGAAGAGCTGGCTTGACGAACTGCTTTTTTATTTTTCATCCCAGCGTCTTATTCTTCATAGGATCAAGGCGCTTGTCATTAAGGAACATGCGCTGGAAGCGAGCGTCTTGCTGGAGGCTTTTGACGAAGATTTTTTTGAGAGTAAGAATGAGATAAGGGCTGTCACTTATAATGAGTTAAAAGTGGAGAGGATCAGGAATAGGTGGCAGGCGCGCATTATTTTTGACATATAGATGCCGAGGCCCGGCCTCGAGAAGACTAGGGGAGAAAATTATGCTGGATATCAGATTTATCAGGGAAAATATACAGTTGGTCAAAGCGTCGCTTGAAAAAAGAAATAATAAGTTTAACTTGGATGAAGTTATAGCGCTTGATGAAGCGCGGCGTAAGATACTGTTGGGGTTAGACGAGCTGCGCCGTCAGAAGAACGAGGCTAATGACGCTATTACCGCCATTATTAAAGAAAAGAAAGACCCGAAAGGAAAAATCGATTCTATGAAAGGCGTGGCAGTTAAAATAGACGAGCTTGAGGCGAAGCTTAGCGTCAGCGAAGAACAGCTTTCAAAATTATTAATGGCTATACCAAATATCGTGCATGAGTCTATACCCGTTGGTGACCCAAAAAATAACAAAGTAGTGCGCCAGTGGGGAGAAGTAAAGAAGCTGGATTTTCAGGCGCGACCTCATACTCAGATATGCGAATATCTGGATATCGTTGATTTTGTCAGGGGCGCTAAGCTCACTGGGTCTAATTTTATCCTATATAAAAAGGCAGGCGCGCGTTTAGAGCGGGCGCTCATAAATTTTATGGTTGACCTGCATACATCAAAACATGGTTATCAGGAAATGTGGCCGCCGGCATTGGTTAATAGGGCGAGTATGACCGGCACGGGCCAGCTCCCGAAATTGGAAGATGATGTGTATCGTTTAAAAGACGAAGATCTTTTTCTTATCCCAACTGCTGAAGTCCCGGTGACGAATATCCACCGTGATGAGATATTGGATGAAGAGGCGCTGCCGCTTTGTTACACAGCCTATACACCGTGTTTTCGGCGTGAAGCCGGCTCCTATGGCAAGGATACTAAAGGTTTGGTGCGAATACACCAGTTTGATAAAGTGGAGATGGTGAAATTTGTCAAACCACAGGATTCTTTTAACGAACTTGAGAAATTAGTGGCTGATGCCGAGAGTGTCTTACAGGCCTTAGGCCTGACTTATCGTGTTGTGATGCTTGCTTCTGGCGATATAAGCTTTGCTGCGGCTAAGTGTTATGATCTTGAGGCTTATGCCCCGGGGTTAGACGCGTGGCTTGAGGTTTCAAGTTGTTCAAATTTTCTGGATTTTCAGGCGCGCAGGGCGAATATCCGTTACCGCGGCAAAGAAACAAAAAAAGTTGATTTTGTCCATACGCTCAACGGTTCAGGGGTAGCGCTCGCGCGCACGTTCATTGCTATTTTAGAGAATTATCAACAGAAGGACGGCAGCGTCGTTATCCCAGGCGTATTGCGTCCGTATATGGGAGGCATGGAAAAAATTGAAAGATAAATTTTTAAGCATCTTAAAGTTTATTTTAGCGGTTTTGTTTCTGCCCATTGTTATCAGCATCACAGTCTCATTCTTAGACAGCCTGCGGTCTATGGACAGCGTTGTATGCGCGGCTTTCGGCTGGGGTGTCGTAGTTTATCTTATATTACACATCCTTCTTTATGAGCCGTCCGGGGTCTATGATGCCGGTAAAAAGATATCAGAGAAGGCGCTGACATTTTTTTCTCCGCTGGTAAAGGTTGCTGGTTTTTGCGTGCCCATTTTTACTATTTTATCTTTCGCGGCTTATTATATCGCGTCTTTAATATGGAAAGAGTATAGCCTTCTGCCTTATTTTGCTTTTCTGGCATCTTTTACTCTGACAATGCACCTTGTATTTACGGCGAATTCATTAAAGCGTAAACAACCAGGGGACTTAAAGGAGAATTATTTTTTTTCTATCTTCATTATCTATATCGTAAATATTCTTATAGTCGCCGGCGCCTTCGCGCTTTTAAGCCAGGAATTTTCATTCTTGGATTTTGTCAAAAGATGCGGCGAAGCCGCGGCAGCGATCTATACCGCGTCATTTCGTCAGTTGTTTGATGTAGAACATAGGCCTAGATAGGAATACTCCTTGCTTAAGCGCCTGCAAATTTTAAGCTACATACTTAAAATTTGCTACGCAAGCGTCGGAGTCAATTTTGTTGGGTAGAAATACCTACAATATGCAAAATTGAGGAGAGTTGGCCGAGTGGTTGAAGGCGCGCGCCTCGAAAGCGCGTTACTCCGCAAGGGGTACGAAGGTTCAAATCCTTCACTCTCCGCCATCTTGCTGCCTCTGGCAGCAAGAGGCGGATGCCGAAGCCTCTGGCTTTGGCGCCGTTACCTTAATCTTGCTGCCTCTGGCAGCAAGAGGCGGATGCCGAAGCCTCTGGCTTTGGCGCCGTTACCTTAATCTTGCTGCCTCTGGCAGCAAGAGGCGGATGCCGCGCCGCTAAAATAGACTGGTAAAAAATATGAAAAAAACTGAAAAATTGCCGCAGCTGGGTAAAATAAATCCGGCATTCTTTAAAAAAGTTATTTATCCCCGCCTAGGAGTTAAAGACGTCTCTGTCCTGGTTAAGCCGCAGTCCGGAGTGGACTTTGGGGTTGTGGTTTTAGGCAGGCAGGTCATGGCCTTGTCTTGCGACCCTTTTTATATAGCGCGGGAATTAGGTATTGAAAAGGCCGCGTGGTTTGCCGTTCACATACTCGCCTCAGACGTCGCGGTCAGCGGTATCCGTCCGCGCTATCTGGCTGTGGACCTGAATCTTCCTCTTGGTATGGCCGAGGAAGAGCTTGTTTTGATGTGGAAAGTCGTTCATAGCGAATGTAAGAAGTTGGGCATCGCGGTTGTAACAGGCCACACAGCGCGCTACGCAGGCTGTAATTATCCTTTTGTAGGAGGCGCCACTATGTTTGGCGTTGGTAGTAGAAAGAAATTGATCATTCCTCGCTCGCGCGTAGGCGATGCTATAATAGTTTCTAAGGGGCCGGCCATAGAGACTACTGGGTTAATGGTAGCGTATTTCCCTGGATTTTTAAAGGAAAAATACGGCGAGAGTGTCTTAATAGCGGCCCAGGCAGTTTATTATCAGATGTCTACTGTTAAAGATGCTATGATCACTGCTTCTGTTGGCGGGGTCACCGCTATGCATGATGCTACGGAAGGCGGTGTTTTCGGCGGCCTATATGAGATGGCGCGGCACAGTAATGTGGGTATGCGTATTTATCAGGATGATATCATTTTACCGGGAGCAGTAGAAAAAACATGCGCCTGTTTTGGCATTGACCCTTATATTTCTATTAGTGAGGGCACGCTTCTTGTTACGGTCAGACAGAAGAAAGCTGAAGGTGTTGTGGCCGCCTTAAAGAATGAAGGTATACCTGCCAGCATAGCAGGAGAGGTTGTCCCTGAAAAAGAAGGTCTGTTTATTCTTATAAAAGGCAGAAGGAAAAGATTGGAATATCCGAAAGTGGACCCATTTTGGATAAAATTTGAGGAGTACCTGAATAAAAAATGACCGCGCCGGTCAAAATATTTTAGTTCTATTCTGTGTAATAATTTTTATATGAAAGGTAGGACTTTATGGAAAAACAAAAAGTTGAGATAGAGGCGAGTATCCTTGATAAGATAATGGGTAAGATAAACCTCTTGCAGAATGATAAGGAAAAAAGGGAGATAGTCGGCGCCATTATATCGGAGCTTTATGGCGCAACACAGCATGATACTTTTATGCAGAGCCAGGTGCTAAACGAGTTAAGCCAGGAGGACGCGCGTGAAAAGTTCATAGGAGATTTCTTCACATACGGCGCGATAGAAGACCTTTTGAAAGACCAGGATATTGAGGATATTATCATTAATTCTCTTAACACTGTTTATGTCCACCACACTTATCGCGGGCTGGTCAAGACTGATAAGAGATTTACGTCTCAAAGAGAATTAGATGTTTTTATAAAAAAGCTTATAACGTTTTCTGGAAGGTCGTCTTTAAAAAAGCTCAATAATCTGGAACTTGCTAATATCCAGGGCCGCGTCAATATCGCGCTTTCGCCCTTTGGGCCTCAGATAACTATCACTAAAATAAAAGAAAACCCTTTAAGTATTATAGACCTGATACGCAAGGGCGCCCTTAATTATGATATCGCGGCGCTATTATGGCTATATCTGGAGGGGATGTCTGTTAGGCCGGCAAATCTAATAATCCTTGGGGCTCCCGGTTCAGGTAAGACCACACTTTTAAACGCGCTTTTGGGTTTTATACCCGATAAAGAACGCCTGGTGATAATTGAGGATACCCTTGAGTTGAGCACGATCAAAGAAGAGAGTTGGTCGCGCCTGGAAAGCGATGAAGAGGTGGCCCTTGCCGACCTTGTTAAAAATTCTTTAAGGATGCGGCCTGAGCGCATTGTAGTAGGCGAGGTAAGGGGAGAGGAAGCTCAGGACCTTATGACCGCGATGAATATAGGAAAATACTGCATGGGAACAATACACGCGAGCGCCGCGCGCGAGGCCATAATCCGTTTGCAGAACGAGCCTATGAATATTCCTGAGACTTTAGTCAATCTTATAGATGTTTTTATCACGATGACAAAATTCCACGTTAAACACGAAGTCTTTCGCGTCGTAGCTGAGATCGCTGAGACCGCGGGATTGGAACAGAAGAAGGTGCTTCTTTCCGCGGTCTGGAGGCACGATTATGAGAAGAGGGTTTTTATTGAACAGAGCCCAACTTCGGTTTTCCGCGATAAGATAGCCCGCGCCAGCGGCATGCAATCTATTGAAGTGATAAAAGAATTGCGAGCGCGCTCCGAGATCATAAAGTGCCTTGATAACAAGAATATTAATAGTATGGATGATACGTCGCGCTTCTTTCGGCTCTACAGTAAAGATGACGAGGCAGCCCTGGCTATGATAGATCTGAACAAAGCGGATCTTTTAAAAAATATTAAGATATAGTAAATAGTTTATAGTTTATAGAAGATTTTAGTTACAATTGCTATCTTTTGGAGGCGTGGCAGAGTGGTTGAATGCGGCGGTCTTGAAAACCGCTGTGGGGGCAACTCCACCGTAGGTTCGAATCCTTCCGCCTCCGTAGAAATTTAGAATAAAACAATAGGAGGATCCGCGTGAACGCGAAGTTAAGACTCGGGCTAGGTATTCGCAGAAGGATAATTATTTTTTTATTGTTGTTTGTTTTCGCGCTTATTTTTCCGTCCATTTTGATCATCCGCCACTTGATGTTATTCTCTCAAAATAAGATCTCGGAAGATATTCTAAAAGAACGTTATAATTTTGTTACTTTATTCCTTGATTCGAAAAAGTCTTCGCTTGAAGTTTTGGCTTCGGCTCATGCTTCTGATCCGGATGTTTTGAATTGTTTTAAAGAGCATGGCCCGAATGCTGTGTCTTTCTTTGATACGCTTAAGCAGTCCTATGCCCTGGATCTTATCATAGTTTTAGACGCAGGAGGTAAAGTCATAGGCGGGGACGCAGCCTCAGGAAAGCTTATGAATGATGATCCCATTTTTGCCAACGCGCGCTTTACTGAAAGCTGTGTTGCCGGGATTTCCTCTGGTTTTTTACATACATCCGATGACAGGCTTTGGGCCGTGGCTTTTTCCAAGATCACGGCTTTTGATGATCCTGGCAGGACGCTTGGATGCATTGTCTTTGGTGCCACGTTGGATGACGCGTTGTTTAACAGCCTGAGTAAGGGCATGGGCGCCACGATATCCATCTTTCATTCTAATGACCCTCTGATGTCTTCGGTTACCGGCGATACGGGCGCGCTGGGTTCTGTGGTATCTTCGCGTAAAGACCTTATCTATACGCAGCAACCTTTTCGTATCGTAAAAAGTTTATCTGACAGTGATGGAAGCGCTATTTTTTATCTGGACGCGTTGATCCGCGATATTCGCGGTGAGGCCGCGGGGATTATAAGGATAAAGAAAGATCCATCAAGAGTTTGGTCTTCTAACAAGCCCATAGCCCTTCTTTTAGGCACATCCCTGTTGATATCTTTGTCTTTTTTATGGCTCATGGTCAGGTTTGTGACAATATATCTTACATCTCCTTTGGTTAGATTAAAGGCCATCATTTTAGATGTGATATCTTCAAAAAATCTTTCAAAACGCCTTGATATAGGCTTTGAGAATGAGGTGGCAGGGCTCAATGCTGAATTTAACAGGATGCTTGATGAGTTGGAAAAAATGAATTTGAAATTAAAACGCTCCGCTGAAGAGATGGGGGTATTGTATAAAGACCTCTTAGAGCAGAGGAAATTTACTTCAGATGTCATAGCCCTCGCGCCTTCAATAATCCTTGTGTTGCTGTTGGACGGAAGGGTCAAATTTGTCAATGATTCTATTGAGCGCATTACGGGCTATAAGAGCGAGGAGATCATAGGCAGGGATTGGTTTGATATTATGTTTCCTTTTGGTAAGCGCCAGGAGGCAAAAGCCGTGTTTGAGGACCTGGCGCGAGGCAACCTGGAACCGCACAGACAGATCGAAAATAATATTTTGACAAAGAATAACATGGAGCGCATCATTCTTTGGAGCAATAGCATACTTTTGGATAAAGATGGCGGGCCTTCTTCTGTTATATCAATAGGGCAGGATATCACGGAGCAAAAACATAATGAAACTGAGCTGGCCAAGAAGATGAACGACCTGGAGCGGTTTTATAAAGTTACTATGGGCAGGGAAAGAGCGGTAATTCAGCTCAAGAATGAACTCCGAGAGCTTAAAACGAGGTTGCAGGACAAGTGAACAAACGCGTAAGATTGAGTGTCCGGTGGAAATTGACAGGCCTTGTATCAGCCGCTGGCATCTTGTTTATTTTTGTAACCGCGGTTGTTATATACGATAATTATAGGCGTTTCTTTTATGATGAGGCTGTTCTTCGGGCTGACAATAGGGCTCGGTTCGTATCCGCGAGTATAGCAGATGATATGAATGATATGGAGTTATATTTATCTTTTGTTGCCTCGCATAACCAATTGATAAGAAAAACTATTGAAGCATCCAATGCTTTATACGCGGGAGTATCCGAAGAGGAAAACCTGCGCCGCATTAAAAATATGGATATAGACTGGGCCGCTAGCGGGTGGCCGCGGCTTGAGGATAGTTTATTGCATAACGATTCTAGCGATGTGCTCATAGATATACAGAAGTTAAAAAGATATCTTTTTTCAGAAATATTTATAACTGATAGACTAGGAGCTTTGGCCGCGACAATGAATAAGACGTCGGATTATTTCCAAGCGGATGAAGAGTGGTGGCAGAAAAGTTATAACAACGGCCTGGGCGGAGTTTATGTCACAGGGATGGAATTGGACAAAAGCTCAGGTAGCTACGGCTTTTCAATCGCGTGTCCTATCCGTGACGCGCAAGCGCGAGTCATAGGTGTCATGAAAGTCGCGGTTAACAGCAATATATTTTTGGAAGATAACTTTAAGATTTTTTTCAATGAGGATTGGCACGGCGGTATTATGTCGCAGACAGGGAGCTCTGTTTTTACTTTTAGCTTTGATCACAAGGGCCGCTCAGATATTTTAAAAACAATATTTGATAGTATGATCTTAAGAAAAGGCCGCGGTATTAGGTTATTGCGCGATACAGAAGGTAAATATTATTTTCTTGGATTTTCAAAGCTGCAAAAAAATTATTTTTTTGCTGGAGAAGATAACTATATCTATTCCTTGTTTGACGCAGCTAGGACAATGGAAATGTTCAGGGCAGTTGTCGTAAGGTTATTCTTTATTTCGGTTATTATATCGTTTTTATTTTGTTTCGTGGTTTTTTATGTCTCTAAAAAGATCATATCTCCTCTGCTGGAATTTCAGGAAGGTTTGGGCCTGGTCAACAAAGGCATTTTTGACCGGCCTATTATGATAAATAGCGGAGATGAATTTGAAACATTGTCATTAGATTTTAACCGGGTGCTGGAAAATCTACGCAATAGCACTATTTCTAAAGATTATTTTGATCAGGTCATTCAAAATATGTCAGACGCGCTTTTTGTAGTAGATGTTCATGGCCTGATAGGCCTTGTCAATAAGCGCGCCTGCGCGCTGTTGGAATATGAAGAAAAAGAGCTTAAAGGAAAAGACGCGGCGCAGATCTTTTCAAAAAAAGACCGCTATATAGTAAGCTGGGGTTTAAAAGGGTTGATAGAAGAAGGCGCCCTTAAGGACAAGAAAGTCCATTTTTTGACAAGATCAGGAAAAGAGGCAGAGGTATACCTGGGCACGCGCTCGTTGAGAGACAGGGAAAATAATCTGATAGGCCTTGTCTGTATGGCTGTTGACCTGGCAGATATTAATAAATTGTTAGATGAATTAAAAATGGCCGCGGATGGAGCATTAAGGCATAAGCAAGAGCTGGAGGAAGCGCTAAAAGAACAGGTTGATGCCAGGGATGTTATGCTAAGCATCCTGGAAGACACGGACGAGTCAAAAAAGGTGCTGGAAGCGGCTTTAAAGAAGTTAAAGGAAACGCAGGATGAATTATTGCAGGCAGAAAAAATGATTTCTCTGGGCCAGATAGCTGCCGGTGTGGCGCACGAGATCAATAATCCGCTTTTTGTGATATCCGAAGAGGCAGAGATGCTCAGCATGGAGCCTGGCATCCCTACTTCAGCCGTGGAGTCGGTCAAGATCATAAGAGAGCAAGTTGGGCGTATTGGGGAGATCATAAAAAGGCTTCTTGAATTTTCACGCAAGAAAGAGGTTAAATTCGCATCATTAGATATAAATGCCCTTGTGGAAAAAGTAGCGGAACTTTTGAAATATCAGGTTAAATTGCTGGGCTGCGTTGAGGTTGATAAGAAGATAGCCGCGGAAAAACTAATGACAGAAGGAGACCAGAATCAGTTGCAAGAGGCATTTTTGAATCTTATGATAAACGCCGTACAGGCGATGGAAGAAAAAGGCGGTATCTTGACTATTCGTACTTTTTCTGAGATAATCAAATCCAAGGTGGTAGTCCAGATATCAGATACCGGCATGGGCATGAACGAAGAGACCCAGAAAAGGATCTTTGATCCTTTTTTCACGACAAAGAAGACAGGCACAGGGTTAGGATTGTCCGTGTGTTTTGGTATTATAGAAAGTCACGGAGGCTCTATGGAAGTGGACAGCCGGTTAGGCGTTGGAACGACGTTTACGGTAAAGTTGCCCCTTGTAAAATAGGTAAAAAGCGTTGGCTCTTTGCCAAATCGCTTGTAAATATTAATCGCAGGCGCTTAATATTTACTGCGCAGGCTTCGGAGTTAACTTTGTAAGGAATGCATACCTACAATAGGCAAAGTTAAGGAGTTATATATGAAAAAGATCCTTGTAGTAGATGACGAAAAGCCCATACGCGAGATGCTCAGGAAATTTCTTACCAGAAAAGGATATGAGGTCTTTGACGCTGACAACGGCGAGGACGCTTTAAAGATAGTTTCCGAAAAATCTCCTCATATAGTGCTTCTTGATATACGCATGCCTAAATGTGACGGCGTTGAGGTATTAAAAAAGATAAAAGAGATCAATAAAGAAGTTGGGGTTATTATGATCACAGCCGTCTCAGAGACAGCCATTGCCGAGAAGTGTATGGAGGTGGGGGCCTTTGATTATATTACCAAGCCCATCAGCCTTGAGTATTTGGAAGAATGTTTGCTCGCGAAACTTCTGGATTTTTATAAGTAGCCTATCGCAATATTCCGCATTAGTTAATTTTTAGCAAAGTTAGCAAGCCCAGCGCCATTATTACAATTCCCACATATTTTTTTAAATTTCGCGCAGGCATATTTTTTACCGTAAGAGCGGCAAACGGAACAGCCGGGACAGCGCTCGCGACAAGCAATCCGGTTAATTTCCGATCAATAGTTTTTCCCATAAGAAGATAGAAGATAGATCCAATAAGGCATGTAATGGCTTCGGCGAAAGCTGTTATGCCAACGGCGTTTTTTGAATTAATACCGCTTAAGATTTGCCCTTCCATTACCAGCGGGCCATAACCGCCCCCAGAAATACCCTTGTTAAAAGCCGCGATAAATCCTATACCCATTATTTTATTCCAGGAGAACTTGTTTGTTTTATTGGCCGTAAACAATATGACAAGGCCTATGGCCGTGGCCATCATACCAATATATAGTGTAAGCAGCCATCTGGGTATCCTCAGGGCTATGATAACAGAGGCAATGACTCCCAACGCGCTTAAAATGCCTAAAAGTAAGGCTGTTTTAAAGTCTTTTGAATTTATCTTTAGGTTGACATTGCGTTGATTATGATGGAAGAAGCATGCAGTAATATCAGTCAATAACTGTGATGTCAAAATAGCAGGTATGACGTTTAATGGGTTGTAGCCTAAAAGAATGAGGATGGGAGCGAGGGCAGTTCCATAACCCATGCCTAAGCATGAATCAAGGTATTCGCTGATAAAGGCTATAGCGCCGACCAGTAGGGCCATATAAACTTTATTGTAGACATTATGCCCGGACTAATCAACTTTTTTTAAAAAAATACTTGACAACATTTTTTTATAATATATACTCTACTATGTTAATAGAGTTTATATAGTATGCAGTTTGCTGGTAGGCAAGGAGATTATATGAAGATCACGTTTCGGGGAGATTACGCGTTAAAGGCAGTGCTTGATCTGGCGCTGCATTATGGCGATGAACTTGTGACTATTCATGATATGGCCCAACGCATAGACGCGCCGGTTAAATTTTTAGAGCAGATATTGCTGGATCTTAAAAAGGGCGGTTTTATTGAAAGCCGCAGGGGAAAGGTAGGAGGATTTTTGTTGTCAAAGCCACCTTATAATGTAACAGTAGGCGATGTTGTGCGTTTTATTGACGGTTCCATTGAGCCTATCGCGTGCGTGAAAGACAAATATGTTTCCTGTAAAGACGTATATAAATGCGTGTTTAGAAAGATCTGGCAGGATGTTTATGAAGCAACGTCAAACGTCATTGATAATGTGACGTTTGGGCAATTGGCTATTAAGGCAGGCGCTGCAGAACATGCGCTTGAATATTCTATATAACAACAACGTATCCGAGCAAACTGCTCCTTGTCTAAGCACTCGTAAATTTTTACCAGGGTGGCCCGGTCAAAATTTACGTCGCAGACTGCGGAGTTTGTTTTGTAAGGAAATAACCCAGAAAGGCAAAACAAATGAGTTTTTTATTGTACAACAAGGACGACACCAAGGCATTGGTAGAAACTTTGAATTTCAAAGAGAAGGTTGAGCGTTCAAAGCAATTGATCAAAGAGGCATATGATAAGTATGGTGACTCTTTGGTAGTCGCTAATAGTTTAGGTAAAGATTCAGTGACTGTTTGGGACTTGGCTAAAAAAGTCAATCCAAAGATCCGCGGGTTCATCGTGACAACGCGTTTTAAACCAAAAGATACGATAAAGTTTATGAAAGACGAAGTAGCTCGTTATCCGGAATTAAAAGTCTATGAGAACGATGTTTCTATACCTGAAAAACTTTATGAAACAGATCCTGACCGTTGTTGTGATATCTTAAAAGTGGAGCCTGTTAAGCGTGCTGTTGAAGAAATGCATGTTAAATGTTGGGTTACAGGGCTTCGCTGCACAGAAGGCCGCACAAGGACGGATTACAAAGAGGTAGAAGAAAGGGACAAGGGTTTGATAAAACTCAATCCAATTTTGATCTGGAAAGAGAGAGAGGTCTGGCAGTACTTGGCTCTTTATCGGGTCCCAGTTAATCCCCTATATGCAGAAGGCTACCGTTCGCTTGGTTGCGCGCCGTGCACGAAAATAACTAATGAAGATAATGAACGCGCAGGCCGTTGGATAGGCACTTCAAAGTGTGGCGGCGAATGCGGTATTCATACAAGGCCGCTAAAGAGTACAGTCAGAGAGTGAACATTTTATCAAATATATTATTC
Source organism: Candidatus Phelpsiimicrobium noxiivivens (assembly GCA_001873995.1). Lineage (GTDB taxonomy): Bacteria > Omnitrophota > Gorgyraeia > Velamenicoccales > Velamenicoccaceae > Phelpsiimicrobium > Phelpsiimicrobium noxiivivens. Next base: position 47,315 of record MNVR01000030.1, read on the forward strand.
TAGGTATATTAGCTATATTTTTTTCAATGAACATGGGGGCTAGCGGTATTGCGCCTTCTTTTGCTTCTATTTACGGAGGCAGGCTCATAAAAAAATGGACTGCTATAGCGTTGTTTACCCTTTTTGTAGTCTTGGGAGCAATTACACTGGGAAGAGGCGTTACAGCAACTTTGGGGAAGAATCTTCTTCCAAAGGATGTATTAACTTTTGATACGGTATTAGTTATTCTTGCCGCAGCTACTAGTGGCCTGTTTATTGCTAATATCTTAAAAATACCTCAGTCAACAAGCCAGGTCACCGTAGGGGCCATAGTGGGTGCTGGGCTATATTTTAATAAGTTAAACATAAAAATAATATGCCTGAAGCTGTTGCCTATATGGATTGTTTTGCCTTTGCTTTCGTATATCCTGACCTGGTCGATCTATCGGATGATCTATCCTCCGAAATACGATAATTTGCATATTTATGAGAGGATATTTGCTAATGAGAAAAGACTTAAGCTATTGGCGCTGGTGGCGAGTTGCTATGTTGCTTTTGCAATAGGTTCGAATAATGTGGGTAATGCTGTAGGCCCTTTGTTTGGAGCCGGCATTTTGGGAATTAACCTTGGATTGATCTTGTTTTCTCCTATTTTTGGAATTGGAGCTCTTGTTCTAGGAAAAGGGACTCTTGAAACAGCAGGAAAGGAAATAGTACCCCTGGGCCTGTTTTCCAGTACCTTGGTTTCATTCGTCACGGCTACATTATTGATTGTGGCCTCTGTTTTGGGTATTCCGCAATCGTTGGTGCAGCTTAATATCTGCGCAATATTTGCTATAAGCTGCCTGAAGGACGGACATAGGCATACTTTGAGTCGGCAATTGACCAGGAAAACATTTTTCATATGGGCGGTAACGCCTTTGATATCTTTGGTTTTTTCGTACTTGTCATTGTTCTTGGTAAACAGACTGCGTTAGAATTCATAGGTGAAAAATATGATTTTTGCAGATAAAATCATCAATGATGTGACTGAAATGATCGGTCATACTCCGTTGGTCAGGCTTAATCGCATAGTCAAAAACGATGCAGCGGGCATCCTGGCAAAATTGGAATATTTCAATCCAGGCGGAAGTGTAAAAGACAGGATCTGTCTTGAAATGATAGAGGACGCCGAGAGAAAGGGTCTTTTAAGAAAAGGTTCAACTATTATTGAGTCTACATCCGGCAATACTGGAATAGGACTGGCTATGATCGCCGCAGTGAAAGGGTATGAGTGTATTTTGGTCATGTCTGAATCAATGAGCTTGGAGCGGATCTATATACTGAAGTCTTACGGAGCTAAGATCGTGCTTACTCCTGCTTTTTCGGGCATGCAGGGAGCCATTGAAAAGGCAGAGGATATCTTTAAGAAAACTCCCGGCGCTTTCATGGCGCAACAATTTAAGAACCGATCTAATCCTGAGGCTCATCGTAAGTCTACGGCAACAGAGATTTTGCGAGCAACAGATGGCAGAATAGATGCGTTTGTCGCTGGAGTCGGTACCGGCGGAACCATCACCGGTGTAGGAGAGATCTTAAAAAAACATGATCCCGGTATCAGGGTTATTGCAGTTGAGCCAAAAGGGAGTGCTGTTTTATCTGGAGGAAAGCCAGGACCGCACAAAATCCAGGGTATAGGCGCGGGTTTTGTCCCTGAGATATTAAATCGTAACATAATAGATCAGATAATACAGGTCGCAGATGCCGATGCCTTTAAGACTGCAAAATTGCTGGCTAAAGAAGAAGGGCTTTTTGTAGGTATTTCATCCGGAGCTGCTGTCTGGGCTGCTTTGCAAGTTTCCGAAGATTATGGCAAAGGAAAAACAATCGTAACAGTTTTGCCTGATACTGGCGAGAGATATTTTTCAACGCAGCAATACTTTGAGGCGTAGAGGTAAAAAATTGAAATATTATCCCGTTGGCCTAAATATATGGAATAAAGAGGCTTTGGTTGTGGGTGCCGGCCGCGTGGCAGAACGGAAGGTCAGAGTGCTGCGTTCATTCGGGGCTAAGGTATCGGTTGTAGCGCCGCAAGTTACGCGTTACATCGCCAGGCTGTCCAAAGACGGCGCTATCAAGTTGTCTAAAAGGATCTATAGGCCATCTGATATCTTCGGCGCGCGATTAGTGATAGCCGCGACATCGGATGAAAATGTAAATAAGGAGATAAGCTATGACGCGAGAAAAAAAAGCATTTTAGTAAATGTCGTTGATAACGCCGCGCGCTGTGATTTTATCTCTACCGCTATAATTAGAAAGCGCGGCCTGGTTGTTTCAGTTTCTACGGATGCCAAAGATCCCGCAATGGCTAAGAAATTCAAAGATTTTTTGAAAAGGAAGATAGATGAATTTGACGCTGGTCGGTATCAACTATAAGTATGCCCATGTTTCTTTGAGAGAGATCTTTTATTTTTCAAAGAAAGATATCTTTTTAGCTCTTCAGGTATTATTCGAAAAAGGGGCCGCGAAGGGCGCTGTCATCTTGTCAACTTGCCAAAGGACGGAGATCTACGCGCAGGCAGAAGATATCACACTTTTGAGGAGTTTTCTTTTGGCTTTCAAAAATACAAGCGAGCTTCCTGCGGACTATTTTTATATTAAGAAAAATGAAGACGCGGTCACGCATTTATTTACAGTATCGGCAGGCCTTGATTCACTTATCATAGGAGAGCGCGAGATCTTGCATCAGGTAAAAGAGGCTTATTTTTTGGCGAAAAGGTTTGAGGCGACTACACCATTTTTGAACAAGATATTTGAGCGCGCGTTGTTTGTGGGCAAACAGGCCAGGAAAAATACTGCTTTTTTCCAGAAAGATCCATCGTTGGCAAAAGCCGCGGTGAGCATGGCAAAAGTTTTATCAGGGGATATAGCCGCGAAGAATATTTTTATAATAGGAGCGGGCACGGTGGCAGTTGATATTTCCGGTCATTGCGCAAAAATCGGCGCTGCTTTCACTATTGTTTCATCTAGGACTTTACAAAAGGCGAAGTCTTTGGCCTTACGGTTCGGGCAGAAGGCTATTTCCATCAGAGAATTTTATGAGAGGTTGGATGAAGCCGATATTGTGTTTAGCGCCACTGCAAGCCCGCATTTGATCTTACAAAGAGAGGCTTTTGAGCAAAAGAGGCGGTCAATAAAGCCATTGTTATTATTTGACTTGGCTTTGCCGCGAGATATAGACCCGAGTATTTCAGGAGTTAATAACGTCAGGTTGTTTAATGTTGATGATCTGGCAGCCCAACCGCATGCCGACCTTGGCATGGGAAAGGCTTTGCAGGCTGTCCGTGAAAAAGCCCAGAGGTTCTTGTGCAAATTAGAGCGGTCAAGATCGGCGTCAGGCCAAGCCTGCTTGCGTTAAAGCAGGCTCAGGAGGCTATTGGCCTATTGAAAAAAATATATCCTAAAGCGGCCTTTGAGGTTTGTAAGATAGGTACTCCGGGAGACAGGGATAAGGTGACTCCGTTGTCCGAAGTGGACGGGTCGGATTTTTTCACAAGAGATATTGATGAAGCGCTATTGAACGGCAAGATAGATATAGCTGTTCATAGCAGCAAAGACCTGCCTTTAGCTTTGCCGAATGGGTTGAAGGTCATGTTTGAGACTGAGTCTATAAGCCGTTTTGACGCTCTTGTGTCAAAGGGAGGCCATAAGCTCGCGGAGCTTGCGTTAGGGTCGCGCATCGGCTCAAGCAGCCTGCGCCGTAAAAAAGAGATAAATGGGTTGCGGCCAGACTTAGAAATTGTTGATGCGCGCGGCACGATAGTTGAGAGGCTGAGTTTGATCGATTCAGGAAAGATAGACGCGCTTATTGTGGCGCACGCAGCACTCATACGCCTCAAATTGGAACATAGGATAGCAGAAATATTCCCTTTGGGTATTTTTAATACACATCCTAAGCAGGGATGCTTGGCGATAGTTACGCGGAGCAAGAATTGAGAAAAGGCAAAGTCTACATAGTTGGCGCTGGGCCCGGAGATTGGGAGCTTATAACTATAAAAGGCCTGAAGCGTATCAAGGAAGCGGACGTTATTTTATATGACTTCCTGGCCTCAAAAGACCTGTTGCGTTTTGCAAAAAAGAACGCTGAGATTATCTGTGCAGGTAAGTCTGACGGCTTGCATCTTATTGAACAGGGCAGGATAAACAAGCTGCTTTTTGAAAAGGCAAAAAATGGCAAAGTGGTCGTGCGCCTCAAGGGCGGGGACCCGCTTGTATTTAGCCGCGGCATTGAGGAAGTGATATATTTAAGAAAGAAAAAAATAGATCATGAGATAATTGAAGGCATTACAAGCGCTTTTGCGGCTCCGGAGAGTTTCGGCATTCCTCTGACGCGCAGGGGGAGATTTGATTCGATCGCTGTATTGACAGGCCATAAGTCGAGTGGCAAGGCGCTGGATGCTCCGAAGTGTGATACGCTCATTTATCTTATGGCAGTAGGAGAGATCAAAAAAGTAGTAAAAACTTTATTAGACGCAGGCCGCAATAAAAAGACATCTTGCGCTTTTATTGAGAAAGGGACGACCGATCAGCAAAGGATCGTTTTCGGGACGTTGTCAGATATCGCTAAAAAGGCCCAAGAGTTTTGTGTAAAGCCTCCAGCGGTATTAATTGTTGGCGATATCGTCGGTTATGCAAAAAGGATCTATGGAAATAAGCCTAAAGATTAAAGACCTTGTTTATCCTTATTTTATAATAGACGGAAAAAACAAGAAAGAGGCGATAAAGAATTTCCCTGGTGTTTTTAGATTTTCCGTTGACCGGCTTATCAGGGATATAGAGGTTACTGTGAGGCTGAGGCTGGGTACGGTCCTTCTTTTTGGCATTTCCGGAAAAAAGGATAAGAACGCAAGCGCGGCTTACGAAGAAAATAGCATTATTGCTAAAGCAGTCAGAGAAATAAAAAAAGAGTTCTCCGGTATGACAGTCGCGACGGATGTATGTTTGTGCGCATATACGACATATGGGCACTGCGGCATCTTGGAGGCGACAGGCCTAAAAAATGATAAGCCGCGAGTGAAAATAGACCATAAAAGAACATTAAATGCTTTAGGCAAGATGGCGCTAGTGCATGCGCGCGCGGGCGCGGATTGGGTGGCGCCTTCGGCTATGGCAAAAAGACAGGTTGCAACCATAAGAACAGCGTTGGACAAAAACGGCTTCAAAGAGGCTAAGATCCTTGGGTATTCGGCAAAATTCGCATCAAATTTCTATGGGCCTTTTCGGCAAGCAGCGGATTCTTTGCCTGCGTTTGGCGACAGAAGCGGCTATCAATTGGATTATAAAGATCCCGGCTCCGCGCTTAGCGAGATAGAAGCTGACATTAAAGAGGGCGCTGATATGGTGATGGTTAAGCCAGCGTTAAGTTACCTTGATATTGTTAGACAGGCTCGGCAGAAGTTTAGGTTTCCTCTGGCTGCTTATAATGTCAGCGGCGAATATAGCATGGTTAAATATGGCGCGAAAGCCGGATTGTGGGACGAAAAGAAAATGGTTTTTGAAGTATTGACGTCGATCAAACGCGCCGGAGCGGATTGGATCATTACCTATCACGCTAAAGATATTGCGCAATGGTTAAGAGGATAATAATGCCACAAGGAAAAAGATTATGGCAAGAGGCTAAGAAATATTTGGTTGGCGGGGTGGATAGCCCGGTGCGGAGTTTCCGTTATGTGGGAGGAGAACCGCTGTTAATCAAAAAAGGCAAGGGTTCCAGCGTTTGGGATTATGCTGGAAAGAGATACATTGACTATGTGCTTTCATGGGGGGCTTTGATATTAGGCCATGCTCACCCTCTTATAGTTTCGGCGGTCCGCAAGGCAGCTAAAGACGGAATGGGGTTTGGTACGACCCATAGGTCTGAAATAGAGCTTGCGCGGGCTATACATCGAGCTATACCTTTTATTGAGAAAATACGTTTTGTCAACTCAGGCACAGAGGCTGTGATGGGGGCGCTGAGATTGGCAAGGGCAGTAACAGGCAGGGATAAGATATTGAAATTTGAAGGCGGCTATCACGGATGCGCGGATTATCTGTTAGCCAAGGCGGGTTCGGGCCTTGCAACGTTGTCAATACCGGTAAGCGCGGGAGTACCCAAGGATTTTATTAAACAAACACTCGTCGCGTTTGAAAGAAACATTAACGTAATTGAGAAAATATTTGAAAAAGAAGGCCAGGATATTGCCGCGGTCATTATTGAGCCCGTGGGCGGCAATTATGGCGTTATATTACCTGACAGGTATTTTTTGAAAGGTCTTCGGCAGATAACGAAACGCTTTGGCGCTTTGCTTATTTTTGACGAGGTGATCACGGGTTTTAGGTTTCATTATGGTTCTTTTGCTGAGCTCGTGGCCATAACACCGGATTTGATATGCCTTGGTAAGATAATTGGCGGAGGTTTGCCTGTTGGCGCGTATGGTGGGCCTGATAGAATAATGAAACACCTTGCGCCAGAGGGCAATGTTTATCAGGCGTCTACATTTTCAGGTAATCCTGTTGTTATGGCAACAGGGCTGGCAACTCTTAAGGTTTTGGAGGCCTCAGCCAGCAGATACAGAAGTTTGGATGATCTGGCCCAAAGATTAGTTTCAGGACTGAGAAGTGAGGCTCAACATAAAGGAGTTGATCTTAAGGCGTCTCAGTTTATGTCCATGTTTGGCATGAAATTTAAAGATAAAAAGAAGTTTAGCCTGTTTTGTAGACGGATGTTTGGAAACGGCGTATTTCTGGCACCGTCGGAATACGAGTCTAATTTTCTTTCTTTTGCGCACAGGCAGGTTGATATTGATGAGACCATTAAAGCCGCATCAATTGCGTTTGGAGGATAATATGCAAATGGAAAATATTGATCACGATCTTTTAAAAAAAAGAGGGTTCTTAAGACAGAGGCAGGACGGTTTTTTTGTATTACGAACGCGCATGGCAACAGGCGTCTATAAAAAAGAACAATTAGAAAAGCTGGCTGATATCGCTTCGCGATATGGGAATGGTATTGTACACGCCACTACGAGGCAGGGGCTCGAGATACCTTTCATAAAATATGAAGATATCTCAGCCGTTGAAAAAGAATTGCGCGCATCGGGTATATTGTTAGGGACTTCCGGGCCGCGTTTAAGGACTACTACGGCCTGCCCTGGGAACAATTGGTGCAAACGGGGGCTTATTGATACGTTTCACCTGGCAGAACGTATTGAAAAAGAATTGGGAATGGTTTGCGGTATGGACCTGCCGCATAAGTTTAAGATATCAATATCAGGCTGCCCGAACGGCTGTATGAGGCCGCAAAACTCAGAAATAGGCATTCATGGTACGGCAGGCGGTTTTGTGGTTTATCTGGGGGGCTGCAACGGCCGTACTCTCAGGAACGGTTTAAAATTAGATAAAATATTTACCGAGGATGAAGTCTTGTCTCTGGTACAGAGGTCAATAGCTTTCTTTAAGAGCAAGGCTAAGCCTAAGCAAAGGCTTGCCCTATTGATCGAGGAAGCAGGAAAGGAGAACTTTTTAAAGGAAGTAAGAGGTTGAAATTTCTATTGTGAGCAGGGTTTGTTTTAGGGATAATAGATAAGTCAAACGTACTTTTAAAGGGAGGAAATGATGTCTAAAATTGACGCAAGATTGAAAGTTGAAACGCTGGCGTTGCACGGAGGCCAGGAGGCGGATCCAACAACTGGGTCGCGCGCTGTTCCTATTTATCAGACTACGTCATATCAGTTCAAGAGCGCGGAGCACGCGGCTAGTCTATTCGGGCTCAAAGAGTTTGGTAATATCTATACGCGCCTGATGAATCCTACCACAGACGTATTTGAAAAGAGGATGGCCCTTTTGGATGGCGGTGTAGGGGCATTGGCTGTTGCAAGCGGCCAGTCTGCCATAACCCTTGCTCTTTTGAACATCGCGCAGTCGGGCGATGAGATAGTATCAGCTGACAACCTTTACGGCGGCACGTATAATCTTTTTCATTACACGTTCGCGCGCCTGGGTATTAAGGTTAAGTTCGTCAAGTCAAATGACCTGGCAGCGTTCCAGAAGGCGATAACTCCAAAAACAAAAGCTATTTACGCTGAGTCCATAGGTAATCCAAAATTGGACGTTGTTGAGTTAGATGGGTTGTCAAAACTAGCGCATAAAAACGGCATACCGCTTGTCCTGGATAATACTGTGTCACCGTATTTATTGCGGCCCATTGACCATGGCGTTGATATTGTTGTTTATTCCGCGACTAAATTCATCGGCGGGCACGGCACATCATTAGGCGGCGTTATCGTTGATTCAGGAAAGTTTGACTGGACTAATGGCAAATTCCCGTTGATAGCTGAGCCAGATCCCAGTTATCATGGTATCAATTTTGTTGAGGCATTAAAGCCGTTAGGCAATATCGCGTATATTATAAAAGCTAGAGTAACATTGTTACGCGATTTGGGCCCTGCGGTATCGCCTTTTAATTCTTTTCTGTTCATACAGGGCCTGGAAACTCTGCATCTGAGGATGGCCAGACATTCGGAAAATGCTTTGCTGGTAGCAAGATATCTTGCTAAACATTCTAAGGTTGCATGGGTGAATTATCCTGGGCTTGAATCAAGTCCTGATTTCGCGCGCGCGAAAAAGTATCTTCCTAAGGGGGCGGGCGCTATTTTAGGTTTCGGTATAAAAGGCGGCCTGGAAGCAGGTAAAAAGTTTATAAACTCTCTTGAATTGATATCGCATCTTGCGAATGTAGGCGATGCCAAGAGCTTGGCTATCCATCCAGCGACAACAACGCACCAACAGTTATCGCCAGAGGAGCAGTTGGCTACGGGTGTAACACCTGATTTTATCAGGTTGTCTATTGGCATAGAACATATTGATGATATAATTGCTGATATTGAGCAGGCACTAAAAAAAGCGTAGCACCCCGCGCTTAATGGAATTGCGCGGGTATCGCCCTTTCTGGGCGAGAAGGGTATAAAATGGCTAAGATATATGAAGATATAACAAAGACCGTAGGGTGTACTCCTTTGGTTCGTATAAATAAGTTAAGCGCGGGCCTGAAAGCCACGATCGTGGCTAAAATTGAATCTTTTAATCCTCTTTCCAGCGTCAAGGATAGGATAGGCCTTGCCATGATAGAGGCAGCTGAAAAAAGCGGCGTTCTAAAGAAAGATTCTGTGATCGTTGAGCCGACCAGCGGGAATACGGGTATTTCGCTCGCGTTTGTTTGCGCGGCCAAAGGTTACAGGTTGATATTAACCATGCCTGATACGATGAGCATTGAGCGCCGTCAGCTTTTAAAGATATTTGGAGCCGAGCTGGTTTTGACCGATGGGACAAAAGGTATGAAGGGGGCTATTGATAGGGCGGAAGAACTCGTAAAGAGTTTAGGCAATGCCTTTATGCCGCAGCAATTCAATAATCCAGCTAATCCGGAGATACATCGTAAGACTACGGCAGAGGAGATCTGGAAAGATACAGACGGCAAAGTGGATATTTTTATCTCAGGTATAGGCACAGGCGGCACTGTTACAGGCGTTGGGGAGGTTCTTAAAAAAAGAAAGCCCTCTGTGAAAATAATAGGCCTTGAGCCGAAGGATTCGCCTGTTTTGTCAGGCGGAAAGCCTGGGCCTCATAAGATCCAGGGTATCGGCGCTGGTTTTGTACCAGGCGTATTGGATAAAAAGGTCATAGACGAGATAATGACAGTCTCAAATGATGACGCTGGTAAAGTCGCCCGCCGCCTTGCCAAAGAGGAAGGCATACTTGCAGGTATTTCAAGCGGCGCTGCCATGTGGGCCGCTTTAGAGGCCGCCAAAAGAAAAGAGTCTGAGGGTAAGTTGATCGTTGTGATCTTGCCGGATACAGGAGAGAGGTATTTATCAACATGGTTATTTCAGGAATAGGTATAGTTGATACGAAGTATTTTACGTTTGCTCAGCCTCCGAACGAGCTTTATCTGGAGGGCGGCCAAAAGCTTGGGCCTATAACGCTCGCCTATGAAACATATGGCGAGTTGAATAAGGACAAGTCTAACGCTATTTTAATTTGTCATGCTTTATCCGGAGACGCCCATGCCGCGGGGTTGCATAAAGGTGATAGCCATCCTGGATGGTGGGATTCTATAATAGGGCCTGGCAAGGCTTTTGACACCGCGAAATATTTTGTGGTTTGTTCTAACATTCTTGGCGGCTGTAAAGGCTCAACTGGGCCTTCTTCGGCAGATCCTAAGACAACTAAACCCTATGCTTTAGATTTTCCTGTTATTACTGTATCTGACATGATCCACGCGCAGAGGCGTTTAATAGGCCATTTGGGTATTGAACATCTTTTGTGCGTTGCCGGAGGTTCGGTGGGCGGTATGCAGGTCTTGCAGTGGGTGGCTTCTTATCCAGAGCTGGTGCGCTCTGCTATGCCTATCGCGACGACGGCCAAGCATTCTCCGCAACAGATCGCTTTTGATGAAGTTGGGCGTCAGGCTATTATGGCAGATCCAGATTGGCGTGAAGGAGATTATTATGGGTTTCTCCAGCCGAAAAAGGGCCTTGCTTTGGCGCGCATGATAGGCCATATCACTTATATGAGCGATAAGTCTATGGAGGAAAAATTTTCACGCAAGCTTAAAGAGAAGGACTACAGCTTTAAGTTCAATACGGATTTTGAGGTGGAGGGGTATCTGCGCCACAGGGGAGAAGACTTCGTAAAACGCTTTGACGCTAATTCCTATCTTTATATTACTAAGGCTATGGATTATTTTGATCTTTCAGGTGATAGGCTTATCCCGAAAGGAAAGACTATTAAAACGCGATTTTTGGTGATTGCATTTAAGTCGGACTGGCTGTATCCGCTCTATCAGTCTCAGGAGATCGTTCGTCAACTGAAGATAAGGCGCGCGGACGCGACTTATTGCGAGATAAACTCAACTTATGGCCATGACGCGTTCTTGCTTGAGGTGGAAGAAGAAACGCATCTGATCAAACATTTCTTAGATAAGACTTTTCAGGGTTACCGCGTGAGGTTCTTCCATGGTATTTAATACTCTCCGATTAGACTACAAGATGATCTATAATATCATTGAGTCCGGTTCTAGCGTTTTAGACCTTGGCTGCGGCTCCGGCGATCTGCTCTATTTTTTGGCTAAAGAAAAGAATGCCTTAGTCCAGGGTATTGAACTTAGTGAAGCGGCTATTTATAAATGCGTGGAGCAAGGTTTAAGCGTCTTTCACAGTGACATAGACTCAGGGTTGATAGAATATCCAGGCAGGTCATTTGATTATGTCATACTTAATCAGAGTATGCAGGAGGTTAAGAAAGTAGATTTTGTCATTAAGGAGGCTTTGCGAGTGGGTAAAAAAGTTATTGTTGGTTTTCCGAATTTCGCGTATTGGCCGGCGCGTTTCAGGCTTTTCTTCAGCGGAAAAGCGCCTGTCACCGTATCTTTGCCTTATCGTTGGTATGATACGCCGAACATACATTTTTTAAGTATCAGCGATTTTACGGATTTTTGCGCTGAGAAGAAGATAAAGATACTGACTACTTACTATTTAGGAAAAAAATGTCTCGTTAAGTTCTTGCCTAATTTTTTTGCTGTAAACGTTATTTTTGTTATTAGCCAGTAAATATAAATGCCGA
>MNVR01000012.1 GCA_001873995.1 Candidatus Phelpsiimicrobium noxiivivens
TTTAATTAACCGTCATAAATAGGGGATGGTCCTATTTTCTAACAAACCCGCGACAGTTTCCATCTTCTATCTTGAATTTCCTATTGACTAATCAAGACAGGGTGGGAAGGCGCAAGCTCAATCCTCCCTACTAGGTATCACATTTTGTGATACCTTTCTTTTTGCTCCTGCTTCGCCCTCTAAGAAAATCAAGGTAGACTCCGCAGGACTTCTCTGAATAGCTAACGCTAATGTCATAGTGTAAAATAAATTGTACGGTTTTGGCTTTAAGGTTCTTTGAAAAAGCAATAAAAATGGCATACCATAATGGTTGTTGCATCCAAACAATAACCATTAACCGGGCCTTGCGGCCCAGAAGGAGGTATGCCATGAGAGATTTAGATTTTTCAAAGGATAATCTACCAAAGCAATGGGAATATGTAAAGCGGAATTTAGGTGATTTAGGAGTATTATATCAATTTGATGATTTCGGATCTCAAGCTCATAGAAGTATCCAGGGGTTGATTCAAAGCTGTGTTAATGAGGAGTTTGCCTTACAGGTAAGAGCCGGGAGATACGAACATGCGCCAAACCGGCTTGATGAGCGTCAGGGTGGTTACGAGCGTAATCTTACGACAACCTTCGGGACATCAAGAATACGAATACCGCGAGTCAGGTTTAATAAAGTAAAAATACATTATTCGCTCTTTGAGAAGTACCAGAGACGGCAAAAGAAGTTTGATCAAGCGGTTGTACTGGCAATGCTGCTTGGGTTATCGGTACGTAAGCAGCGTAAATTCTTCCGGTCATTCATAGGAGACGCGATAAGCCATTCTACAGCCTCTAAGCTTATCCTTACCCTTGAAGATAGCCTGGCGGTATTTAGAACTAAGAGGATTGAAGATAAATATAAATATCTTCTTCTTGATGGCCTTTGGGTTAAAGTTAAAGACGGTAATAAGCTTAAGGAAAAGGTTATTCTTTTTGTTTTAGGGATTACCTTGGATAATCAGAAGGAGATCGTAGCCTTTAGGCTTGCCAAAGGCGAGACTGAAGAAGAAGTAACGGTATTATTAAATGATATCTATCGGCGCGGCTTGGAAGGCAAGCAACTTAAGTTAGTAGCCTCAGATGGCGCCAAAGGTATCCGCAGCGCGATCAGCATGGTTTATCCTTATGCTAAATGGCAACTCTGTTATGTGCATAAACTTAGGAATTTAAACAAGCATATACGGCATAAGATAAATAACCGTCCGGCAATGATGCGTCAGGTAAGAACTATTTATGATTCTAAGAATAAACAGCAGGCAATTGAGCGATTTGAAAAGTTTTGCGCTGATTGGCAGAGATATGAACCCTACGCGATAAAATGCTTTAGAGATAGTTTTCATGATACGTTGCATTATTTTGAGTTTGGGGAAGACAAGCATTTTATCAGCTCGACCAATCATCTGGAGCGATATTTGGAGGAAGTACGCAGGCGTATTAAGATTCAGGGTTATTTTAAATCAGACAGAAGTTCAAATCTTTGGGTTTATGGTATCATAAGCCAAGTTATGCAGGAACAACAACCAGAAGTTATGCCAAGGCATGTAACAATTTTTAGAGCGCCTCAATATGAAAGCGTACAATAATCCTTGCACTACTGATTCTCACAACTTCTTGTAAAAATCTTATCGCAGAGTTAACATAGACAAAAAGGGGGGTGTATATGGGAAGAAAAGCATTCGGACCGACAAAGAAGAAAGCGTGTGATACCAGAAGAGACTGCAAGAAAAAGAAGCAGTCGGTAGGTGAAGCAAAAGCGCAGGGTGGAGTTCCGCCGCATGAGCGCATGTTTTAAAAGTAAATGTTGAAATTTATGCTATTATAAAAGAATGGCGGATGAAAAGAAGGAAAAGTGGTATTTTAAGGATTCGGCGATGATCGTAATTTTTCTTGTTGCCGGGCCTTTTGTGCTGCCTTTGGTGTGGTTTAATCCTCGCCTTAATATTAAGATGAAGGCTGTAGTGACGATAGCTATCCTTATTTTAAGTTACGCTTTGTGGATGATGATGCAGGCTTCTATAAAAAGTGTAGGTGAATACTATAAAGAGATATTATCATGAGGGAAGATCTTAGAGAGATAAAACCTGAGGCTATCAAAGATAATCCTTTTCGCGTCATCGGGCAAGATTGGATGTTGATAACAGTCGGTGATAAGGTTAAGTTTAATATGATGACAGCCAGCTGGGGCGGATGGGGTGTGCTTTGGCATAGGCCTATCTGTTTTTGTGTAATGCGTCCCGGCCGCTATACTTACAAGTTCATGGAAAAGGCAAAGTATTTCACTCTTTCTTACTTTGGGAAAAAATATAAGAAGGCCCTGGAGTTTTGCGGTACAAAGTCAGGCCGCGATGTGGATAAGGCCCAGGCTACGGGCTTAACTCCCGTAGAAGACAGGAAGGGGTGCGTTTATTTTAGAGAAGCGAGGTTAGTTATTATGTTAAAAAAGATATATTTTCAGCAAATTGACCCTAAACATTTTCTTGACCTTAAGATCAACGAGAATTATCCTAAAAAAGATTATCATCGGATGTATGTAGGCGAGATCGTCAAATGCCTAACACGCGGCGCCTTAGTGTGCTTAGTAGTTTTTTCATTGAATACTCCCGCGTTTTCACAAGAGGACAGCACTAAAGACTCTGCGCCGGCAACCGAGCGTGCGGCAATGAAGCAGGCCATTAAAAAAAATTCAGATCTTATGGATTCTATCAAAGAGCTTACGCAAGACCCTCAGGTACTGGAGGTATTATCAGATCAGCAGATAAAGGATGCCCTTATGCGCCAGGACATTGAGTATCTGAAGAATAATGAGAAGTTCTTAAAATTTATGGAAAATCCTACTATTAAGAAGATAACGGAAAGCGCTGCAGCGCTTTCGTCTAACCAAACCAAAGAGTGATCCAGAGGTAAATATGGCGGATAAAGTTAAGATAAATTTTGGGCAGGAGATCGTTGACGCCACACCCGTTGATATCAATCAGGCTAATGAATATTTTAACCAGTACTTTATAGAGGATGGGACGGTCTTGAAGATGAAGCTGGTAGCGACAAAGGTATTCCGCATTGATGACCGTTATGACCAGGAAGGCAGTCCCATTTATTTCGTTCAATCCACGAACGTGCTTTCAGTGAATAGCCCGTCAAATTTGAAAAAGAAATAAAGCCTGACGTTGAGGCGTCGAGGCCGGGCCTCGGCCCCGGACACTGAGGCCCGGCCTCGGAAAGCGCTTTCTTGAAATAGCACTTACTGCCTTGTTAGTCAGACATAAATCAGTATACTTGTTAATACATGAAAGGAGCGCATGCGAGATAGTCGCATGGCCTTCCCAGTAGTACGCAGAGGAAAGGCCTAAGCGCTAAATCTTCTAGGCTGGCCATGAGGTCAGCCTTTTCCTTTTGCAGAGGGCAAAACACCGGCGCAATTCCGATTAGCGCCGGGTGTTAATTCCTCAGTGGATTTTTCTTTCTTCTCTGGCGCTTCCACGGTATAATTACCCTCATGGATAGTAATACTACGCAGCAACTCCAGATCGATAGCGCTCAGATGCAGCAGGCAATAACCCAGGTTATGACCGATGCCATCAAATCCATGCCTCGGCCTAAGGTGCCGCATTGGATGCAATCTGCCGGGGATTTCACACAGCTCCATCCGTGGCTTTCTTTTGCCATCCTTTCTTTTGCCATCCTTATTATTTCTGCCATAATACGTGAGATCATCTGTTCATATTTTAAAACAAACGATATCTTAATACGGCTTAATAGAATAGAGGAGAAGCTAAAATGAGCGAGGTAGCCATGATAACTTATGAAGAATTCAGAAAAGTGGAGTTAAAGATCGCGACCATTAAAGAGGTCAAGCCGCATCCTAACGCGGATAAATTGTATGTCGTCACTGTTGATATCAATGGTATAGCCAGGCAGTTGGTGGCGGGGATAAGGTTGTTCTATGCTGAAGATGTCCTGATAGGTAAACAGGTAGTGGTAGTTGAGAACCTGGCGCCAGCGGTCATACGTGGCGTTGAAAGCCAGGGTATGATCTTGGCTGCTTCTGATGAGAGCGGCATCTCTGTTGTATCTCCTGACCGCCACGTCCAAGACGGAAGCCTTGTTAAGTGAAGGTAGATCAATTTGTCCCGGAAAAGGAATGCCTTTTATGCAACGGGTGCTGCCGCTATTCACAAAAGCAGACCGTTTGGGCCCCACTTTTTCTTTTTGATGAGATAATCGGCCTTACTACAAAAAATATAGTGCCGTGTTGTTTGTTCACGCACATTGACAGCCATGCGGGAGAAGCAGCAAGGATAGATCTTATTGAAGCGGAAGGCGGCCTGTTTATATGCCCTTGTTTTGGCCTGGAAACTAATAAGTGCAAGATATACGCGCATAGGCCATTTGACTGTCAACTCTATCCGTTCCTTTTGGCAAGAGTATCGGATAAGGCGTATCTTGCGATAGATGAAAATTGCCCTTATGTTAAAAAATTCGGGTCAACACAAGCTATGAAAGACTACGTCCGGTATCTTGTCGAATTTTTTTCTTTGGTAAATATTATTAAAGTTATCAAAGGCAATCCCCAGATAGTCCAGGAATATCCTCATGGTGTAAAGATCCTTACTCTTTTACCAAAGCTGATCGGCCTTAAATAGGTAAATCCCGTTAGAGAATTTTGTTCTCTATCGGGGTAAACGCGCATTCATGACCCTTATACCTTTTTCGCTTGATGACAAAAAGACCTTTCAGCGGTATTTTAAAAATAGCTCTCGCAGCTTATCAAATTACTCTTTTGAAAATAATATTATCTGGGATTGTCTTTTTGAATTGCGCCGTGCCGTTGTCAATAATAAGCTCTGTATTTTTTTTCAAGACAAGATTGGTATTTTTATGAACCTCCCGCCGTTGGGAGGGTTGGATAAGAAGACCGTCAACGCCTGTTTTGGAGCGATGGAGGAGATAAATCATAACAAGGCGATCTCGCGTATTGAGAATATTGAAGAAAAGGATCTGGTATTTTTTAAAAAGAATGGGTTCAGGATATACGAAAAGTCTAAAGAGTATATAGTAACGACGTCTGATATCGCCTTTTTGAGCGGAGAGAGGTTTAAGCATAAGCGTAGTCTTTATAACCATTTTATGAAGAAAAGCATGCTGCCGGAAGGGCGTAAAGAGTGTTTTAGGGATTATCAAAGAAAAGACGAAAAAGCTTGCCTTGAGCTTTACCAAAAGTGGATGAAAGACCGAAAGGAAAAAAATAGCGATCCGGTATATCAGGGTATGTTGGTTGATAGCTTTAAAGTTTTGTCCCGGATGTTGGAGTATTCGCGAGAATTGGGATTATCTGTTAAGGTCGTTGAACGTGAAGGCAGGGTTATAGCATTTACTTCGGGTTTTTCCATTTCCCAGAGACTTTTTTGCGTCAACTTTGAAATAACCGATCTTGAGTTTAGGGGTATTTCGCAGTTTGTCTTTAGCGAGTTCGCGAAGACGCTTGCCTTTTATCGTGAGCTTAATATTATGGATGATTCTGGTATTGAGAATATTAGGCTGACCAAGTTTTCGTATCGGCCGTCACGTATAATTGCTTCATACACAGCTGTGATGGATAGTCAATAGTGTGAGGTTGGTGATCTCGTTGTGCAGAAGTGCAGGAGAAACTGTTTCCAATCCATTCGGGAAACAGTTTCCATCCCAATCGGGAAAGTGGGTCTGCTTTTGTTGAGTAAGTGGATACCCACTGTCCCGAACAACTTGGAAACAGTTTCCCGAACAACTTGGAAACAGTTTCCCTTTTCTTTTTCTTTTGCTAGATGAAAAATTCAGCTTATAAAATATTTAAGGACAACAGAACGGCGCATGAGGTGTTCGCTGGTTTTAAGGATGACCGGTTGCCGTTCTTGCTGGAGAGTAGCCAGGACGTCTGCGGCATGGGGCGTTACTCGTTTTTGGGCAGTGACCCATTTTTAGTGTTTAGCGTCAAACGCGATAAGTCCGGTTCAGCGTTGGCTATACTTAGAGAATTGTTCCGGGATCATTGCCTTGAAGGCGAGAAAAAGGCCTCCATACCTTTTTTGTGTGGGGCAGTAGGTTTTCTTTCGTATGATCTTTGTTTTTCGCTGGAGCGGGTCAACAGGAAGAATAAGCCTGACCCGATCGTGCCTGATGTGTTATTCGCTTTTTATGACCGCGTTGTCGCGCTGGATCATTTTAGAAAAGAGATAACTGTTTTTTCGTCAGGGTTTCCAGAAAAGGGCGCTTTAAGAAGAAGCTATAGCCGCAAGCGGCTGGACGAAGCCCTCCTGAAACTTAAAAGCAGGAAAACTCAAAGTATTTTGTCAGGCAAAGCGTTCCTAAAGTCAGAAGAGGTCTCGTCTAATTTTACAAAAAGCCGATACTTGGCAGCTATCAGAAAAGTAAAAGAATATATTGCTGCCGGCGATATATATCAGGTAAATCTTTCCCAAAGGCTCAAGTCCAGGTTTGCCGTAGACGACTGGCTTCTTTATGGGCGGCTTGTCAAAAAATTTCCTGTCCCTTTTTCAGCTTTTTTAAAATATGATGATTTTTCAATACTTAGCGCTTCCCCGGAAAGGTTCCTTAGTTATGACGGTAATATTGTAACCACCAGGCCTATGAAAGGAACGCGCCCGCGCGCGAAACGCGGCAGTTTAGACAATAAGCTAAAGGCGCAGCTTATCGCAAGTCCCAAGGAAAAGGCTGAGTTATTGATGATAGTGGATCTAGAAAGGAACGACCTTGGCCGCGTATGCGATTACGGCTCCATAAAGGCCAGGCACTTGCGCGCTATTGAAACATATGCTTCTGTTTTTCAGGCGACCGCTGAGATTCAGGGCAGACTCCATAGGTCCAAAGACAGATTTGACCTGCTAAGGGCCTGTTTTCCAGGAGGTTCGGTAACAGGATGCCCTAAGATACGCGCCATGGAGATTATAGAGGAATTAGAACCCGATGCCAGGTCTATATATACCGGCGCGTTAGGTTTTTTAAGTTTTCACAATACCCTGGAGTTTAATATCATTATCAGGTCTTTTTTAAAAAAAGGTGATGATATATTTTTTAGCGTCGGAGGTGGCATTGTCACTGATTCAAAACCTCTCGCGGAATACAATGAGACGTTGGTTAAGGCCAAGGCGCTGCTGGAGGCGCTGACGAAAGGTTAAGAAAAGATGGAAGGGCTTTTTGAGACAATGCGTTCTTTTGAAGGAAAAGTATTCGCGTTGGATGAACATTTAGGCCGCCTGATACGCGGTTGTTCTGTTATCGGCATGAAAGCGCCTTTAAAAAACGTGTTAGAGAAAGTTGTTAAAGCAGTGATCAAAAAAGATGGCTCAAAAAATGCTTATGTAAGGCTTGATGTATTTAAACAGCCCAAGGGTTTAAGCAAGGTCCAGGGTATCCTTGTCTTTACAAAAAAACTTTCTCTGCCGCCTATTAATAAATACAAACAAGGTTTTTCGCTGGCGCTTTATCAGGGTGATGCCTTGGGCCCATCGCCTTTGCATAGGATAAAATCTTTGGATCATTCTTTTTATACAGGGCTTACATGTTGGGCGCGCGAAAGAGGATTTGACGAAGCGCTTTTTTTTAACGCGCGTTCTTACCTTGTTGAGGGTTCCAGGACGAATGTTTTTCTGGTCAAAGGCGGCTGTGTTGCAACGCCGGCTGTCAGCTGCGGCTGCCTTCCAGGCGTGATAAGAAAATTGGCCATAAGGTTTTTAAAAAAGTTAAAGATAAGCGTAAAAGAGGCGAGGATCCCCCTAAAAAATATTTTTTGCCAGGATGAGATATTCGTGACAAATTCTCTCATAGGTATTATGCCAGCGACGCGTATAAATAAAAAGCCCGTTGGAAACGGCCGGCCGGGAAACCTTACGCGGGATGTTATGGCAGCCTATGAAAAGGAGATTGAGAAGCAGTGCTTTTTACGATAGAATGTATGCTCAATGGCTAACTTAAGAAAAATTATATTCATAGTATTCGCGGGGGCCTGCCTTGTGGGTTGTTCTAAGGCGGATCTTGATGTTATAAGGGCCGATCGCTTATCACGCGAAGCGCAGAAATATTCCCGTGAGGCTATACGCCTATACCAGGATCTTCTCCGCCTCAAGCTGAATGCCAAGAAGGCCGGCTCTATCCGCCTTAAATTAGGCAAACTCTATTTTCAGACAGGGGATTATTCAGCATCTGTTGATATACTAAGGAATATAGATTCTAAGGAAGGCAGGGCGTTGCTGGCAAAGGCGCTTTTTAAGAATTCTGATTTTACAGGAGCGCTTGAAGCCTTTAACAGGCCAGGCGAGCAAGGCGAGAAAGGAAGCCCCGAATACCTTTATTATTATGGCCTGACCTTAGAGAAGAATAACTTATATGACAAAGCTCTTCATATTTTTTCAGGCATTAGGATGGACCCTGTCTTTGGCGCAAAGGCTAGGGCTCGTATCGTAGCTATTAATCTGGATAGCTCCCATGGTCTTTTTACCGGTGTGGAGGATGAAGTTAAAAAGATCATCCTGAATAGCGCGGACGCTGAGAAATACCCTGAAGCGAGCGGCCTGTATTTGCTGGCTGAAGACTACATTACGCTGACACCAGACCACAGGGAGGTAACGGAGTCGCATTATGTTATAAAGGTCTTAAACGACCGCGGTAAAGAGAAATTCGCGGAGGTTGTTTTGCAATACGACTCTACTTACGAAAAACTGGACTTAGAGTACGCGCGCACCATAAAGCCGGATGGAAGTGTCGTGACCGTTGGCGACAAAAATATAAGAGATGTATCTTTATACCTGAATTTCCCTCTCTATAGCAACGCGAGGGCGAGGATCATCTCTATGCCTGAGGTCACTATCGGGTCAGTTATTGAGTATAAAGTCAGGCTTTCCCGCAGCCAGCTGCCTAACAAGAATGGTTTTGATACTACTTACTGGCTTGCGAATGACGAACCTATAATTTTGCAGAGAGCTTCTATCCGCGTGCCGAAGGGCATTGCCCTGAAATATAAGGCCATTAACAATGATTATAATACTCTTGGTTTTGATATGAAGCCGAAAGTCCGAGATGCTGGAGATACGATCGTCTATTCTCTTGAATTTAAGGATGTGCCGCAGATCATACCTGAGCCCATGATGCCATCTTTGGCCAAAGTGGATCCTTATGTACTTTTCTCTACCTTTGATAGTTGGCAGGATATTTATGGTTGGTGGCGCGGACTTTATAAAGATAAGGCAGTGGCTGACGAAGGCATAAAGGCCAAAGTCGCGGAGCTGACTAAAGATAAAAAGACGCAGGATGAAAAGCTAAGGGCCATTTATAATTTTTGCGCCGCGGACATACGTTATGTCGCCGTAGAATACGGTGATGCCGGCTATGAGCCGCACAAGGCAGGCGAGATATTTAAGAATAAATATGGGGACTGCAAAGATAAAGCTATTCTTTTGATCACTATGTTAAAAGAGGCGGGCATTGACGCTTTCCCAGTCCTGATAAGCACGCAAGATTCTTTTGAAACGCAGGAGGACGTTCCAAGTCTTTTGTTTAATCACGCCATAGCCGCGACTATTGTGGCCGGTAAACTTATTTTCATGGATGTAACCGGCAGCACAGTTTCTTTTTCAGATCTGCCTGTAGTTGATCAGGACAGGCAAACACTTGTTTTTTTCCAGAATAAGTTTGAGCTTGTCAAAACACCTCTTTTCGTTTCTGAACATAACAGTATGCTGACTGAGATGAAAATAACGGTAAAGGCCGATGAGAGTATAGACGCCGAGCGTAGTGCCGAGGCCCAGGGCTCTTTTATGCAGGCCCAGAGATACTGGCTTAAGTTCACCATGCCGGCCTTGATCGAGGAGGGTTTGAAGCAAAAGATAAGGGGCATAGCTGACAGCGCCATATTGAAAGAGTACGATATCAAGAACGTAGAAGACTTAGATAAGCCTGTTGTGCTGCGGTATGCGTTTAGCGCGCCGCAATATTTTAAAAGAGCGGGAACGTCGCGCATTTTAGGCCAATTGGCATCAATTGATACATCGGTGCTGCTTAAAGATACAAGGCTCTATCCAATAGAATCCGCGGGTTTAAGCATTCAGAAAGAGAGGATAGAGATAGAATTGCCCGGTTCTCTCGCGGTAAAATATGCGCCGCCTCCGGTTCGGCTTGAAACGAAGTGGTTTGATTTTAGCTGTAATTATGATATTGTAATTAAAGGTATTTTGCGTTTTTTTTACGAGTATAAGATAAAAGAGCGCGTTGTTTTGGCCAGCGAGTATGCCGAATATAAGAAAGCGATAGAAAATATAGTGCCATTGGTCAATCAACAAGTTGTTCTGGAGCTAAGATGAGAAAGCCAAAAGCGGAAGACCTTGATTTTCAGATGGGCTTTTATGAAGGGATAATAAAAGACAACCCCAATTTTGCCGAAGCGTTGATAGCGTTAGGGGAGATCTATACAAAGAAAGGGCTCTACGAGAAAGGCCTAAAGATAGACAAAAGGCTCATTAAGCTTCGGCCTGGCAGTTCTATCGCGCATTACAATCTCGCCTGCAGCCTTTCTTTGATGAGTGATCTGACAAGTTCTTTCAAGGCGCTCAAGCGGGCTATTGAATTGGGGTATGACGACCTTATGTTCATGAACGGCGACCCTGACCTTTCAAACCTGCGGGGCGACAACCGTTTTAAGGCACTTGTTAAAATGATACAGAAGGAAATTCCGGCTATGCCGCAGCTTAAGCCGCAGGCCGCGCCGAAGGCGCGTCAGGCCCGTGGTTGATCAGACGCCGCAATCAGCTAAAAAATATCAGGCGATGAAGAATCGCCTTTTTCTTTTTAATATTATTTTAAATTTTTTGTTCCTGTTGCTTTTTGTGTTGACGGGCCTGTCGCGGAGTTTAAAGGTAAGCCTGGCTAATATTAATTTTTTAGGCGGCTTCGCGATGTTTAACGGAGCTTACTTCGCCTGTTTTGCCGCGATCGCTTTTATCCTGTCTTTTCCTCTGGAATATTATGAAGGTTTTGTTATTGAACACAGATACGGGCTTTCAGCGCAGAGTCTTAAGGCCTGGGTAAAAGATCGTATTAAGAAGGCCGCTGTTTCTTTCGTTGTTTCTCTTATTTTGATAGAGGTGGTATATTATTTTCTGATAAAGTTCCCTGAAACGTGGTGGCTATGGGCTGCTATCTTTTGGTTTATTGTATCTATAGTTCTGACCAGGATAGCCCCTAAGGTGCTTCTGCCTTTATTTTATAAATACGAACCGTTATCGCCTGGGCCTTTGCGCGATAAGGTGACAGAGTTCCTTAGCAGGTTTAAGATAAAGGCTCAGGGCGTTTACTGCCTTAATTTTTCAAAGAAGACCGTAAAAGCGAATGCTTGTGTTTCAGGCCTTGGGGCTAGTAAGCGTATATTTTTCAGCGATACCATGGTTAAGGAATTCTCTGACGAAGAGATATTGGCTGTTTTAGCCCACGAGGCGGGGCATTATCTTGGGGGTGATACGTTTAAGTTGTCGCTGTGGAATTTGTGCTCAGGCCTTTTTTCTTGTTTTGCCGCGTCTTTGTGTTTGGATAAACTTTTTCCAGTGTTTGGGCTTGGCGCCATAAGCGATATTGCTGGCCTGCCGCTTTTTATAGCAGTATTGATGATCACGGGCCTGTTGCTTTTGCCAGCGCAGAACGGTTTTTCAAGGCATCTTGAAAAGAAAGCGGATATCTTTGCCCTGAAAGCCACGGGGGATAAAAAAAGTTTTATTTCCATGATGAGAAAACTTGCCAACAGGAACTTTTCTGAACTTTCGCCCTCAAGGATAGTGGAGATATTTTTATACGACCATCCGTCGATCGCGAAGCGGATACGTTTAGCGGAAATGCTCGATCTTGGAGAATAGGAATGGTTAAGGAAAAAAATATCAATCCTCAGGATAGGCGCCAGTATAAGCGCTTAGAACACATATTCCCTGTAGAATTCAGATTTTTGGACGCGAGCGGCTCGCCGGTATCTGAATGGTATCAGGCCTTTACCCAGGATATAAGCCGAGGCGGCATCTGCCTTATCGTCAACAATCTTCAATTCGGCGATTGCAAATACTTGGTTGATAAAGATATCTTGATCAGCCTCCATATCAATATTCCGTTAGGGGCGGATGCTGTTAAAGCTTCGGCGCGCCTTGCCTGGTTTAAGACAACGCGCGCTGAATCCTCGCTTCAGTATGTGCTTGGCGTGATCTACGAAAAAATAGACGCGGCAGGCAATGAGCGTATTTTAAAATATGTTAACGTGAGGAAATTCCTCAAGGCTTTAGCCATTACGTTTACTCTATTCTTGAGTGTCGCGCTTGTGTGGTCTGGTTTTTATAACGCGAAGCTGCGTTACGCGAATGAAAAACTGCTTATGAGCTTATCTAAAAATATTACGTATCAAAGAATGCTGCGTCAGGGGAGCGAATCCCTTAAGTCTCAGATAGAGGAGGCGCAATTCCTTTTGTCCCAGTCAGAGCGCAAGACCGAAATTTTGGAGCGCAGGGTGCTGGAGGTAAGCCAGGACGATAGAGAGGCTACCGCAAGATTAAATGGTACGATCGATCTTTTTAAAAGATATCAGGATAAGATCAGGCAAGACCTGTCAGGGCTTGTGGCTAAAAAAGTAAAAGTGGACGGTGATGTGGCCGTCAAGACGCAGGAGGCCTCCTTGTTAGAAAAGAAGATCTTAGATAAGCTCTACAGATGGCTCTTGGCCCATCAGAATAATAATACAGGCCTGGTTGCTAGTTTTGAGGGGGATAAAGACATAACGGACTGGGGTTTTACATATGACCAGGCGTTGGCTGTAATGGTTTTTACTAAAGCCGGCAATCTGGGCAACGCTCGCGATATTTTAGAATTTTATCGGAAAGCGCCTAAAGATGCCTCTGGTGGTTTTGCGAACGCTTATTACGCTTCCAGCGGAGAGATATCTGAATTTGTATCGCACGCCGGCCCAAATATATGGCTGGGCCTGGCGGCCTTACAGTATAGCCGCCAGACTGGAGATATGAGGTATATGGGTTTGGCGCGCGGCATAGCCCTTTGGCTTGAGACAATAAAAGATACGGAAGGCGGCCTAAAAGGTGGTAAAGCGTTTTCGTGGTATAGCACCGAACACAATCTTGATGCTTATGCTTTTTATAGCATGATGAATGAGTTGACTAAAGAGGGTGTTTATAGGAAACGCGCGTCTGAGGCCCTTGCCTGGCTTAACAAGAACGCTTATTCAAAAGTCGCTCTCCCGGTTATCAAAAGGGGCAAGGGCGACGCGACAATAGCTACTGATACATACGCGTGGTCCATAACAGCCATAGGGCCGCGAACTCTTAAAGACTCTGGTATGGACCCGGATGCTATTATGGATTTTGCCCTTGCTCAGTGTAGTGTTTCAGTTGAGTATAAAAAACCTGATGGTTCTTTTGTCAGCGTCAAAGGATTTGATTTTGCTAAACATCAGAACTTGGCCAGGGGCGGTGTTGTCTCCTGCGAGTGGACAGCTCAGATGATATTAGCGCTTAAGATAATGGCAGGTTATCATGAAGGCCTTGGCAATGAGGAGAAGGCCCTTTATTACGGCCGCTTGGGAGATGAATATACCTCAGAGCTTAGCAAAATGATCGTCTCAAGTCCTTCTCCAGTTGGCCAGGGAGATTTTTGCCTGCCGTATGCCTCGCATGAATTTGTTGATACCGGGCACGGGTGGAGGACGCCTAAAGGCTCAAGGACTGGTTCTGTCGCGGCCACCGCATACACTATTTTAGCTATTGATGGGTTTAATCCGCTGAAGTTTAATAAGTGACGGGGTTGGCGACGAGATCACCCTCGTCCCCCGAGCCCCATTGGGGAACCCTCCCGTGGTTCCCCCGTCATGCTTTAGCGTGGCGGTTCCCCTCCGCTGCGGAGGTCATCGGACGACCATCGTCGCCAACCCCAGCGATCAGGGATATACCTCGGTGAACATGAAAAATATGCAGAAACAGCTTTTGAATATATACTATAGGCTTTATAAGCATTTTGGCCCGCAGGGCTGGTGGCCGGCGAACTCTGCTTTTGAAGTAGCGGTGGGCGCTATTCTGACGCAGAACACTTCGTGGCAGAATGTAGAGCGCGCGATAGCCGGTTTGAAAAAAGGGCGTTTTCTCACTTTTCGAAAGATGCTGCGTCTTGATGAAAAAAAATTAACCAGCCTGATAAGGCCGGCAGGTTATTATAATATCAAAGCCAGGCGCCTAAAGAATTTCCTGGAATTTTTTGATAAAAATTATGGCGGCAGTTTCAAACGCATGAAGCGTAAAAGTGCTGTTAGTCTTCGCCAAGAGCTGCTTGGTGTAAACGGTATTGGGCCTGAGACCGCGGATTCTATCCTTCTTTACGCTTTGGGAAAACCAATTTTTGTTGTAGACGCCTATACCCGGCGTATAATGTCCAGGCACAGTTTATTGGGCGTAAGAGACGGGTACGAAGCCATACAGAGCCTTTTCACGGAGCATTTACCGAACAATGCTAGATTTTTTAACGAATACCACGCGTTGTTAGTCAGGTGCGCCAAAGAGTTATGCAAAAAGAAAAAAGGAAATTGTAAGGCTTGTCCCTTGAGCGAAGATATGGCTTATGGAGCAAAGTGAACATATGAGATCAGGCATCGTAGCTATAATCGGCAGGCCCAATGTTGGCAAATCAACACTTTTGAATAATCTCGTCGGCGAGAAGGTGGCTATTGTTTCTGCCGTCCCTCAGACTACGCGTAACCAGATACGCGCTATTTTAAACGAGCAGAGAGGGCAGGTTATTTTCTTGGATACTCCAGGCATGCATGTCACAAAGCACGCCCTGGACCGCGCAATGATAGCGGCTATTAACGATTCGCTGGAAGGTGTTGATGTTATCTTGCATCTGGTAGACACTACAGAACGCGTGGGTGTTGAAGAAGAGATGGTGATGGAAAGACTGCGCGGTTTGAAGGCCCCCATAATTTTAGGCCTTAATAAGATAGACCGCGGCGCAAAGCATATAGAAGATTATATTTTGGCTTGGGAGGGAAAAATAGGAAAAAAATTAAGTGAGGCTACGCAACGTATTATGCCTATTCCTTTATCAGCTCTTACCGGGACGAATTTAGACAAGCTCTTGGATGAAATTTTCAGCCGCCTGCCCGAGGGAGAGCCTCTCTACCCCGAAGATATCTTAACAGATTTTCCGCGGCAATTGACCATACAGGATTGTATCCGTGAAAAGCTGCTCTCATATCTTAAAGAAGAAGTTCCTTTCTCTGTGGCGGTGTTTGCCGAGGAGATAATTGAGCGGACGCCTAAGCTTACCTATGTTAAAGCATCTATTTTAGTGGAGCGTGATTCGCAGAAGGCTATTGTCATAGGATGTAACGGCGAGCATTTAAAAAAGGCCGGTGAGTCAGCGCGTAAGGAACTTGAGAATATATATAATAAAAAGTTTTATCTTGACCTCTGGGTTAAAGTTAAAGAAAATTGGAAGCAGGACGCCGAGTTGCTCAGGAGGATCGGGTATATATTATGAAGTTTATAGTATATAGTTTAGGAGTTTATTGTATATAGTTGATGGTGAATAGTGGATCACGCAAAAAGTTCCGTGGGCGGAGAAACCGCCGTTGCTTTTGCGTAACATAATAATAGTAAAAATGGTCAATAAAAAACGGCTTATTAAGTTAACGCAAGGCTTGGTGCGTATTAATTCCGAAAATCCGCCTGGTGACGAACGCGCTATCGCGCGTTTCGTATCAGGATATTTGAAAAAAATGGGCCTTAGGCCTAAGATCGTAAGTTTTTATCCAAGGCGCGATAATGTCCTGGCGGTTTTGCCGGGGCGAAGCAAACGCCGGCCGCTTTTGATAACTCCGCATCTTGATACAGTTCCTGCAGGCAAAGGCTGGCACTTTGGGCCATATTCTGGCACAATATCAGGAGGCAAAATATTTGGTAGAGGTGCTACGGACTGTAAGGGTAATTTAGCCGTCGCCCTTGAGGTTATGCAAAGCCTGCTTGAAGACAAGTCCAGCTTAGGCAATGACCTTATTTTTCTTGCCACTGCTGACGAAGAGGCCGGCTCAGGCAAGGGCCTTATCCCTTTTCTTGACAGCGGCATTGTAAGGCCGGCGCGCGCGATCATTTTAGACTCGGATGATTTTGACATTATCATCGCGCAAAAAGGCCTCATACATTTTACAGTTAAAGTGACAGGCCTTAAAGCGCATGGCGCTTACCCTGAGCGCGGTGTCAATGCTATTGGGTACGCGCTAAAGCTTATTGGCATTTTAAATAAAATGAAGTTCGTTTACCGCCGGCATCGCCTTTTAAAACCACCGACCGTTAATATCGGCACTATACGCGGCGGAGACAAGGTTAACATGGTAGCTGATCGGTGTGAATTTGAAGTAGACCTTCGTTTCTTGCCTGGGATGGAAGCGCCAAAGATCCTAGCAGGTATTAAAAGGGTTTTTGCTAAGACAAAGATCAGCTTTACTATCCAGGCTCAGAATATTCAGCAGCCGTATGAGATAGGCCAAGGGCATCCTTTAGTTGAGTCTTTGAAAAAGGCGTCTAACGGCATAGTTAGCCACTCTGATGTTAAAGGAAGCGAAGGGGCTACGGTTATCACTTTTTTTAAAAAGAAGAATATTCCGGCTGTTGCCACAGGTTACGGCGCCGGGGGCCGCGCTCATACGACGGATGAATATGCCCGCGTCCACGATCTTTACCGCGGGGCCAGGATATTAGAGCGGTTCTTAAAGATTTGCTGTTGAAGAATTGATAAAAAGAGTATAGAATATCCCGCATGAAATCCATACGCGTTGTGAAAAAGCCAAGGCTCAAAAATCCTATCCTTGTGGCGGCATGGCCTGGCATGGGTGATGTGGCCCTGAAGGCCGCTTTATACCTTAAGGATAAGTTGGGCGCTCATGAGTTTGCCGAGATGTCATCGTTAGATTTTTTCAATCCTTCCGGAGTCTGGATAGATAATAGCCTGATCAACGCCCCGCAATATCCTATCGGTAAATTCTATTTTTACAAGAACCCGAATTCTGGCCCTGATATCGTTATATTTATTTCAGATGCCCAGCCATTTTTAGAGAAGGGCTACGAGTATGCCAACGAGATCGTTGATTTTGTTATTACATTAAAAGTAAAACTCGTCTATACATTTGCCGCGATGCCCCTGCCTATTGAACATACAGAAACCCCGGATGTCCACGCGGCTGCCACAAAAAAAGAGATATTAGACGATTTCGCTAAACTTAACTTAAAGACTATGCCCACTGGGCAGATCAGCGGATTAAACGGCCTTATCCTGGGAGTAGCGAAAGAAAAAGGTATAGACGGCGTCTGCCTTTTGGGAGAGATACCCCTTTATACCATCCAGATAGAAAACCCTCTCGCGTCGCTGGCTGTTTTATCTGTCCTGGCCAAGGCCCTGAAGATACCTTTGGACTTAGCCGAACTGCGAAAACATGCGAGCCAGGTCAGCCAGGAGATAGAGCACCTGATAGAATATTTAAAAAACCCGGGTGAAGAAGAAAAGCCTATTGACCAGCAAGAGATAGACATATTGAAAAAAGGCCTCGCGGATTCGCCGGGCCTGCCTGATTCAGCCAGGCAGATAATAGAAGAACTTTTCAAGCAAGCCAAAAAAGACTTATCCCATTCCATGGAACTTAAAAAGGAATTGGATAAATGGAACGTATACGATCAGTACGAAGACAGTTTTCTTGACCTGTTTAAAAAGCCGCTGAAGAAAAATAACTAGTGGGCTCATTTAATGAAGGAAAGCAAGTTCAAGCTTATCCTCTGCGACCTTGGAAACGTCCTGGTTAACTTTGACCACCGCATCGCCGTCCGCAAGATCCTGCCGTTTATCCCGTTAGAGAAACGAAGTTCTCTGCCGGGGGTTGCTCAGAAAAGTTTTGAAGAAGTCTATCAGCTTTTCTTTGATTCCAAACTAACAAAAGATTTTGAAGAAGGCAAGATCACGCCTCGGTATTTTTTCAAGCGCCTGTGCCGCCTCATAGGAATGAAAAATATAAGTTTTGACAGATTTTGCCCTATTTGGAACGATATATTTTTTGTCAACAAGCCAATGGCAGCGCTGCTCGGCGCCCTTAAGAAGAGGCATAAACTGCACCTCATATCAAACATAAACAAACTTCATTACGACTATATCTCCGGGAAGTTTGCCAGCTATATCAGGCTTTTTGATAAATGTTATCTTTCTTACAAGATCGGGGCCTGTAAGCCGCATGTTGATATTTACCGAGCAGCTATGTCGGGAGCGAACGCAAAGCCAGAGGAATGCCTTTACATAGATGACCGCGTTGATCTTATTAAAGAAGCAGAGAAATTAGGCCTGGGGTCAGTCCTTTTCAAAAATGTCAGCGGCCTTAAAAAACAATTAAGAAAGATGAAGGTGCCTTTTTGAGTATAAGCGCCGTTTTAAAAGCCTCCGGCCTTAGCAAATATTTCGTTAATGGTTCTTTATGGGGCGCTCAGAAGATAGCCGCCGTGGATAATCTGGATCTTTGCCTCGCGCGCGGAGAGATATTTGGTATTTTGGGGCCTAACGGCGCGGGAAAGACCACGACGCTTAATATGCTGGTTGGTATCATGAAACCGTCTTCAGGTTCCATTGATATTTTTGGTGAACCCTTTTTTCCAGGTAAGATATCGCAATTAGCCAAAATAGGGTATGTTCCTGAGGCGGCCTCGTTGCCTGGTTATTTTACGATATTAGAGCTCCTTGATTTTTACGGTCAGCTTTTTAGCATGCCCGCGTCATTAAGGGTTGAGAGGATCAAGCGCCTCCTTGAGATGGCGGGAATGGTAAAAGAGAGGAACTGCCTTATCAAAAATCTTTCTATGGGCCAGCGCCGGCTTGTGGATATTATGCAGGCGCTTATCAATGACCCTGACCTTATTTTTTTAGACGAGCCAACCGTATATTTGGATCCGGTTATCATAGAAAGGCTGCGGTTTATCCTGCTGCGTTTAAAAAGTGAAGGTAAAACCATTGTTGTTTCTTCGCACATGCTTTCCGAGATTGAAAAGATCTCTGACCGCGTCGCGATCATAAACCAAGGGAAATTGATAAAAGTCGGGCCCAAAGAGGACTTTCTTCGTTCTGGCACCATGGAAGAAGAATTCTTGAGGATAGTCAAGCATGTGGATACCAAAATTGATTAAAGAGTTGCGATTAGTCCTTGTGATCTCAAGGGATGTCTGCCGCGCTGCTTTAAAAGAGCGCGTAATGTATGGATTTTTGTTGATCGCGTTTCTTTTTATCCTTATGGCGAACGTGCCTTTTGTCGTTAAGGACCCTAAGGTTTTTGGCCCGCAGAGGCCTGAGGCCTCAGCCCTTCAGATAGGTTTTATGTCCATCAATGTTTTTACCATTCTTATATCTATTTTTGTATCGCTTAATACGCTGCAGAGTTTTTTTTCCCGGGAGCGGCTTGGCCTACTGCTGTCCAAGCCCGTGAGGCGCGTTCTGATATTAGAGGGGGCCATACTTGGATTATTTGAGATGGTCTTTTTGAATTGGTTCTTGATGACGGCCGGCGTCTGGCTTGTTATTTTTTCGCAGACCAGAGAGTGGGGGTTCTATATCTGGACAGGTATGAGCGTGACCGCTCTTATGGCGCTTTTATACGTGGCCCTCGTTGTATTTTTTTATTGCATTATTCCTAATACAATGGCTGGGATAATGGCGGTCTTGCTTATTATCGCCGGTTTTGGAGTGCCTATGGCGCGGCAGGCCATATCGCTAACACTGCCGCCAGGGTTTGTTTCTTCAAGTTTAGCGTTCGGCCTCGATTGTATCCCCCAGATAAACAGCCTTTGGGGCGTATCCATGCAGTATTTAAAGTTTTTTAACCTGAATATATCAGCCACGCCGATAATTTTTCAGACACTTGCCGTTATTTTTGTGTTGAATATCATATCAGTTTTAAGATTCCGCCGTTTTTGTCAATTTTAATTTTATTCCGTCGGAGAAATGGATATTTTTTTTATTTTATCGTTTAATAAATCTTGACAATATAAAATTATTATGATAATTTTTATATAAGAGTTGCTGGAAATTGTGAAGATTTTATTTAGCCTGCCAAACGGCAGGCAAGGAGAAATAAATTAAAAAAAGAAAGTTGTATGAAGGGGCTCTCAATTAAAAGGGGCCCCTTTTTTGTCGCAGAAAGCGACACACCGACGCAGTACCCTTAAGCGTCGGGTGTAAGTATAGAAGGCAATATGGGTAAGAGAATTGGTTTTACATACGATCTAAAATCTGATCATCCGCAAGGTTCGGCCTTAACAGGCGATGCCTATGCTGAATTTGATGTAGAATACACAATTGGGGCAGTGGCAAAGGCGATAGGGACAGGCGGGCATAAAGTTGTCAGGATAGGGCACGTGAGAAAGCTTTTAAAAACAATAGGCGGCCTTAAGGTTGATATGGTTTTTAATATTTGCGAAGGTTTGGGCGGCCGTAACAGGGAGTCTGAGGTGCCGGTGATCCTGGACCTATTTAAAATACCTTATGTAGGAAGCGACGGATTGACGTTGGGTTTATCACTTGATAAGGTGATGGCAAAGAAGGCATTTGTCTCTGACGGCGTTCCTACGCCTAAGTATTTTATCGCGGACAAAAAAAACGTGTTTTCGCGTATGGGTTCTATGAAATTCCCGCTAATTGTTAAGCCTCGTCATGAAGGCTCGTCCAAAGGTATCTCGGATGATTCTATTGTTTCAAATAAGAAAAGCCTTAAGGCTCAGGTAGATAGTGTTGTGGGCCTATATTGTCAGTCAGCTTTGGTGGAGGAGTTTATCAGAGGTTCTGAGTTTACAGTCCTTGTCATTGGTAATGAAACGCCGCAGGCCCTGGCGCCCGTGCAGATAAAAATAGCCGGAAATTTAGACGCGGGGGACCTCGTGTATACATCGCGCAGGCTCACCGGCCCGGATATAGAATACGTTTGTCCAGCGTTGATCTCAAAGAGCCTTGATAAGAAACTTCGCGCGGTTGCAATTGAGGCTTATCAGGCCCTTGACTGCCGCGATTATGGCAGGGTAGATCTCAGGGTAGACGCTAAAGGCAGGCTTTATGTGCTTGAGATAAATCCGCTGCCTTCTCTCTCCGTAGAGGATGTTTTTCCTTTTGTGGCAAAGGCGAGCGGCATAACGTATGACGAGCTTATCCTAAAGGTCGTGGATGTCGCTTTAATAAGGAATGGATTGAATGGCCAGTCAAACAACTGAACTTCAGGCTCCGCAAGTTATTCTTAAGAGATCCGTTATAGGAGATTTCAGGAGGATCTCTTTATGGAAAGACGTCTCTGACCAGGAGTGGGAGGATTGGCATTGGCAGATAAAGAACAGGGTGCATACTCTTGATGCTATTTCAAAGATATTAGTGCTGACCCCGCAGGAAGAGGAAGGCATAAAAAAATCAAACGGCCGCCTTTCTATGGCCATAACACCTTATTGGGTGACGTTAATGGATGAGGCAGACCCCGAGTGCCCTATACGGCGCCAGGCCGTACCATTAAAAGAAGAATTTCAATTTGGGGCTAATGAATTCGTGGACCCGTGCGCTGAGGATAGG
The DNA here is from genome assembly GCA_001873995.1 of Candidatus Phelpsiimicrobium noxiivivens. GTDB lineage: Bacteria > Omnitrophota > Gorgyraeia > Velamenicoccales > Velamenicoccaceae > Phelpsiimicrobium > Phelpsiimicrobium noxiivivens. Next base: position 21,676 of record MNVR01000012.1, read on the forward strand.
GATTCTCCGGTGGACGGCCTCGTGCATCGCTATCCGGACAGGGTCCTATTGCTGGTTACGGAACAATGCGCTATGTATTGCAGGCATTGCACGCGGCGCAGGCTCGTCGGAGAAAAACAGGCTCACCCTCTCAATTCTAAAACCCTTGACGCCGCGATAGATTATATTAAAGCCAACAAAAAGATAAGGGACGTGCTTATTTCAGGCGGCGATCCGTTAATGCTGGAAGATGATGAACTCGAAGAGGTCTTAAAGAAGGTTTCAGGCATTCCTCATGTTGAATTCGTGCGCCTCGGCACAAGGGTCCCTGTGACGCTGCCCCAGAGGATAACAGAGCCCCTTATCGCGATGCTTAAGAAATACGCGCCCTTGTGGATGAGCATCCATTTTAATCATTCAAAAGAGATATCTAAGAGGTGCAAAGTAGCCTGCGATATGTTAGCTGACGCTGGTATACCGCTCGGCAGCCAGACTGTGCTTTTAAAAGGTATAAACGATAAACCATATATCATGAGAAAATTGATGCATGACCTGCTGACAATAAGGGTAAGGCCTTATTATATCTATCAGTGCGACCCTGTCAGAGGGACAGCGCATTTCCGGACGCCTGTCGTGGTAGGTATTAATATTATTGAAAAGCTGCGTGGTTTTACTTCGGGTTACGCGGTGCCCACTTATGTGATTGACGCGCCCGGAGGCGGCGGCAAGATACCCATTGGCCCCAACTACCTTATATCGCAGGATAAAGGCAAGCACGTCCTGCGTAATTATAAGGGCAAGATATATACCTACGTAGAGTAATCCTCCATACTTGACGGTTGTCCTAATATCTATTATAATAAAAACCTAACGTTTTTATTAACAGCTAGTTAAAAGATTTCTCATACCCGGCGCTGATCGGTATTGGGTCTTTCCTCTATATGGAATTAAGAAGGCCCATTCCTTCTGAATCGCGTCGGTATTGCGCCTGTGCGCAAGAGGTGGCTAATGGATAATGTTAAACCAGAGTCCAAAAGGGGCGTAGTATTGGTTTCGCACGCCCACGCCGGTAAAACGTCCTTAGTTGAGTCATTCCTCTTCGCCAGCGGCGCCACAACGCGCAAGGGCACAATAGCCGAAGGTAACACGGTCTGTGATTATAATCCCGATGAAATATCAAGAAAGAATTCCATCAATTCAAGCATTGTTAATCTTGACTGGAAAGGCTTTTCTTTACAGATAGTTGATACTCCGGGTTACGCGGATTTTATCGCTGATATGATCTCAGGCCTTCGCGCGGCGGATAGCGCGTTGGTAGTCATTGACGCCTCAAGCGGTATTGAAGTGGGCACTGAGCGCGCTTGGGATATCTTGGAAGAATTGGGCCTGCCGCGTGTCATTTTTATCAACAAAACGGATAAAGAAAATATTAATCTTGAAAGCGTTATCGCTGAAATACAAGAGCGTTTTTCAAGATCCGTAGCTGTCATTAAGATGCCTTTTTCTTCCGGCTTGGTAGAGACTATCACTGAAACTGATGACTTGCTCCTTGAGAGGTATCTGGAAGGCAAAGATATTAAAGAGGAAGAATTAAAAACAGCCTTAAAGAGAGCCGTGATCCAAGGTAAGATCTATCCTATTCTGTCAGGCTCGGCTTTGAAGGACCAGGGCATCAAAGAACTTCTTGATTTTATCATTGATTATATGCCGTCGCCTTTAGAGCGTAAACCAGTGCAAGCAGCTGACCCTAATTCAAAAGAAAAGAAAGATATTAAATTCAGCGAAGATACTCCGTTTTCAGCGCTTGTCTTTAAGTCTGTGTCTGATCCTTTTGTGGGTCAGTTGACTGTTCTGCGTATTTTTTCAGGAAAGCTTGACTCTAACACCGGTTTTTATAATGTTACCAGGGGCGCCAAAGAGAGGATAGGTTCTCTTATGCTTTTGCGCGGTAAAGAACAGAGGCCTATCGCGTCAGGTTCTTGCGGGGATATCGTGGCTGTTGCCAAACTTAAAGATACGCATTTGGGAGACACCCTTGCCGACGAAAAAGCGCCTGTGCTCTTTGACCCTATCGTGTTTCCCGAGCCGGTCTATTCATCGTCAGTTAAGCCTAAGACAAGGGCCGATGAAGAGAAGATCTCCGAGGCCCTGGCTAAACTCTGCGCCAGCGACCCCACTTTTATAACATCGCGCGACGCTCAGACAAAAGAACTTGTGATCTCCGGCTTAGGTGACCAACATATTGATGTCATGGTCAAGCGTTTAAAAGAGCGTTTTAACATTGAAGTGGAAATAGGCACGCCCAAAATACCTTATAAGGAAACGATCAAGAGGCCTGCCAAGGCTCAGGGAAAACACAAGAAACAGTCAGGCGGCCGCGGCCAATATGGCGATGTCTGGCTTGAGCTGCAGCCTATGGGGCGCGGCAAAGGTTTTGAATTTGTAGACAAGATCGTGGGAGGCGCTATCCCCAGGAATTTTCTGCCGTCAGTTGAGAAGGGCATAAGGAACGCCATGTTAGGCGGCGTTATTACCAGTTTTCCTATGGTTGATTTCAGGGCTATCGCTTATGATGGTTCTTATCACGACGTGGACTCTTCTGATATCGCTTTTCAGATAGCCGGGGCCCTGGCTTTCAGAAAGGCTGTTATGGACGCGTCGCCTATTCTGATAGAACCAATTATGGACGTGGATATTACGGTGCCGGAAGATTGCATGGGCGCGATACCCGCTGACTTAAATTCCCGGAGGGGAAGGGTCATGGGTGTGGAGGCGCGTTCCAAAAACGAGACGATAAAAGCCAAAGTGCCATTGTCAGAGATGTATAGGTATGCCACGGACCTGCGCTCTATGACAGGAGGCCGCGGCAGTTATTTAATGCGCTATTCTCATTATGAGGAAGTGCCTGTCAAAATAGCTCAGGCCATTATTGCGCAAAATCCTCGCCATAAAATAGAGGAAGAGTAGATAAACACGCGCATAGAAAGGATATTTTTAAATGAAAATAAGTATTTTTGGTGTACCTAATTTTTTGTTCGGAAAGAAAGCCCTTCCAGACCCGCGGTTAAAGGTGATCGAGAAACTGTATCGTTCACAAAAGGTCACGCAGATACAGGTTGAATTCACGGACGAAAAAGACCTGAAAACTGCTGATGCCATTGTTTGCCTTGATGAAAAAAAACTTGATCTGATAATTCTTGATATGGAGGTCGTAGAAGGAAAGTTAGAGCGCAAGCCTCCGGACAAAGAGGTTGGTTTATTGAAACGCGCTCAGGAACTTTTAGAAAAAGAGGCCCCTTTAAGCCTGGGTTCTTTTACCGAAGATGAGAAGAAGTGGATCGCTAATAATAATCTAGTTACGATAAAACCGATTATTTTTATCTCTAGCCAGCAAGTTGACGATCTGCCGTTCCTGGCCAGAAAGGCTTATGATGAAGGCGGAAGGATATCTTTTTTAACCGGTGGTGTAAAGGAGGCGCGCGCGTGGGAAATAAGGAAGGGTGCTACAGCTGTTGAGGCGGCGCACGCCATACATTCTGACCTGGCGCGCGGTTTTATCAGGGCTGAGGTAATGGCTTATAACGAGTTGGTCAAAGTTGGCAATGTAAATCAGGCAAAGTCTGGCGGATGTTTGCGCCAGGAAGGTAAAGAATATATAGTGCAGGACGGGGATGTTATTGAGTTTAAGTCCGGCGTTTGATAATTCATAATGAGACAAATCAAACAGGATGGTTTGTCTCATTAGAGAGGCAGAATGTTAAAAATAAAGCGCGCGATTATTAGTGTTTCTGATAAGACAGGCATTGCAGAGTTCGCCAAAATTCTGAATTCTTTTGGCGTTGAGATAATTTCAACCGGCGGGACCTCAAAAACTTTAAAAGAGGCTGGTATATCAGTTATAGAGATGTCTGATTATACCGGATTTCCTGAGATGTTGGATGGCAGGGTCAAAACCCTGCACCCTAAGATACACGGCGGTTTATTATCTCTTCGCGATGATCCTGCCCACATGAAACAGTTACAGGAACAGGGAATAGGCCTTATTGACATGGCCGTTATTAACCTTTACCCTTTTGAGAAAATAGTCGCGCGCGAGAACGTGGTTTTCGCAGAAGCGATAGAGAATATTGATATTGGCGGGCCCTCTATGCTTAGGAGCGCCGCTAAGAATTATAGGTTTGTAGCGGTTGTCTGTGATATAAGATCTTACGCGCCCCTGGCCCTTGAGCTAAAGAAGAATGACGGGTGCTTGTCAGAAGAAACCCTTAAAGGCTTGGCGCAAGAAGTCTTTAAGCTGACATCGCGCTACGACGGGGCAATATCTTCTTTCCTCGAGTCAAAATGGAGCGACGCAAAGGACGAAGGGCAGACAGGCGCGCCTGCGGGTGGCCCTACGGCCCTGCCTGATCATTTAAGTTTTAGTTTTAATAAAATGGCTTCGTTGCGCTACGGCGAAAATCCCCATCAGAAAGCAGCGCTTTATAGAAGTGTTCCAGGCCGCTCTGATTCGTTGATCTCTGCTAAACAATTGCATGGTAAAGAGCTGTCTTTCAACAATTACCTTGATCTTAACGCGGTTTTTGCTATTGTTGGCGATCTTAAGGAACCGGCCGCGTGTATAATTAAACATAGTAATCCGACAGGCGTGGCAGAAGCAAAGACATTGGTAAAGGCCTATAAAGATGCCTGGCAGACGGATCCTTTGTCCGCGTTTGGCGGTATCGTTGGGTTGAATAGAAGAGTAGACGCGAAGGCCGCTAAAGCGATCCTCAAAAGCGGTTTTATGGAATGTGTGCTCGCGCCTTCTTTTGATAGTGAGGCTTTGAGCTTGCTTCGGTCTAAAAAGAACCTACGTTTGCTGGAGGTTGTTTTTAACAACGAACGAGCTTTAGGCGAACTTGACCTAAAGAAGATAGACGGCGGTATTCTGGCGCAGGAGCCGGATACCAAAGAGCTTAAAATGGCTGATCTGAAAGTCGCGACAAAACGTAAGCCTACCAAAAAAGAATTATCTTCGCTTTTGTTCGCCTGGAAGGTTGTCAAACACGTCAAATCAAACGCCATTGTTTTGACGCGCGAGACGAAGACTGTCGGCATAGGGATGGGCCAGACGAGCCGCGTTGATTCCGTATTTATGGCCATAAAAAGGGCAGGCAAAAGGTCTAAAGGCTCAGTGCTTGCAAGTGACGCGTTTTTCCCTAAGCCTGACAATATCGCTTTAGCGAAAAAAGCAGGCATAACCGCGATCATTCAGCCGGGCGGGTCTATCGCGGATGGAGAGGTCATTAAAGTTGCTGATAAAGCCGGCATTGCCATGGTGTTTACGGGCACCAGGCATTTCAAGCATTAATTCAGATTTCATGAAATTGATAGTTGGCGTTTCAGTGTACCAGGATCCCAGTGTCCAAGTCTAGGGATTTGACTGGATCTCTGGGGAACTGGGTTCTGGGGGACCAAATCTTTTACAAAAATTAGACCATGAACTACGAAGAAGCCCTCGCATATCTAGATACATTCATCAATTACGAAAGAAAGACTGATTACCAATACAAGGCCGCTTTTAAGCTGGAAAGAATACAGAAATTCCTTTCTAATCTTGGCAATCCCCAGCATGAGTTAAAAGCTATACACGTAGCCGGCACAAAAGGCAAAGGTTCTAGCGCCTGTTTTATCGCGCAGATCCTGAAAGAAGAGGGCTTTCGCGTAGGGCTTTATACGTCTCCCCACTTAAAAGATTTCAGGGAGAGGATACGTATCTTAGACCCGGACAACACTGCTGAAGAACGATCCGCGTTCCCAGGCATGATCTTAAAAAATGATCTTGTGAGCCTTTTGGAACAAATAATGCCGGGGATAGGTTTTTTCAGGCATTCTTTTCAGAATTTTGGAGCCCTTACATTTTTTGAGATCATTACCGCGATAGCTTTTAAATTTTTTCAGGAGAAAAAAACCGACTTCGTAGTCCTTGAAACGGGCTTGGGCGGCAGGTTTGACGCGACAAACGCGGCTGATTCTTATGTCTCTGTTATTACGCCTATCAGTTATGACCATGAACTGATATTGGGCAATACTTTGGCTGAGATAGCTTTTGAAAAAGCCGGGATCTTAAAGAAGTCTAACAAAAAAACGAAGAATGATGTTTCTGTGTGTGTTACGGCCCCGCAGCCTAAGGAAGTTTTGGATGTATTAAGGAGGCGCGCGCGAAGCGAGGGCGCTATTTTATTTGAGGGAGGCCGCGATTTTTATTCAAAGAAGCTTTCAGGAGACCTTTTTTCTCAAAATTTTTTCTATCAGGGATTGAAAGATACATCTTATTTTTTTACGACTAAAATGCTTGGGGCGCATCAATTGGTAAATGCATCTTTGGCTGTTGCCGCCTGTGAGGCGCTTTCTCTGCACGGCATTAAGATACGCGGGAGTGCCGTGGGAAAAGGCATATTGAATGCTTTTTGGCCGGGACGACTTGAGGTCATGAGCACTAAGCCTTTTATAATTTTAGACGGCGCCCATAATAAGGATTCAGCCTGTCGTTTGAGTTATTTTCTGGAAAAAGAATTTAAACGCCTGCGCAAATGGATGATCTTCGGGGTTTCTGAAGATAAAGATATTAAGGGCATCGCGGAACAGCTTGAACCTTTGGTAGATAAGGTCATTTTGACACGCTCTGATAATCCTCGCGCCGCGGACCCGCGAAAGGTGCTTATGCCTTATTTTAAAAATAAGGCCTATGCTGTGACGCAGACAGTGGAAGAGGCTTTTAATATTTTAAATAAAGAGATCGCCGCTGAAGATGCGGCGATTATCACGGGCTCCTTGTTCGTCGTGGGCCAGGCGCGGGAATTATGGCAAAAATAGCGTATTATCAAGATACTATCGCGGCCATCGCGACACCTTTTGGCGAAGGCGCGGTGGGTATTGTGCGTTTGAGCGGCCCCGAAGCAATGGTGATAACCCAAAAAGTTTTCGTAGCTAAGAATAAAAAACCACTTTCAGGTATGAGGTCATTTTCTTTGCGCTACGGCTGGGTCGTTAAAAGAAGACAGGAAGGCAGAGATTGTAATTTACTGTCCTCTGTTGACTATTCTCTGTCATCTGAAGAGATTGTTGACGAAGTTATAGTCTCTCTTATGCGCGCGCCTAAGAGTTATACTCGTGAAGATGTTGTTGAGATCAACTCTCATGGCGGGGCAAGGGTTTTGTCATCTATCCTGGAGCTGGTTTTAGACAATGGCGCGCGGCCAGCCCAACCCGGTGAATTCACTAAGAGGGCTTTTTTGAACGGCCGCCTTGACCTGACGCAGGCAGAGGCTGTGCTTGATGTCATTCAAGCTAAGTCTGACCTGGCGCTAAAGATAGGCATGTCTCAATTATCAGGTGAGGTCGGACGATGTATCTCTGGATTGCGCGCGAAGATCCTGGAGATACTGGCGGATATAGAGGCAGAGATAGATTTTAGCGAGGAAGACGTTACTTCAGGCGAGCTAAGCGAGCGAAGCGAGGGGAAGGATCTTAGGACAGGCATCTTAGGTGTTATAAAGGAGTTGACAACGCTGCTTGAAAAAAGTTTTCAGGGCAAGGTGATACGCGAAGGCCTAAAAGTCGTGATCTTCGGCCGGCCGAATGTTGGCAAATCTTCTCTTCTCAATGCTATTTTAAAAAAAGAGCGCTCCATAGTCACTCCCATAGCCGGCACAACGCGCGACACAGTGGAAGAGTTTATTAATATCAAGGGGTTGGCAGTGCAGCTCGTAGATACCGCGGGCATTTTAGAATACAGGGATGATATTGAGAAAGAAGCTCTTAATAGGACACAAAAAGCCATACAAACAGCTGACCTGGTTATTTTCGTGCTTGATGGGAGTTCTCCGGTCACAGGTGAAGACAGGATCCTGGCCAATCAGGCCAGGCTTAAAAAAACAATTGTGGCCGTTAATAAGTGTGATCAAGCGCGGCGTATAGATCTGGCCAGTTTAAAGGGGCTCATCCCAGAAACAATTGTTGAAGTTTCTGCTTTAGAAAATCGTAATATAACGCGGCTTGAAGGCCTGATCTATAGGAGTGTTTTTGACAGCCATGCTAATTTTGACGAGGGCGTTGTGATATCAAACGCCAGGCATATTGAGGCTCTTAAACGCGGCACGCATCATTTAGCGGCCGCGTTAGAAACGCTGGATAAGGGCTTGTCGCTTGAGTTTGTATCGCTTGACGTTAAGAAGGCTTTAGACGCTATAGGCGAGTTGACAGGTGAAGTCTTTAACGATGATGTTTTAAACGTAATATTCTCAAAATTCTGCATAGGAAAATAGCTCAATGAGACAAATCAAACAGGATGATTTGTCTCATTGGAGAGGGGAAGTGTGATATGGATAAAGAAAAGATAAAGAAGGCGATGACGATGATCTTAGAGGCGGTTGGTGAGGACCCTAAGAGAAAAGACCTGCTTGAGACGCCCGCGCGCGTGGCTGATATGTATGAAGAGATACTTTCGGGATTGCGTTCAGACCCTGAGAAAGAATTAGAGGTTATTCTGGAACAGAAGCATGAAGAGATAGTGCTCTTAAAGGATATTCCTTTATACAGTATGTGCGAGCATCATCTTTTGCCGTTCGTAGGTCGCGCTCACGTGGCCTATATCCCTAAGGGCGGCCGCGTGACGGGTTTAAGCAAGATAGCGCGCGTCGTGGAGATATTATCCAAGCGCCTCCAGGTACAGGAACGCTTGACGACTCAGATAGCCAGCGTCATAATGAAAAAATTAAAACCCCTGGGAGTTATGGTAGTAATAGAAGCGGAACATATGTGTATGTCCATGCGCGGCGTTAAAAAGCCAGGCATTACGACCGTGACAAGCGCTGTCCGCGGCATCTTCCAGGAAAACGAAAAGACCCGCTCTGAGACCCTATCATTGATGAAAGGATAATGATTGATTTTACTAATGACTAAGGTGAAGTTTTTTAAATTAAAGCTTATCTTTCCTCCGATGTTAGATATTCAGAATCAATATTCAAGAAATACGTATCCCTATATTCCCTATGGCACGGGGGTGTTAACAGATTTTTTAAGAAAGCACAACTATGAAGTTTGACAAAAAGATCTTTCTATCAAGATGTTCCGTGAGCATCATGGTATCTTTGATTTTTTAAAAACTATAGAGGTTAATATATTTGTGTATAAAGAAATTATGCTGTATTCTATGGGGCGCAGGTTTTCAATAAGGTTTAATTTTTTTTGTGTTAGATAGCAGACGCTATTGATATCAACAGATATTTTGAGCATTGATGTCTATATTTATTTGAGAGAGAATAAAGCGGGAGGAATATATGAAATACACAAAAGGGAGCATAGGGCGTGTTTTTTTGCTGAAGTTTAAAGACGACGATGTGCTTTTGGATGGATTGACGGCGCTGGCAAAAAAAGAAAAGATAAAAAGCGCGACGTGTATATTCATAGGCGCTTTAAAAACAGGCTATTTGGTTACAGGCCCCAAGAAGCCTGTTATTCCGCCTGAGCCTAATTGGAAGCAATTTCGCGACGGTTGGGAGGCGATGGGTGTTGGCACTATATTCACTAATAAATCCGGGCCACAAGTTCATGTTCATGTAACTATGGGGCAAAAGAATAAAATGCTTACAGGTTGCGTGCGAAAAGATTCAAAGGTTTTTCTTGTTATTGAAGCGGTTATCTTTGAACTTAAAGGTGTTAAGGCAACTAAAGATATTGATCCGCGTACAGGGCTTAATCTGTTGAAGATCTTGAGGTAAAATTATACACCCTGCGCTAATCGGAATTGCGCCGGTGTTGTGTTTTCTACACAAGGAGGGAAGATGTCGATAAAGACTATTGAGATGATTTGTATACCTTGTCAGAAATGCGTTGGCATTGAGGCTAAGGTCAGGGAGATGGTTAAGGGTATTGAGTTGATAAACAAAATAAAAATACCTTTTGAGTTTAAGCATACCACAAAGCTTCTTAATATTTCTCAATATAGCCTTAATCCTTCGCAGACGCCCGCCATTATTATCAATGGGATAGTAGAATTTGCCGGCGGGTTTGATCCTATCCTTATGAAGCGCCGGCTTGAGGCGATCCATAAAACCTGCTAGTGTAGTGGGAAACTGGTTAATCGGGAAACTGTTTCCAACCTGTTCGGGAAACTGTTTCCGGGCCAATCGGGACAGTGGGATCTAGATAAGCAGTTTATCTAAAAGTTTGCAGTTCGCGTTTTCGCCTAAGCATCTTTCCTGACGGCTGCTGAATTCATATGTTTCCAGGGAGTTTGTAATATTTGCCTTAATCGGATTTTGCTCTACATATGTGATACACCCAACAAGATATTCATCTTTATTTATAACTTTTGTTCTGAACCTTCCCTGCCAGAGATGGCCAACTGCATTATATTTCTTATTGTAATAAGCAGTATAAGAGCGGTGTAGACTTTGTATGAGCTTAGGTAACTCTTCCGGATCCTTAGGCTCTCCTATTATATGAATATGGTTAGGCATTAAACAATATCCATATAAGAGGAAAGGATATTTTCTTTTATAGTGTTTTAATTGATTTAGGTAAAAAATAAAATCCTCTCTTTTTACGAATATATTTTGTTTATGATTGCCCCTGGCTACAATATGGTAACAAACATTTTTGACTAATAATCTCGTTTTACTCATTTTTTATCTCCTTGTCCCACTGTCCCGAACAGGTTGGAAACAGTTTCCCGAACAGGTTGGAAACAGTTTCCAAGGTTTAAAACTCTCGGTCTAGGTTTCGGTATTGGATGGCTTCGGCAAGATGCTCGCAACGGATGTCCTCGCTACCAGCCAAGTCACTTATGGTTCGGCTCACCTTTAGTATCTTATCAAAGGCCCTGGCGCTTAGATGAAATTGGTTCATGGCTGTTTTAAGAAGTTCATTTTCTTCTCTTCCTAGCACGCAAAATTTTCTAACCTGTTTGTGTGACATTTGGGAATTATATAGGACTCCGCCATCCTGGAAACGCTTTTTTTGGCACAGGCGTGCTGCCGACACCCTTTCTTTTATTTGCGCTGAACTTTCCGCAGGCACGATACTGGTCAATTCGCGGTATTCAACTATTGGGACCTCAATATGAATATCTATTCTGTCTAACAGCGGCCCAGAGATCTTTGACCGATATCTATAGATCTGGTTTGGAGCGCATCTGCAGGCCTGCCCACCGGATAGGTAGGAAGATTTTTGTTGTCCGAGCATTCCGCACGGGCAAGGGTTCATGGCGCATACGAGTTGAAAGCGCGCAGGGAAGGTGAGGGATCTTAAGGCCCTGTTTATTCTTATGTATCCGTCCTCAAGGGGTTGACGAAGCGCTTCTAAAGCATCCTTATGGAATTCAGGGAATTCGTCCATAAATAAAATGCCATTGTGCGCGAGGCTTATCTCACCAGGCCGTGGAATGGAGCCGCCTCCTATCAAGGCTATGCTTGAAATGGTGTGATGAGGCAGCCTTATAGGCATTTCGTTGATAAGGCCTACCTGCGCATCTATCAGCCCAGCGGAAGAGTGTATTTTTGTGGTTTCAATAGCTTCTTCTTCTGTCAGATCAGGCAGAATGGTAGACAATCTTTTGGCAAGCATGGTTTTGCCGCTGCCTGGCGGCCCTATTAGTAGGATGTTGTGCTTGCCTGCCGCGGATATCTCAAGCGCCCTTTTGGCTGCTGCCTGGCCTTTGACATCAGAGAAATCCAATTCTGTATCATAAACGCGGATATTGTGCAATGTCTCTCTCTTGTGAGGTGATCGGGCCTCAGGATCTAAAATAAATTCTGTTATTTCTCTAAGTGTTTTAATACCAAACACTTTTATGCCTTTTACAATTGCTGCTTCATTCGCGTTGGCAATCGGGAGAATTATTTTTTTTATCTTCTTTTTTTTCATTGCCAGGGCCATTGCAAGGGCTCCTTTGATCGGCCTTAGCTCTCCGTTGAGTGAAAGTTCTCCGACAAAGTAATATTCTTTTAAGAGTTCGGCATTGATCTGTCCTGACGCAGAGAGTATGCCCAAAGCAATGGGTAGGTCAAAGGCAGAACCTTCTTTCTTTACGTTAGCCGGTGCAAGGTTAATCGTTATTTTACTGGCAGGGTGGTCAAAGCCGCTGTTTTTTATGCTTGAACGCACGCGGTCTTTGCTTTCCTTGATAGCAGAATCAGGGAGGCCTACAATAGAGACGCAAGGCAGGCCGTTAGCTACGTCTGTTTCTATCTCAACATGATAAGCGTCTATGCCAAGAATGCCGAAACTATAGATTTTCGCAAGCATATTGCAGGCTTAAAAGTGCTTGATTTTTTTAGAGCTTATACTTATAATGGGAAAACTATATAGTGAAGTTCTTGAAGGGTACTGGAAGGATAAGAACTTATGACTGCTATAAATTATCACAAAGGCATGATTATGTCAATAGGAACGTTAAAGAAGTGAAAACACACCTTTTTTTAGCCATAATAGCGTTTTTTTTAGGGATAGCCTTGTTTGGTATCTTTAAGTCTTTGACGTTGTTTAAGAGGAACCTAGGGCTTACGCATAAAGTCGGCGTATTAACTATGGACCTGGATACGGCTCAGGTTTCATTAAAAAATACAAAGGCAGCTTTAAGCGATAGCTATATGAAAAGCGCCGAATTAGAGGGCAGCTTGAAGGATGTTGAGACAAAGCTTTCAGAGAAGGAGAAAGAAGCCAAGGATCTTTTAGACACTATTAATAAGCTGTCGCAAGAGTTGAGAGAGGCCTCTAATTCTAATGAGAATTTGTTTGCGGTTAATAAGGAGCTAAGAGACAGGTCGCTGCGGATAGAGTTGGAAAATAGTGAGATAAAAAAGAGGTTTTCTTCTATTCAAGAATTGAAGTTAGCGATCAAGGAACTGAAAATAAAGATGAAGAAAGAAAGGCAGCGCAAATCGAAACGATCAACGCCGCGAGTAAAAAATTTATTTGAGCCGGTTAAATCCGTCGAGCGAGTTGTTTTGGCGCCCGCAGAAGGTAACATGGGATTTTTTATTAAAGACGGCAAGTCTACTTTTGGTGGGTTCGTGGATATAAAAGTCGTGCCAGCAGAAGAAAGCAGTTTATAGACGAGGTTCATAGATGCGGGAGATATTTGCCGGTGTTGTCCGTAATCATGTTTTAATGGTGACTTTATTGGCATGGGCTATCGCCCAGACAATAAAGGTGGCGCTCGGCGTGCTTCGGACAAAGAGGTTTGATTTTAGGTGGTTTATCGGCACAGGCGGTATGCCGTCTGCGCACGCTGCGGGTTCCAGCGCCTTGGCAGTTATCATAGGGTTTGAGTATGGTTTTGATACGGTGTTATTCGCTCTTGCGACCGTTTTCGCGATGGTCACGATGTTTGACGCGCAGGGCGTTCGGCGTTCCACAGGCAAACAGGCCTCCATATTGAATAAAGTCCTGGATGATATCTATTGGAAAGGTAAAATAGAAGAAGACAGGCTTAAGGAATTGATAGGGCACACGCCTATTGAAGTCTTTATGGGATCTATTATTGGTATATTACTCGCAATTATTTTTCAAAGGTGACTCCTGCTGGCTTGAACACTCGTATATTTAAGCTATTCCTCGCCCGGGGCGTACCGGGCAGTAAATATACTTCGTAAGCTGCGGAGTAACTTTCTAGGGAATAGATACCTACAATATACAAAGTTAAGGGGGTTTTCGTGAAAAAGATACCTATTATTGCTATTGTTGTAGGCGTTGTTTTGGTTTTGTCGCTTTTGGCCCTTAAGATGAAGACCCTTGCGGCCTCTAAGATCCATCAGGTGCAAGTGTCTGAGCCTGTGTTTGCAAAGAGTAAAGATGCCCCGGCTGGTTTTGACGCGTTGTTGAAAAGCGCTGTAGCGTTGGGATCGCAGGGCGAACTTGTAAAAGCCAGGGATGCTTTGCGAAGTATAATGGCGGCATATATTTCAAGCCCGGGTATTGGAGATGTTCAGAAGAGGTTGGAAGATCTTAATATGAAGATCATGCTTTCCGCCATCAATCTGGCCGATGAGACAACTACTCGCGAAGTAGCCGCGGGTGATTCCCTGAGTATGATCGCTGATGAATACCACACTACCGCGGAATTCATAAAGAAACAGAATGGTTTAAGTTCCGACGTGATAAGGCCTGGCCAGAGGCTGAGGATTTGGACAGGGAAGTTCAGCGTGCTTATTGATAAATCACAAAATTTGCTGGTGCTTAAGTCAAATGGTGAAGTCGTAAAGTCCTTCCGTGTGTCAACAGGCAAGAGTAATATCACGCCCGTAGGTAATTTTAAAATAATAAATAAACTTGTCAAGCCCACATGGGCACACGACGGCAAGGTTATTCCTCCCGAGAGCCCTGAAAATATCCTAGGTACCAGATGGCTTGGTTTTAATATTTCCGGCTACGGGATCCATGGGACAACGCAACCTGAGTCCATAGGCCAGCAGGCTACAGCCGGGTGCGTGCGTATGCTTAATAATGAAGTTGAGGAATTATACGATATCCTTCCCGTAAATACAGAAGTCACCATAATTGACTGAACCCGTAGGCCTCTTGCTTAAACACTTGTAATTTTATAGCCAGGCGTACCCGGGCATAAAATTTACTGCGTAAGCCTGCCTGCCGGCAGGCTGCGGAATTAACTTTGTGATGAAGAAATACCTACAATAGGCAAAATTAATGATTGGACTTGAATTTGAAAAACCTATTCTTGAGCTGCAGAAGAAAATAAATGAGCTCAAAAAATTCACATCGGAGAAAAGGATAGACCTGTCTGGTGAGATCAAGCGCCTGGAAGAGAAGCTTGAACATCTCAGGAAAGACATATATGGCAAGCTCACGCCATGGCAGCGCGTGCAGATCTCGCGCCATCCCAACAGGCCATACACCTTGGATTATATCCAGCTGATCCTTAAGGATTTTATTGAACTTCACGGAGATAGGTCTTTCAGGGATGACCACGCCATTATTACTGGTTTGGCTAAGTTAGATGGCCAGAAGTGCCTTGTGATCGGGCACCAGAAGGGGCGGGATACAAAAGAGAATCTTATGAGGACCTTTGGATGCGCTCATCCGGAAGGGTATAGAAAGGCCATGCGCATGATGGAGCTGGCCCAGAAGTTTGGCATACCTATCCTTGTTTTAATAGATACACCCGGCGCTTATCCTGGTATAGGCGCGGAAGAGAGAGGGCAGGCTCAGGCTATTGCTACAAACCTAAAGATGATGATGAGTATAAAGACACCTATTGTCGCGGTTGTCATTGGCGAAGGAGGCTCAGGAGGAGCTTTAGGCATAGGCGTAGCTGACAGGGTATGCGTTTTGGAAAACGCTTATTATTCTGTGATATCTCCTGAAGGATGCGCCGCGATATTGTGGAAAAATAGTATAAAAGCGCCTATCGCGGCAGAGGCATTGAAGTTGACCGCGGCGGATCTTTTCAGGTCCGGTATTATTGACGAGGTCATAAAAGAGCCTTTGGGCGGGGCGCACGTGGACCCTGAAGAGGCGGCGAAGAACGTAAAGGCGTCAGTTAAAAAGCATTTCATAGATCTATTAAAGATACCGAAAGAAGAGTTGTGCGCTTTGCGTTACAAGAAATTCCGGGCCATGGGCTCGTTTGAGGAGGCCTAACGGGATGAAAACTGAGCAGGAATTGATAATTTTGGGGTTGTTAAAAGACAAACCTCGCCATGGTTATGAGATAAAGAAACAGATCAAAGATGTGGTCAGCACGTTCGCGGCCCTGGAAGTTGAATCTATTTATTATTCTTTGAATTTGCTTGAAAAAAAAGGTTTTGTAAAAAAGGCGACAAGTTCTAAGGGCCCGCGTCCTGAGAAATTCATATATAGCCTTACCAAAAAAGGAGATCAGCGTTTTAGCCAGTTGTTGACTAAGAGCCTTTTGACTGCGGACAGGCCGAATTTTAGTATTGATATCGCGCTATATTTTTTACCGTATTTACCTGGCGACATAGCGTTGCATCGCCTTAAGGGCAGGGTGAGGGTCTTATCGCGTGTTGAAGAGGCGTTAAAGCGCCTGACAGAACAACTGCAGGAAAAAGCATCTTACCATTTAAAGTCCATTGTTGAGCACAATCTGGAACTTCTTCAAGCTGAAAAGAAGTTTATCCAGAAAGTTTCAGAAGAAATAGCAAAACAAAACATTTCTATACCAGAATGGCCTCACAAGACGTAACTTACTATATACTATATAGTTAAGTTCTTGCCGAAGAAATTAAATAATTTTCCTTGACATACTTAAATTTAATTAGTAAA
>MNVR01000022.1 GCA_001873995.1 Candidatus Phelpsiimicrobium noxiivivens
AATCGCCTTTTTGACGATATGGAGCTTTTTTAGCTCTCCCTGGGTCATCATGATAATGTCCTCTCCGGCTATAATCCCCTCCTTTAAAGAAGTGGATTATAGCACTTCTGGAACAGGACATTTTAAAATTGGTTAAATAGGACATTATCATTTTGGGATGACACGACGATTCTACACCCTTATCGGCAGGATAACGAAAGGTATGCCCAGATAATAGAGCTTTTTCTGAAGTGTGAATACGGTGTGGTTATGCAAAAGCCTAAGCATAAATGTGTCAGTAGGAAAGATAAGTTGTCCCCCAAAAAATACAGCATTGTGAAAACGCTTAGCGATATCAGGCGCCATTGTCATTATCTCTTCTATCACATCAACTCCTATAGCTGAGATACCCTCCGCGTAAAACCCGTGTTTGTTCATAAAAGCAACGTATTTATCGAGGCCGCCTCTCATGTAAGCATGAAGGCTGTCCATCTCCTCAGCGCCCTTAAAATTACCGGCGTCCACAACCCCTATTTCAACAAATACAAAATTTTTAAAAGTACTGCCGAATGTCCGGATAACGCCAAAGAGGGTGTGCAGGCCCATCCCGTCAAAGCCATGAACCAATAACACCGCTGTCTTTGCCTTGGGGTCATATTGCGCGTCCTCATGCCCTACCTGAGTCAAGCCGGGGATGACATCAGAATCAGAAGATTCAACAGCTGCAACCAGGCTATTCAGACGGTGCAGGAGTTTCGCGGTATATAAGTAATGTCGCTTAATAACGAACGCGAGCACAACCATGGCCCCTGTAACAAGCAGTGTTATCCAACCCCCTTCAAAAAATTTAAAGACAAGCATTGATATAAGAATAAAGGCCGTCAGCAACAACCCCACGCCGTTCACCATAAGCTTCGCGAACCAGCGCTTAACTTTCTCGCGCTGATTCCACCAATGGCGCACCATGCCCAGTTGAGAAAGAACAAATGTGATGAATACGTTGATACTATAGAGAACTACAAGGAAACGGACAGACCCATGGCTTAAAACCATCATAAAAAGCGCGAGTCCTCCCATGATAAGAATGCCGTTTTGCATGACAAGCCTATCGCTCAACATGGAAAACTTCGTAGGAAACCATTTATCAGCAGCCATGTTAGCCAAGACCCTCGGGCCGCCCAAGAACCCAGTTTGCGCGGCCACAAAAAGAATAGCTGCTTCGGCAATAAGGGTAATAAGAATAAAGCTATAGCTTATAGGTTCCCCCCATGCCCGCGTGGCCTGCTCAAAGAATATCGCGTTCAAGGTCTTGCCAGGAACAGAAGAAACACCATAAAAAATATAGGCTAGCATCAAACCCAAGACCACAAAGGCAAGAGACGCGGCCATATACATCATTGTGCGTTTTGCTGTCTTTACTTTAGGCTCTCTTAAAACAGCCATCCCGTTGCTAACAGCTTCAATGCCGGTATATGTGCCTGCCCCCATACTGTATGACCTCAATACCAAAAAGAGCACGCCCAAAAACCCCATCTCTGAATACGCCTGATGAGCGTCAGCTGTTGTGGAAGCGATCAGTGTAGGCATCTTAGCAGCATTCATTGCCAAAGAGTATAGGATGATAAAAACATGCGTTAAGAGAAAAATAACAAATATAGGCATGAGCACAAGTATGGACTCTTTAACCCCGCGCATATTCAACACGATGAGCAACAAGACCACCAAAATGGCAAACTTTAGTTTGAAGATCTGCAGAGGAAGAGGCAACAGGCTGAAAACCGCGTCCGCTCCGCTTGCTATTGAAATAGCTATAGTCAGGACGTAGTCAATAAGAAGGGCGCAACCGGAGAGCATCCCTAAATTTGGAGAAAGCAGTTTACTCGCGACCAGATACCCGCCGCCGCCTGATGGAAAGGCTTCAACGATCTGAGAATAACTCGCGCTAATAATAAAGATCGTCGCGACCGTGGCAAGGGCCACAAAAATACTCAAAAACGTGTGCCTGCCTAACGCGAGGAACGCTTCCTGAGGGCCGTAACAGGATGAAGATAGGCCATCCGCGCCAAGGCCGACCCAGGCAAAAAACGCGATAAGGGAAAGCCTTTGGAATATTTTCTTATCTTCCAGGTCATGAGGCCTTCCTACGACGAGGTTCTTAAACTGCCTAAAAAAAGATGGCCTGTGGTTCGCGTCCATTGTTATTTGCTGAACTTAATGGAACCGTGCTTTGAATATAGGATAGAACCGGTTATCAAAATAAGACAAGCTATAATGGCCGCGATAACGCGCGGGTCAGTATTGCCATACTTAATAAGTATCGGCGCTGCCAGAAGAGAAACAAGGTTCATGACCTTTATCATAGGATTTAGCGCCGGGCCAGCGGTATCTTTAAGCGGATCGCCTACAGTATCGCCGACAACAGCGGCCTTATGGGCCTCTGAACCTTTGCCGCCGTAAAGGCCGTCTTCAATTGTCTTTTTAGCATTATCCCAGGCGCCGCCGGTTGTAGCCATAAACACAGCCAAGAGCTGGCCGGAAACAATAACACCTGCCAGGAATCCGCCAAGGCCTTCAACTTTCAACAACATACCTATAAGTAACGGGCTTAATATAGCTATCAATGCCAAGCTCACAAGTTCTTTTTGAGCGGCTACCGTGCAGATATCAACCGCCTTTTTATAATCCGGCTTGACCGAGCCTTCCATAAGGCCTGGGATACGAAATTGCCTGCGCACCTCTTCAACGATCAAAGAAGCGGCCCGAGTCACCGCGTTAATGGTCAGGGAAGAAAATAACCATGGAACAGCGCCGCCTATCAAAAGCCCGATAAATACCACGGGCTCAGAAACACGGATACCGGTAGTAGCGAGCCTTAAAGCCTCAGCCACACCCATCTGCGCCTGGACCTTTGCCGCGTCGGTCATAAAGGAACCAAACAACGATACGGCCGCGATGACAGCTGACCCTATAGCAACACCTTTGGTTATGGCTTTGGTAGTATTGCCTACAGCGTCAAGGTCTGCCATTATCTGGCGAGCCTTCGGCTCCAAACGCGCCATCTCTCCGATACCGTTAGCATTATCAGCAATGGGGCCGAAAGAATCCATTGCCACATTATTACCCGTCAATGTCAGCATACCTATGCCTGTCATAGCAACTCCATAGAGCACGAAAACAACCGGCTGGCCCCAATAGATCAATACTGCCGCCATAATAGTCATGGCAATAACTATTATTTGCCAGACTGTTGCCTCAAATCCAACAGACAGACCTTTTAAAAGAAGCGTGGCTGAGCCCGTTTGCGAAGAAGAAGCTATATCTTTAACAGGGGCGTATTGGGTATGGGTAAAATATTTGGTAAGTTCACCGATGACTATGGCCAGGACAACACCTATGCTTACGGAGAAAAATGCCCGCCATTCATGCATATAATAGTGCGCCAAAAACATGAAAGAAACTACGGAAATAGCCGCGGAGGCATAAAAACCACGATTGATGGAAGTTAACGCGTCATTTTTTATTCCGTCTTTGTCCCCCTTGACAAGGTAAGTGCCAATGATAGAAGAAAACACTCCTATGCCACGGACAAGAAGCGGGAATATGATCCATTTGAGTTCGTGTGTTATAGACACAAGCGCCAGGCCAAGTATCAGGCCCGCGACGATAGTAACCTCATAAGATTCAAAAATATCAGCCGCCATACCAGCGCAGTCGCCTACATTGTCACCTACTAGGTCCGCGACTACCGCCGCGTTGCGCGGGTCGTCTTCAGGAATATTTTTTTCAACCTTACCTACAAGGTCCGCGCCTACATCCGCTGCCTTTGTATAAATGCCGCCGCCCACACGCATGAAAAGCGCGAGCAGTGTGCCGCCGAAACCAAAACCTAAAAGCACATCAGGAGAGGCTACGCCAAAAATGATAAATATCATGGTGCCGCCAAGAAGCCCCAATCCGTCAGTCAACATGCCGGTGATAGTACCGGTGCGATAAGCTATCTTTAAAGATTCTGAAAAACTCCTGCGCGCGGCGGATGCCACGCGGACGTTGCCTTCAACTGCCATGCGCATACCGAATTGCCCTACAATAAGCGAAAAAACAGAACCCATAACAAAAGCTGCCGCGCGGCCTATACCTACTATAAAACGCACCCTGTCAGGGCTTAAACCTTGAAAACGCTGCATAGCTTCTTCTGTAGGAGGTATTATATAGACCGAAAAAAACAAAACTCCCGTGAGCAGAATGATCAACGGTAAAATAGTCTTTAGCTGGCGGCTTAAATACGTGTCAGCCCCAAGACGGATGGCATTCCAGACATCCTGCATCTGTTGCGTACCCTTATCCTGGCGCATGATCTGAGCGCGCAGCAAAAATGCGTATCCTAAACCCATCAGAGCGATACCTAAAACGCTCCAGATGGAAACAGCCTCAAAAAAAGTAGCCTGCGTCATACTCCACATATTTTCCTCTCTTTCTTGAAAATAGTTTAAAAATGACCCCTAAAAAATTCTCACTATTTTAAAACCAAAAAAATATCCTGTCAAGTTGCTATTTTCATTATGCCTTAAGAATGGCGCTTGAAATACTAAAATAAATAGCCAGTGTCTGAATATCGCATATAGCCAATACTAACGGGCCTGACGCGATAGCCGGATCGATTCTAACGCGCTTGAACAACATGGGCAACACTAAGCCTAACAGGGCCGATATAATTATGGCCGCCGCCATAGAAACCGTAATGGCTGCGCCTATTAGACGGTCAGCTTTCCAGAAAGACGCTATAAATCCTACCAACAGGCCGCAGACACAACCGATAAAAACTCCCGCCATAGCCTCTCTGACAAAAAGTTCGCCAAGATGTTTGAACGAAACACGGCCCATGGCTATATTCCTTACAACTATGGTCGCTCCCTGGATCCCCATACTCTCAGAAAGGCCCAATATTATTGGCACAAAAAGAAAGAGCGCCGCCACGGAGTAGAAGTCTTTTTGAAATAACCCCGAAATATAAGCGCAGGCCAGGCCGCTGGCGATATTTACAAAAAGCCACGGCAGCCTGAGCGCCACGATCTTTCTTACTGAAAGCGTCTTAAATTCCTCGGCGCTCGTACCTACGACCTTAGATAGATCGTCCACGGCCTCGTTCTCAAAGACCTTCATCGCCGTATCAGCGCTTATGATACCCACAAGCCTCTGTTCCTTATCAACAACGGGCAGGCCTAAATAGCGGTGCCTCTGGAGGAGGCGCGCCACGTCAAGCTGGGACATCCCTGTCTCCACCTGGACCACCGGGCTTTTTATAATATCCTTGACTGATTTTTCCGGAGAGTAAAAAATAAGGTCTCTGACCTGGATAACACCGGCAAGCCGCCTGTTTATGTCTACTACATAGATGTAAGAAACCTTACCCTTTTTATCCTGAGCTAATGACTGAAGATAGGCTATAGTAGAGCCGATATTGGAATCAACTGGGACAGATAAGACCTCTTTGGCCATCAGCGCTCCGGCCGTGCCCGGGGCATAAGATAAAATTTCCCTAAGCAAGCCTGCCTTGTCAGTGGCTAAATGAGTTAAAATTTCCTGGGTGGAAGCTTCAGGGAGGTTTTGTAATAAACTTGCCGCGGCGTCTGTCTCAAGGCGCGAGACAACATCGGAAAAGTAAGCAACTCCTAAAACATCAACAATCCAGGCTGCTTCTTCCAGCGGCTGATCGCAAAATTCAGAAGCAGCCTGATTAACATCGTATCTAAAATAATCTCGCCACCTTTGCGTATCAACGCTTGGCCTCATGAATGGCGATATCTTGGGCGCCTTTGCGCGAAGTTGCGCTTAAAAGGGCGCCCAGCAGGTTTATGCTCGCAGGATGCAACGAATTGTTCGCTGGGAAATTCAGGATGCCTTGTTATAGGCAAGTGCACTCTGATAAGTTTTTCTATATCTCGGACCTCTTTGGCCTGGTCAGGCGCGGCAAACGATAACGCGTGCCCTTTATGCCCTGCCCTGCCTGTGCGGCCTATACGATGCACGTAATTTTGAGCGTCGTCTGGGAGGTCGTAATTTATAACTAATTCAATGCCTATGACGTCTATGCCTCTGGCAGCGATATCCGTGGCGACCAAGATCTTATATTTACCTGATTTAAAACCTTCCAGCGCTTCTCTGCGCTGATTTAAAGAGCGGTCAGAATGCATCTCCACCGCCCTGTAACCAAGTTCTCTTATAGAACGCGCTATCTTGCTGGCGTTATGCTTAGTGCGCGAAAACAAAAGGATCGAACCGTGATATTGCGGCAACAGCTTGCTTAAAAGCCGCATCTTAGCGTCCCTTTTGACTATAAACATTTCATGCGTGACATGTTCAGCTGTTGTGCCCGAAGGGGCTATCTCTACGCAAAGAGGCAGCTTCATATGCTGAGTAGCCATCTTGATGATCTCCTTAGGTATTGTGGCTGAGAAAAGCATGGTCTGCCTGTCTTTTGGCACGTATCGCAATATCTTCTCTATCTGCGGGGCGAATCCCATGTCCAACATACGGTCTGCTTCGTCAAGCACCAGAATGCGCGCGTCATCTAAAATAATATTCCATTGCCGCATGTGGTCTAAGAGCCGGCCAGGAGTAGCAATGACCACACGGGGATTTTTACGAAGCGCCTGCACCTGCGGCTGCATTGGAGCGCCGCCTATAAGACAAGCCGTCTTCATTCCGAATGGACGAGTAATATAAACAAAGGCCTCATCTATCTGGATAGCGAGTTCCCGTGTAGGCGCCAAGACAAGGCCTATACCTTTCATGGACGCCAGGCGCTGGACCATCGGAATAGCGAAAGAGTGGGTCTTGCCTGTGCCGGTCTGGGCTATGCCGATAATATCCTTGCCTTCAGTAGCCAAGGGTATGGTTTTCAACTGTATCGGCGTGGGAACCTTGAATTTCAGCTGAGCCAAGATCTCAAGGATCTTTGGCGCGATACCCATGCCAAAAAAATCCTTGCTTGCCTGAGGGATCTCAGGCGCCGCGCTATTACTAATATTGTTTGGTTTTTGCATCATGCTACGCCAGCCATTTCAAGTTTATGTTCAGGAGGCACTCGGCCAAGATGAACATGACAATAAGTCTCGTGATTGTAAATACTTAAGATATGTTTACAGTGTGGAAACTTGCATTTTCTTCCCTTAGACGAAGTCTTTACCTTTTTGATAATGCCTCCTTAACTTTGCATATTGTAGATACTTATTCCCTACCTCTAAAGTTTCCGCCGTAGGCGGATCAGCCTTCGGCTGAAATCCTGAAGCCTGCCTACCGGCGGGCAGGCTTGCGCAGCAAATATTAGTGGAATAACTAATATTTGCAAGTGGTTAAGCAAGGAGCCTGTGACAACACCCGGCGCTTAATGGTATTGCGCCGGTGTATCGTCTTCTACGATAAAACGCCGTAAAGGTTAGTTGTCTTCCTTTACGGCTTAAAGGCCCTAATCTTTTGTATTGTTGTGATTATACCGCATATTTGCCTTTTGTCAAACAAACTCTTAGCCGGCTCCGAGGCTCCGATTGCCGAGGCCGGGCCTCGGCTACTCGTACCGCAGGGCTTCAATAGGATCAAGCCTGGAGGCCTTGCGGGCAGGCCAAAGCCCAAAGATAATGCCAACTATTAATGAAAATACCGTAGCTAAGATGACTGACGACGCTGAAACCTTCACAGCCCAGCCAGCGAAAAAAGATATAAGCCCTGATATGCCAGCTCCCAACAAAACACCAAACACACCTCCCAGAAACGCCATCAATATCGCCTCTATAAGAAATTGGACCATAATATCTTTATTGTTGGCGCCTATGGCCTTGCGCAAACCGATCTTGCGCGCGCGCTCAGACACAGATACAAGCATAATATTCATAATGCCTATACCGCCAACCAAAAGCGATATGGCGGCTATGGAACCCAGCAAAAGCGACATCGTCTTAGTCGTCGTTTCAAGCGTATTTTTAATGTCTGCCATATTGCGTATTTGAAATGAATCCTGCGCGTCTTTATTGGCCAAGCGGTGCTCTTTTATAATAAGCCCGGAGATCTCGTCCTGCGCCGCGTCTAGAGAGCCCGCGTCTTTTACTTCCACATATATGGAATCAGCATATTCCTTGCCAAAGACCCTGAACATCGCCGTTGTGACAGGTATTAGTGCCGCGTCATCCTGGTCATGAAAAGCATTAGCGCCTTTTATCGGCAGAATACCTATGACTTTAAAATTTACAAGATTCAATTTTATGGTCTCACCAAGCGGATCAGAGTCTCCAAAGAGATCTTTTACTACTGTGGCGCCAAGCAGGATAACACGCGAACGCGTCCTTACCTCATCTTCGGTAAAAAACCTTCCAAGGGCTGGCGCTAAAGCGCGCATTTCGGCGTAATCTACGCCTGCGCCCTCTACCTGAGCATTCCAGTTCTTGTTAGCATAGACCATCTGCCCCCTGCCTATCACCGGAGGACTTACTCTTTCTACTAACTGTGCCAGTTTGGCGATGTTTGAAACATCCTGCAGTGTCAGGCGCGTTACAGCCCCTGCCTCCATAACCACGCCGTGTATCCTTGAAGAGCCGGGCCGCACAACGAGAAGATTAGAACCTAAGGATGCCAACTGCTGCTCAATAGATTCCTTGGCTCCCTGGCCTATGGCAAGCATTGCTATGACAGCGGCGACGCCTATTAATATGCCGAGTATAGACAAGAATGAACGCATCTTGTGCGACACCATGGCGATCCCTGCCTGACGCAAACAATCAATAAATTTGACCCCCTTGAGGTCTTCTCAGCTTTTGATAATACAATATCAAGTATTTCATCCGCCTGGCCTGCTGTTGCGCAGCCTTCGCGGCCCACGGCCGTCTGTGTTTTCTCGTCTGAAATTATTTTACCGTCGCGCATAGTAATAACGCGCCTGGCATGCGCGGCCGCCTCTTTTTCATGAGTGACCATTATGATCGTCTTGCCTTTTTGATTAAGGCTTTTTATAACGGTAATTATTTCTTCTTTGCTCTTTGAATCAAGGTTCCCGGTAGGTTCATCAGCCATTATGATAAGCGGATCATTTACCAGCGCGCGGGCGATAGCTACGCGCCGCTGCTGGCCTCCGGAAAGCTCGTTGGGCCGGTGTCCTTTCCTATCCGAAAGCCCGACTTCCTCGATCTTTTGCATGGCCTCCTCTTTAAGGTGAAGCTTTCCAGCGTATACAAGGGGGTAGCTGCGCGTTTTCAAGGGCTGTCATGCGCGGCAAAAGATGGAACTGCTGAAGAACGAAACCTACGAGCCCGTTTCGCGTGGCAGACAATTCCTCTTCTGAAAGCTCGTTGATCTTTCTTGAGCCCATATAATATTCACCACTGTCAGGCCTATCTAAAAGGCCTAATATATCATCAACGTAGACTTACCCGAACCCGAAGGCCCCATGATAACGACAAATTCTCCGGGTAAGATACTCAGGGAAACACCCTGTAGAACCTTTACCTCAACCTGGCCCATCTGGTAAGTCTTGTATACATTCTTTAGTTCTATCATTTTTAGCGGCCCGGCATAAAAGGATTCGCGCGCTTTTCACTCGTAGGAAGGGAATATTTTTTTGACTTTTCTATTATCCGGTCTTTCTGGGTAAGGCCTGAAAGTACTTCAACATTCTTATCATCAGATATACCCAGAATTAAACGCGCCTTAGCAGGCTCCGGGCTATTGTCCTGTTTAACAAAACAATAAGCCCCATCCCTGTCAGTATACACAGCGCCTGCTGGTATTAGAAGGGCTTCTTCATTGCTCTTCTCTATGAAATCTACTGTAGCGTTCATGCCTGAGCGAAAAAATGACAACACCTCTTCAGGCGCTAAGTCAACCTGGCAGATCGTTACATTATTGACTGTCTGCGATTCATGATATATGTGGTCTACTGCGGCTTTTATTTTGGTTTTCGGGTAGGCATCAAGAACGATAACAGCCTTCATCTCAGGCTTTATTTTACCGATATCCGTCTCGTCTACCTGAGCGCGCACAATAAGGCGGTCCGAAAGCACAAGCACCGCGTCAGTTGTCGTCACGGCCTGGCCGGGCTGAGTAGTTGCCACAATGACATCCGCGTCAATAGGCGCGGGCAGAGCGGTATAGGCTTATACGTCTCTTGCCAATATTTGAATTTCTCTTCTCCCTGGCCTCGGGCCGCGTCCAACAAAGCGGCCCTTTCAGTAGAACTCATCTGCGCTAATATCTGGCCTGTTTTTACTTTGTCGCCTTCCTTGACCAAAACGCGCTCTATCCTGCCGTTAACAGGAGGCTTCACTTCCAGCCGGTTCTTCGGAAGAACAGCCCCTGTGCATGAAACAGCCATCCTGATAGAACCTATAACAGGCGCTATCTCTTTTACGACGCCCTCCCCTGTCCCTTTTTCTTTGGCCCTGGATACAAACACGATCACAAATGCCAAAATTACGATCATTGCTAAAAAAATCCAAATTTTTTTAAGACGCATTTTCTAATACCTCCCCTTTAGCGTAGATCCAATCCGCCTCGGCGAATAACGCTTCTGCCTGAGAATTCGGAAAAGACTTTTTTGCGTTCACCAGGTCATCTTCAATGATCGTCCAGCTATCAAACTGTATCATGCCTAAAGAATACTGCGCTGCCGCTATCGCGGCACGTTCTTGCGTCGCTTTCAAAAATTTATTTTGCACGTCCACGTTTTCTATCGCGTCCTGAAGCGCGGCCCACATCCGCGAAAGAGCCACCACAACACCATCTTTTGTGCTTCGTTCGTCAGCTTTTGCCTGGCTTAAAACACTCCTAATGGCAGAGACATAGATAACCCTGCGTTCCACTGATCATTTTCCGGAAGCCAATGCTTCAAAATCAGGTTTTTCTAATGCGGGGCCACTCACTTTAATGCCGCCGCCAACAGTTATTTCCGAAAACTTAATCCTGCCCATCTCCTTGGTGAGCTCTCTTTGAGCCACTTCCAGCGCCCTTTTTGCTTGAGCTATCTCAAACTCAGCCTCAGCAACATTGGCTTGGGCTGTCATTAAAGCGCCTTTGTGCTCTATGCCTGATTCATACCGCAAACTTATCAGGGCCAGATTATCCCTTCTTATTTTATGGATCTCTTCTGTAAGCTTCATAAATTCCTGATATTTCAGGACATTGATAAAAGCGCTGCGTAAGCGCAGCCTTACTGTTGATGAAGTAAATTTGTAATTGAACTGACTGGCTTTTATATTTTCCGACGCGGCTTTGACTTCATCAAAAGTCTTTGCGCCGTCAAATAAGAGCTGTGTGCCTGTGACACCGTAGTTATAGGTATCCGCGGTACTTTGACTGGTTGACGTTTTTGTCTTCTTGGCAGACGCTGAGACGCTTGAATCTATCTGCGGAAAAAGCGCGCTTGCGGTAATCTTTTTGGCAGCCTCGGATTGTTTTACTACTTCCTGCGCGGAGATAAGGTCGGAATGGGTTTTCGCGGCCTCTTTAACGCAATCCTGCCACGTCAAGACCGATTGCGCAAAGGCGCAAGTAGCGTAAACAGGTAAAAATAATAGCAGAAAAAAATCGATCTCTCAATCCGGCTTAGCATATCTTCCCTAATGTTACATTTTCAGTCTGACTCAAAATGTAACAAACTAGAGCTTGCGTTCTATTTTAGCCCAGGTGTCGCGCAGAGTAACTATGCGGTTGAAAACAAGTTTATTGCCGGCACCTATGCTATCCACGCAAAAATAACCCATTCTCTCAAATTGATAGCGGGCCCCGGGCAGCGCGTTCTTAAGACTTGGCTCCAGGCGGCATTCGGACAGCACTTCAAGAGACTTAGGATTAAGGTTTGCTGTAAAATCAGCACCTTCAGCTGCATTATTGGGGTCGCGCTTTGTAAAAAGAGTATCATATAGGCGCGCTTGAGCCGGTATTGAATGCATTGCGGAAACCCAATGTATAGTGGCCTTTACCTTGCGGCCATCAGGCGGATCACCGCCGCGCGTCAGAGGGTCATATGTACAATGTATTTCTCTTATCTTGCCGGTTGCCTCATCTTTGACAACGCCAACGCACTTAATAAAATAGGCATAGCGCAGCCGTACCTCTCTGCCGGGCGCCATCCTGAAAAATTGCTTAGGCGCCTCCTCACGAAAATCATCTTTCTCTATATAAAGCTCCCGCGAAAAAGGGACCTTGCGTATTCCTGCCGAAGGGTCCTCAGGGTTATTGACCGCTGACATTTCTTCTGTCTGGCCCTGCGGGTAATTATCAATTACCACTTTAACCGGCTTGAGCACAGCCATAACGCGGGGCGCTGTTTTATTCAGTTCCTCGCGCGCGCAATTTTCCAGGACGTTTAGGTCAATTATGCTGTCTGCCTTGGATACTCCAATATGCTCGCAAAACCGCCTGATAGACTCAGGAGTATAACCGCGGCGCCTTAATCCTGATAAAGTCGGCATACGCGGATCGTCCCAGCCGCTGACTAATTTTTTTTCTACCAGGTCAAGCAGTTTGCGTTTGCTTAACAATGTATGGCTTATATTCAGGCGCGCGAACTCTATTTGCTGGGGATGGTAGATGCCCAATTCAGCTAATACCCAATCGTATAACGGCCTGTGCACTTCAAATTCAAGAGTGCATATAGAATGCGTTATGCCTTCAATAGAATCACATATTCCGTGTGTAAAATCATACGTCGGATAAATACACCACTTATCCTTAATCCTATGATGAGATTCTTTCCGGATGCGGTAAAATACAGGGTCGCGCATCAATAGGTTAGGATCAGACATATCAATTTTGCCGCGCAGGACCTTTGCACCTTCGGCGAACTCGCCTGCCTTCATGCGGGCAAACAAATCCAGGTTTTCTTTAACAGCCCGGCCGCGATAAGGGCTATTTGTGCCAGGCTCTGTTATTGTGCCGCGCGCCTTTCTCATCTCATCTAAGCTCTGGTCACAGACATATGCCCTGCCCTTTTCAATGAGTTGAACCGCGTATTCATATAATTTATCAAAATAGTCTGAGGCATAAAACAACCTGCCCTGCCAGTCAAAGCCGAGCCAGCGCACGTCCTGTATTATGGAATTGACGTATTCTGTTTCTTCCGTATCGGGGTTGGTATCGTCAAAACGAAGGTTGCAAAGGCCTTTGTAATCGCGCGCTATGCCGAAGTTAAGGCAGATACTCTTGGCGTGTCCAATATGAAGATATCCGTTCGGTTCCGGCGGGAAGCGCGTATGGACCTGGCTATTATTCTTGCCCACGGCCAGATCCTGATCAATGATATCGCGTATAAAATTTTTCGTTTGTTTATTCTCCATTTTTATTCAAATACTCAAACGCCCAGCGATAAAAACGCTGAGCCTGTTTAAAAATATCCGACGCGTCGCTTTCGCGCAATTCTTTGCTCTCATAGGCGATAATGTTCTTTTTGGCTATGATCCTTCGGACTGCCGCCGCTTGCGCCTCTATCCCAACAATAGGGGCGCTAACCAGCAATCCAAGTGTCCGCGTGTGGTCATCTTCCGCCGCGCGAATGCCTTGCGACCTTACCAATAACGCGTCGCAAGCGGATATGACGCAATGCACGGCATTTAAACCTACGGCTGTCCACATGCGATTTTTATAGGCGTATTCCATAACCTCATAGAACTCTTCCGCCTTGTTCCAATACCCGACATATTCGCCTGGGTCAACGGCTCTTGTTCTTAACTGTTTCATCATCGCAGAAGCCGCTCCAACCTGTCACCATAAATAAGTTGATACGATTTAAGGATATGAGGCACCACACCTGTGGCCTTTTTTGCCTTGTTCCGGAATTCCAACAAACTATTTACATAGGGAGCGATCGGGTTTCCCCAACGTGAAGAAACGCGCTCATCGATCTGAAAAAATAGGTCTTCCACTTTTTTCTTGTCTTCGGCGGTTTTTACCACAACCAGCAGGTCAACATCACTGGAAGGCCCTTGCGTCTTCTCATATATACTGCCAAAAAGAGCGATGCAGAGAACATCGCTCTTTAAAGAAGACTGTTTAACGGACGCGACGATAGCTTCCAACAACCAACCTTTTAGTTTCTCTTCATCAGCGAATAAGCCCTTTAGAATACCACTCATCACTTGGCCTTCATTTAAACGGAACAAGTGGGTTTTCCCGGCAACCTTCATTAAAATAAGCCCCTCCCTCATAAGGCCCTGGAGGACTTCGTGGGCAGTTTTCGGTGTGGCCCCAACCATTTTGGCTGTCTGCCGGCCGCTCAATTCTACGCCGGCCCGGCAGAAAATACGCAAAACGCGAACCTTAACCGCGCTGCTTAAGATCATATCTAAAGGATGAGTGAAGCGCATATATGTTCCCTGATATAAACACGTGTTTACCAATATAAACAATGATACACACAAACCTGGTCTTTGTCAACCAGGAAATGTCATTATATCCTCAGGTATTTTCGCGAAAATCCTACGAGGAAAAGCGGCATAATGAACATGCCAAGGGACAATTCCACGACTACGACTATCCGGCTGAAGCCTACAGCCGCGATATCTCCGAAACCTGTAGTTGAGAGAGCCACAAGGCTAAAATAAAATGCCTCAAAAAGATCCGGCTTAAATATCTTGCCGTCCTGTATAAGATAATGTTGAGTATAAAGGGCCGCGGATAGGAATACCAAAAAGGATCCGGCAAACAATGTGCGCACAGGCCGTTCGCCATGGCCCCAGACCAAAGAAGACAAGGTCAAAATACACCACATAAAGAGCCGCTTGATAAAACCCCTTACCCCATCTTGTTCCTGGGTTGACGCGATGCGATTTATCTTTTTTGGAGCAAACAGGCTAAACATCAAAAATCTTCTGTAACACTCCTTGGAACGATAGAAACATTCAGAAAAACTCAGAGACTCCATGTCGCGCTCAAAGCTTGTGGCGGCATACCTGTAAAGCAATGAGGCATATTCCAGGTCGCCGACTATCTCCGCGTCCTGGGCAGCTACCTCATAAGCTGCCGCGGCATTATAAAATGACTTTTCGCCGGATCTTAAAGCCCAACAGCTGGCAGCTGAAGCGGAACACAAAGCCGCCTGTTTATAGTTCCTGACAGCCCTATGCATTTGGGCGACTTTAACGAATAATTTATAGGCATCGTCAAACTTCTCTTGCGAAAGGAACGAAAACGCTTCCTGCTCAAGCGCCGCTAGTTTTTTTTCCATAAATTCACCCTTTGTTAGTCAAAACAATGATCGTTATATCGTCGTGCTGAACAGCGTTCTTAGCGAACTTAAAGACGCTATCTTTAAGAACGCCTACCAACTCCTCCGAAGAAAGACGGGCGTTATCTAAGATGGCCTTTTCAACTATTGGCAAGCCAAGATCCTGGCCCTTAACGTTACGCGCCTCATATAAACCATCGGTAAAAAATACAAGCTTGTCGCCATTTTCAAACTTGAATGGGACATCCTGATAAACCTCCTCGTCAGTGATGCCTAAAGGCAGGCCAGCTGAAAGCTCCACCTCCGAGACCTTATGCGCGCTCGCGCTATAAAGAAACAAAGGGGCATGGCCAGCCGAAGAGACACAGGCGGCCTGCGACTGACTATCTACGATCACATAAAGGCCGGTAACAAACCGGCCGACGAATTTCCCGAAAAGTTCTTTATTCAAAAGTGTCAAAGCGCTGGCAGCGCTGCTCTCCTGGCGCGCGAATATCCTAAAAAGAGAAATGGTCTGCGCCATTATCAAAGATGCCGGCACGCCTTTGCCTGAGACATCTCCGATAAAAACCCCAAGCTTCTTGTCATTGCGCGCCACAATATCATAAAGATCGCCTGCCACGAATTTGGCCGGCTGGATAAAAGCAGCGATGGATAAGCCTTCTGGCACCTTAATATCAGTAGGCAAGAAATTTTCCTGGATGGCGCGGGCAATATCCAGCTCTTTTTCCAAAAGTTGCCTCTTTCTTGCTTCAGCAAAAAACCTATAGGCTGTAGCAACGACATATGTCAGAGAGAGAAACAACAAAGGCGTGAACAGATCCGCCCAGATGCCACAGAATATAAAGAGGGCTGTTATTGCAACGCTATAAAAAAAGCCAAGCGCGACGACCCAGGCCAGCGACTTAAGAGGCGTGAATCTTAAACAGATCAAAAGGCTTAAAACAAAAATTAAAATATTTAGAATGACATTGGCCACAGTCCCCGCGGCCACGATATAACGCTTATGAATAATACTATCAAAAACACTGGCCTGCAGGCCCAGCATAGGATAGATATTCTCTAAAGGCGTAGGCCTTAAGTCAGATGTACCTGCGGCGGTAAGCCCGATAAAACATACCTTATCTTTAAATATAGCAAGGTCAAGCTCAGGCGTAACACCGCGCTGAGAATCACCAAAGGCTTTTAAGACCTCAAAATAAGAAACGCGCTTAAAAGACTCTGCCCACTTGCCGGGATAATTAACAAGCAAAGAGCCCTGAGCTATCAAGGGCACGCCGCGCGCAACGTCATTGACATCCGATCCCAGATAATCACATGCGGCCTTGAACGCCATACTAGGCACAAGGACGCCTTTATAATTTATGAACAATGGGGCCCTGCGAGTCTTGCCGTCAGGGTCTATAATAACATTGATGTAGCCTGAGCTTGCGGCAGCGCTTTTAAGCGCGGGTAAGAGGTCAGCCAAAAGGCCCACGCCCTTAGGGAAAGAAATGCGCCCGCCTCTTTGCTCTTGCATGTCAAAGGCCACTGGAAGATATACGTGCCCTTGTTTTTTTATTGCTTGCGCGAATACTTCGTCATAAACCGTAGGTTCGCTGAACAAGACATCAAAGAGGGCCATTTTTGCCCCTGATTGCCTCAGGACATCAACGAGGCTTGCGTGAAAATCGCGAGGCAAAGGCCAGAGTCCGAGATTTTTTAGCGTATCGTCTGATATTTCTATTATGACTATGTCGCTGGAGGCAGCTAGGCGGGGCCTTAACTTAAATCTGAGGTCATAGGATATCAGCTCGTAAGCCTGGAATACCCGCGAAAATACCAATAGGCCTATAAAAAGACTGCCGATTGCTATAGCGCCATATTTTGAAAAAATAGATCTTTGAAATATCATTCATCAAAAATTATGCTGCCAACCGCAAGAAATAACATTCTCGCTATATTCCTGGATGGAGTCGTTTGAAGAGTTGTCCCTATAGCTGTATAACAGCGTTAGGATATCATTCTTGTCTGGGAGATAACGCAATCCCGCGTTCGCCGAATAAATGTTATCCTTCTCTTTATAATTTGTCAGGGTAACAACACGGGTCTTATAATTTTTCCTAAGATACCCGATGCCTGAAAATAACTCAACTTTTTTAGACAATCTATAATTGACGCGCGGAGAAAATTCGTAAGACTTATAATCGTAGAAATCAACATAACGGGCGTTGGAATCATTGACAGAGAACCGGGTCAGGAACTTTAATAATAGCTTAGGTGTCAAGGAATAGCCTACGCTCCATTCGGCGCTTTGCCTGCGGTCTAAACGCTCCTTATTCTGGAAAGTGCTTATGGTGTCCCCTATGGCCTTTTGCTCCGAGTAATCTTTTATGCCCGCTTCCAGCATGAGCTGATGGTATAGTTTACGCGAGATATTCTGCCGGACATACAGAAAGCCTTTGTGAAAAAGAAAATTCCCGTCTTCATTATTGGGGTAATAAAGCACTCCTAAGTCATACCCTGTGCCTGCCACAAAACTGGAAAGCTTCTGGTGCACGCCAAACCTGAAATGATTTAAAATATTAGAGGCATCGGTTATCTCACCGTAATTTATTACCCCAAGATCATAATTAAAGGTGAACCGCGCGCCTTTGACCCATGGCTTGGTAAAACCAGAGGAAAAAAGTAATTGCTCAAAACCATCGCCCTTTTTTGTCGTGCTCAGGTTAACGTTTGTGTCATAGCCGAAGGATAACCCTGCCGAAGAAGCAAACTTCGGCGCGTAAGGACTTCTCTGCAATCCCCGGAGATCCGCGGTCTTTTCTTCTATTCTATCATCCCTGTCATGCGCCTGAGCAAAAACATCCCTAGCGCCCAATGAGCAGAAAAGCAAAAAAACTAATATTCCCTGCTTAATTATGCAACGCTTTATTATAAGCATGTTCAGCCTTTGCAATTGTACCCGTGACAACCCTCATTCAGCTTCGGCTCAGGAGTCTCAGCTTCCTCGCGGCGCTCCATAGCTGACGTATCGCCTAAGTCGCCTTGCTGCTCCTGCTGGAGGCCCTGAAAAGCGTCTTGTTCTGTCCCGGGCTGTTCATCGCCAGCCTGATCCTCGCCCTGCGCGCCGCCTTCTTGCCCAGCGCCTGTGCCTAATCCAGACGAATACTGAATAAACTCACTACCTTGCCGGTTGTCCGCGTCGCTCAAAGGAGAAATATCTCCGAACACGCCGCCTTCTCCAACACCAACAGAAAATCCGCAGGGCAGGTCTTGTTCGCCGGTCACATTGCCTGAAGCGTCTACGCCGTCAACAAAAGCAGTCTCTGAAAAACAAGCGACATTTGTCAAACCGCCCTGGAATCCTGTAGCCCAGATCGTCCCACGCGCGCCCGCGATAGCCGTTGGTGTCCTTATCTGAAATTTTTCCGCTTTAGACAAATTCTTGATCAAAGAAAAAACCCTTCCCTCAGGCAAAAAGATATTGCCCGGTTTTATGTTCTCAAGTTTTATAATGGTATTTTCCTGCACGGTTAGGATATTTTTTTGCTCTTCGTCAAACGCGAGCGTGCAACGGGCGCCTGCTTTTGTCTGGATCTCGGCATCCTTTTTAAGGAACATATTTATCTTTGCCTTGCCCCACGCGGAGGATGCTGCCTCTTCTTTTACCAGCACCTGGCCCTGGACATCAATTACCTTGGCTGTCTGCGCGAATAACAAACCCGGGAATAACAACAACTGCGTGATACCAAAAAACATGAATAATTTTTTCATATACTCTGCCTCTTTTCCGGTTTTTCTTTCGGCCTGTATAAAAGTTTCCAAGGGTGCCTCTTTAAGTCATCCGAGAACTCTTCAAAATTCTTAGACGTCACTTCTAAACTTTGGACTATCGCGGAAACATTGCCCTTATCGCCGTCTACAGTTGAATTCAGGCTCTCAAGCAATTTATTGATCTGCGAACCGATATCTTTGGTCATTGTCTGAGCCTGCTCCATGAGCGCGTCTAAGTCCATGAAAGGTTTGCCTATAAGAACGCTTCCTGGTTCTATGAAGTTCTTGCCATCGGAAGACGCGATCTGGATAAATTTCTCTCCCATGAGCCCAAGGGTCTTAATTGATATTACAGAATTCTCCCTGATCCTGGCCTTCTTATCCAACCACAGCTTTAATACGATCTTTGTCTTATCATTATCGTAAAATACCTTGATATCATCTACCTTGCCTACCTCAAGCCCATTTAAAGTGACCGGGGCTTTTGCCTGAAGGCCTGCTACCTCATCAAAAACGACATCAATATTATAGCCGTCTTTTTTTATATTCATCTTGCCGGTACTGACTGTCATGTATAGAAGCACCAGGATAGAAAATATAACAAAGGCCCCTACCTTAACTTCCTGTGAGTATTTTTTCATATTCTTCCTTTTCTAGAGGCCAAGGGCCTCCGCTATCCCGATATCTTCTTTGAAAAAATCAATAGGCCCAACAGGGCTGCCGTGAATAAATTGCTGAATAGTAGCGTTTGAGGAATTTTTGATCTCATCACGCGTGCCGATCTCAACTATTTCACCCTTGTGGACCATGGCTATCCTATCCGCGATACCAAATACGCTTTGCATATCGTGCGTTATAACGACAGATGTTATGGTCAATTTTGTGCTCAGGTCTTTTATAAGCTTATCAATAGCTCCGCCGACCACAGGGTCAAGCCCTGAGGTAGGTTCATCGTAGAACACGATATCAGGGTCCAGGGCTATGGCGCGCGCGAGGCCAACGCGTTTTTTCATTCCACCGGATATCTGCGACGGATAATGGCTTTCATATCCCCGCAGGCCGACCAGAGATAGCTTCAATTTTATAATTATCTTTATTATATCATCCGCTAATTTAGTGTGTTCGCGCAAAGGCAGGGCAATATTCTCTTCTACTGTCAAAGAGTCAAGAAGAGCTGAATACTGGAATAACATTCCGAATGATCTTTTAACCTCTTCCAACTCGTCAACGGATATCCGCGCTATGTCTTTGCCGCGTATCAAAACGTTCCCGTTATCGGGCCTTAAGGCGCCGGTTATCAGCCGCAAGAGAGTGCTCTTGCCCGAACCCGAACACCCCATGATCACGAACGTCTCACCGCGGAATATATCCAGGCTTACATTATTAATGATAGTCTTGTCGCCGAATATCTTGGTGACGTTGCGCAAAGAGATTATCGGTTCGTTTTTTTGGTCTATAGCGCTCATGATTTAGAAAAAAAGAAAATGCCTGTGATAACGCAATCCGCTAATATCACAGCTATGAAACTTGCCACTACACTGCGTGTTGTGGCCCGGCCCACGCCTTCGGCGCCGCCTTTAGTATACAACCCCTCATAACAACAGATTATGGCGATAAGGATGCCGAAGACTATCGCCTTTATAAGGCCAGTGTAAATATCTTTTAGTTCAAGGTATTTAAAGGTCGTCTGCATATACAGGTCGGGATTAATGTGCAGGCTTCCTGTGCCTACGATAAAACCTCCGATTATGCCGCTTATATTCCCTAATACGGTCAGGCACGGCAGCATAATTGCGAGAGCGAGAAACCTAGGCACTGCCAAAAACCTTATTGGGTTTATGGCCATGGTCTCAAGCGCCTCTATCTGCTCAGTCACCTTCATGGTCCCAAGCTCAGCCGCTATGGCTGAACCAGCGCGCCCGGCAACCACAAGAGCCGTCAAAACAGGGCTAAGCTCTCTGCACAACGAGACAGCTACCAAAGACGCGACATACAAGACCGCTCCCATTCTCTGGAGCTGATAAGCAGTCTGCATAGCCATTACTATTCCTGTAAAAATATCTACAAAGAATACTATGACCACGGAATGCAGGCCTACAAAGACCATTTGTTGAAAAATACTTTGGCGGTGAGCGGCTTTGCCCTTGAACGGCCCTACAAAGATCCAATAAAGAATGTTATAAAAAAGGAGGGCGATACCTTTTATCCATCGGAAGTATTCAATTATAAATCGCCCTATTGTTGCGGCCATTTAAAGATCCTTTAACGCGGATTCCTGGGTATCACAGATATCAAAAAGTTTATGAAGCTTTGTCACCTCAAAAATATTCTTTATCTTCTGGTCTAAGCCGTAAAACCTTAAGCGGCCGCCTATCTTCTTCAACCGCTGGAACATCTCAATAAGCGTAGCCAGGCCTGAGCTGTCAATGTAAGAAACGGCCGTGAAATCAGCCAAGACCTTTTTCTCGTTCCTTTTTATGATCAGGTCAAAGGCCTTCCTCAACTCAGCTGAATTATTGATGGTGATCTCGCCTTCCAGCTTACAAATGGTAATATCGTTACGCTTCTCTTCTTTTAGGTTCACGGGAGTTCTCCTTGTTGATAAACTTTGTCATTTTTACGCCGCTGCCGCGGTCAAAATATTTAACCTCATCCATCAGCTTTTTTATAAGATAGACCCCACGGCCTGAAGTCTTCGTAAGATTTTCCGTATGCGCGGGGCAAGGGACAGCTTGCTCATCAAACCCCGCTCCCTGATCTTTAACCTGTATGGTCAAACGATCATCTAAAACCTCAATTGAGCATTCAACTTCCAGGTTCGTGTCAAATTTATTTCCATGCTTAACAGCATTGACAAGGGCTTCTTGTAAACACAATTTTATATCAAAAAGCTCCTCCTCGGCCAGAGAGAGGTGTTTTATCTTCTTGATGAGCTTTTCTATACAATCCGGTATCAGCTCTAAACGGGAGAAAATTCTTTCAGAAAAATTCATATTTAAAAAATGCAGAGAATTAACTAGTTTAAACACAAAGTGTTATGTCAATATGAGATACATTATAACATCCCCAGCCATCGCTGACAAGAATTATCCTTCCGTGGGATGAGACAAATCAAGCAGGATAGTTTGTCTCATTGGAAAACACTTTTAGCAGCTGTGCAGGCTGCCATCTATGATGCGCACAATGCGATGCGCGTATCCAGACACCATTTCATCGTGGGTAACCAACAAAATGGCGGTTCCACGCTCTTTATTTATCTTTTGCAGTACCTCCATGATATTCCTGGCATTCTCGCTGTCCAAATTACCCGTAGGTTCATCTGCCAAAATACATTGAGGCTCATATAATAAAGCGCGCGCGATACAGGCGCGCTGACGCTCTCCCGCCGATAATACTTCTACCGGCACGTTTTTTTTCTTTAAAATATGCAAATACTCAAGCTGCGCCTCTGCCTTCTTGATTATAGCCGCGGGGACAATAAACCTGCGCAGGCACGAAAAGAGCATATTCTCTAAAACAGTAAAGCGGGGATAAAGATAAAAATCCTGGAACACAAAACCTATGTTTATCCTGCGGTAAACAGCTTTGTTCCTTAAACGCTCAAGGGGCCAGCCCTTAAAATAGATCTCACCACTCGTCGGCGTCAGCAGGCCGGCCAAAAGATAAAGGAGAGTGCTTTTCCCGCTGCCGCTGGGGCCCCTAATGCCTAAAAATTCACCTTCAGGAACATCCAGGCTTACGTCGCGGAGGGCAAAGGTTTGCGTAGACTGATAAAATTTACGCAGGTTCCGGGTGCTGAAAATGTTTTTTTGCAAGGCAATGTCATTCACTTCTTATTGTCTCCACAGGGTCAGAATTCAATGTCATCCATATAGGTAGTATAGCGGCGACAACAGCGCTGCCTAAGATCATACCCACGATCTTAAGCACAAAAACGACGTTCAATGCCGGGACGAACGCCTGGATACTGGTAAGCCCAAAAATATACCCCGTCCCTTTAAAACCCAAAAATATCCCTATGGCGCCGCCTATTATTGCCACGATAAGGGCTTCAAACACAAAAAGGGCCGCTATTTCTATCTTCTGCCACCCAAGGGCAAGCAGTATCGCGAGAAATTTTCTTTTTTCAAAAGCAGAGGCCACCATGGTATTCGCCAGGCCCAAAGCCACCGCGATAATAGTAATCAGGCCCACAAGAAAAGAAAATTGTTCGCCCACTACGATAAATTGCGTCTTTTCGGCGATAAACGCGTCAGCCCTCATGGCCGCGATAAAAGGAAATTTGATCTCCAGCTCTCTCGTGATATTTTCCATCATCGTTTCTATACGATACTCGGGTTTCAATCTCACATTAATAAAACTTGCCTTCCCCGCTTCATGTATCGCTGCCTGTAAGTCTGAAAGCGGCAACGCTGCCGCGTACTGTTCAAAAGGGCTGGTGCTTTTAAAAACTCCTACAACGTTGAATGTGACGCCTTTTATTTTTATCTGGTTTGTATTATCTTTCTTAAGGCTTCTGCCTAAGGCCTCACCCACTATTGCCTCTTTCTTATCAACAATGGGGCGCCTGCCTTGCAGAAGTTCTGTGTCATCAAATAAAAAGCTATCCGGCTCCCATCCAAAAACTGGTACGGCAGAAGCTTTGATCTTATGGATATATAGAAGCGCTGCTGACACGTCTACTACGGAAGGAAGTTTTTTTATTTCCGTGGCAATGCCGGCGTCCAGCTTGCTCAATAGTATGCTAAGCTGGTCTTTCTCCTGGACGACAATATCTATCTGCCGCTTGCCGTATACATCCTTAAAAGAATTTTTTATACTCTCACCGATACCTAGCATAAGGATACAAACACATACGCCGACGCTGATGCCACAGATGGTAAGGAAAGCGCGCGTCTTTTTCCTGAATACGTCTTTAATAAAAAAGTGGAGTATGTTCATAGAAGTTCCAGAGGGTGCTCAAGATCGGAGGATATTCTCATAGATGTCTAAGACATCTTCGCGTTCCATATGCAAAAAATGGCCCACGCCTTTAATGATCCTTAATTCGCAATCAGGGATCTGAGAAGCGAGGAATTTGACATCGTCTAGGTCAATAATGGCGTCTTTTTCTCCGTTAAGCAGGATCGTTTTGGCCTTTATGGCCTGCAGATTGACTATATCGCTTAATTTCTTTGAAGAGATAACAAATAATCCGTGCTCATAAAATGCCTGCACGCTTTCTTCTTTCATCGCGCGGAATTGCTTGACGATATTCTGCTTGAACCGTTCGGGGAGCGTCTCTCCAAAACTCTTTATCAATGTTTGGGCCATCTGGTCGCGATCGTTCAAGTCTACGCGAGCGCCTTGTTTAATAGTCTCTACCATTTTCTTGTTCGGCTTTGTCCCCAGGCTCGCCAGTATCATCCTTTTTATCCTGTCGCGATGTTTAGCCGCGAATGCCACGGCGATGACGCCGCCCCATGACGCGGCGCATATAGTCGCGTCCCGGCTTAAGGCCGTCTTATCCATCATGGCCGATAAGATCTCTACCTGTTCATCCAGCGTTACCTGTAATGGGCCTGAAAGTATCTTGGCTTTTCCCTGATTGGGAAAATCAAAAAGGATTATCTTATAATCTTTGGCAAAACGGGCGATAAAAGTCTGCCACATCGCCATTGACTGCTGAACACCGTTAATAAATATAAGCTGGGGCCCTTTATTTTCATACACCCTGTAGGGTATCAAAAATCTCCCCGTTTTTAACACATCTTTTACGCCAGGCACCGCTGCTTTCATTAAATGTCTCTATAGGCCCTTTTCGGGCAAAAAATCAATACTGCGCTGAGTATCAGTAAAACATTGTTAAGCGCGTTTTACAAGAATTATATCATTTGCGCAAACAAACCCGCATCATTACCCCGCGCTGTTGGCAGGCGCACGTCTTGAATTGAGTTTTGGCAACTATGCCTTTAATTACCGTGTCGTATTCTTTCCGCGAAAAACCGTGAATACCTAAGATCAGTCTGATCATTGAGTATAGAGGGAAGAACCTGGGCCGGCCTGCCGGCCAGCCGGCAATATAAGCATCTATATCTTTGTTGGAAGCTCCGGAAAAGCCGTCATAGATCCATGCCTCGCCTCCAGGTTTCAGGCACCGGTACATCTCATCTATTATCCTGGCAGGACGTTTCCAATGGTGCAGCGAGTCAGTGCTAACAATCATGCCAAATGTATTATCGCCAAACAAAAGGGCGTTGGCGTCCATTACCCTAAAATCTACATTAGTCAGCCCATATTTTTTCTTATTTTTCTGGGCGATCTCTATCATTTTTTCGTTTACATCCACGCCAATTATACGCGCGGCCGGCTCAAGCAAACCAATTTCAAGAGGAACTACGCCAGGGCCTGTCCCTATATCAAGGATCATCGCGCCTGCCCCATTAGAACACTCTGTTTTTCTATCGGGGTTTACCGCCTCGGCGACATCTTTAGCCATCAATCTGTACTGCGGCATAAATATCTTTGCGGGGCCTGCCGCGTAGGAAACAGCCGCGAAAAATGGCATCTTCTCGGGCATTATTTTGCGCAGTATGCTGATCATCGCTTAATAAGCGCTATAAGCCGGTTAATAAGGTTAGCCCCCAGGCCTCTTCCTAATTTGAAGTTTACAATTCCGGCATCCAGCTGCATCTTAGCTATTTTATCAATATCCACTCTACAGAACTGTTGGCGTAATGCGGTACATGTTAAGATCCGCGGCAAAATAAACGCGAACGCGCCTACTATAATATGGATTATCCCAACGGAGAGGATAGAGCGCTTATTCTCTTT
The DNA here is from genome assembly GCA_001873995.1 of Candidatus Phelpsiimicrobium noxiivivens. GTDB lineage: Bacteria > Omnitrophota > Gorgyraeia > Velamenicoccales > Velamenicoccaceae > Phelpsiimicrobium > Phelpsiimicrobium noxiivivens. The sequence continues at coordinate 25,754 of MNVR01000022.1, forward strand.
TGAGGCGGCCGCATAATGATGATAAGAGTTACAACAATTCGAACAATACGAATTACAAACCGCAATAATGCCGCTTTTGTTTTCGCGCAACACATCTTTAATAAGGCCGGCCCTGCGGGAATCCTGAGGGGTCAGGCAAATAAGATCATATTTGCCGCTATCCTCAAGATACATGCTCAGAGTTTCTTTAGGCGTAAACAGTTTATTCGGCGATACATACTTTGTGCAAGAGCTGACGTAAACAAGTTTATCTCCATACATCTGGCGGATGCGGCCCTCAAGAAGCTTATTGTTAAGTATAACGCCGTTCTTGACTCCGTATTTTTGGTACGATCCAACCAGCCATTTAACCGGATACAAGTTTTCTACATTTAATTCTTCCGGGCTTACAAACATATTCGTAAAAGCAAGACGAAAAGAAATGCCATTTTGATTAGCCTTTGCCAAAGTCTCATAAAACTTAGCAATGGCCCTCGCAAGCTGGCCTTTAGTCAACGAGAAAAAAAATCTATTCCAGAGAAAAAGCCCGTCTAAAACATAATTAAATCTGCCTCCGTTTAACGGAGAATTTGGAGCGCCTCCATACAAAACTATCTCAATATCCGCCAGCCTGTTAAGCTTAGCCAAATGCCCAATTGAGCTGGAATATAACGGAACTTCTATTGAATATTTTTTGCGCATGGACAGAGTGAATAAGACAAAGTGGCCTGTCCACTTTGTCTTATTAAAAAGTTAATTGCCCGAACTTGTCGCCAGACGAACTTCACAACCTCAACAAATTCACCTATTTGTAAAAATGACCGTCCGCCGTTTCAAGCGTGGATTTATCTATTTAGGCAACCTGAACTAAGCTGAAATCTTATAATAGGCGTTTCTGCCTTTTCCTACAAGCTCAATCAGCTTTGCGTCTATTAACTTGGCGATCTCTTTAAGCATAGCTTGACGCGTTACCCCGAACATATCTCTTAGATCTTTATTGGTAACCTTGCCTTTTTCTTTAATCCGCTCTAATATTTTTATCTGCTTTTGGGTTAGCTCAATTCTTTCGCCTGCTTCTATTTTTGGGGAAAGCCCTATTTTTTCAATAAAGTCTTTGACTTTATCTATCGGATACAAAACACCTTCTGTAAAATACTCAAACCACTTAGTAATATCGCCTTTTCTTGTTTGAGTTGTTTTCAATGCTGCATAATATGCAGCTCTATTTTCATCATAATGATCATCAAGGGCAAAGAATCTCCGATGATCGAAGCCGCTTTTATATAAAACCAATGATGCCATTAATCTAGCTATCCTGTCATTTCCATCAATAAACGGATGTATCCTTGCAATTTCGTAGTGGACAATCCCTGCAAGAATCACGGAATTGATCTCTTTTATTTTATTCGAATTGAGCCATTCTAGAAACTCGGATACCAGTCGTGGCACATCTTTTGTTTTTGGGGGCATGTATTCTACAACTTCCTTAAAGCTTGTTCCATCAAAGATGCGCCTGCCCACAAAAACCTGACGATCTCTGAAGACACCTCGATCTTTTTTTCCCCGCAGGGTGCCAATAGTAATAGTCTCATGGATCTCAAGTACCAGTTTAATGTCTAGTGTCTTCTTATGCCTAAGTGTTGACTTACCTTTTGTAGTCTTAAAATATGCTTCGCGACGCAACGCATCCTCTCTGCTGAAATGCGCTTAGTAATAAATAAGCTCAAAGGGTCTCCTTGGCTTAGTGCTCATATTACGTCCGGCATTATAATCTGCTAAACGTTTCTTAACGTCCTCACTAAAGCCGATATAGAATTTATTGTCTTTTAAACTCAGTAAAACATAGACGTAATACATATCTATGGATAAAGCAGGGTTGGCCATAAACCCAACGTGGTTTATGGCGCTGAACCCTGCGTGGTTCAGCGCTGCCCGAACTGGATGCCAGACGAACTTCACAACTCCATATAGTACATATGGTTGTGAAAATCTACACCCGTAGGAGCAGAAAACAATTGATCCGTTTTGGCGACCCTTTACCTGAGAAACCTCAGCGGGCAAAGCGAATTATCAAAAATACTATCTATGAGGGCCTTAAAATCCAGGCCTTTATCAATAACGGCCATTCAAGGCTAACCTGAGCACAGACCCGTAAAAAGCTAAATATCTCGGAAGCCAAGTTAGCACACCTGCTTAAAATAGTCAACCGCTTGCCTGCCGACTTCGTCGAGAATATGAAATCGTGTGACGACCAGGAAAAGCTGAGAATCTTCACCGGCAGAAGACTCCTGCAGATCTCCCGCCTTAGAACCGAGCGAGAACGCCGAAACGAAATAAACCACCTTCTATCAAGCCTAACAACAGACAGCCACCGTTGATAATATCATCATTCAAACTGAATATCTGTAATTTTAGCAACCGCATTGCCTTCTTGCCATTCAGTCGGAACAGACTTAGCAGTATAAAATTTTCCTGGCTCCATCTGCCATATGTAATTCGGCTTTAAAGGCTTATTATTATCTCCAAATGAATATGCACTGACCAACACAGGATGATAATCCTCTTCAGCAATCACGTTATTGGCCGCATCCTTAAAGTATACGGTCACCTCAACTTTCGTAAGCGTCTTATCACCTTCATTCTTTATCTTAAAGGTGATTCCGGGAGTTTTACCATCCAGATAGGTAGAGAAATACTTTGCAGTAAAATCGTATAACTTGACCTTATCGATATACGACTGCTTTTTCTCGAAGTCCTTAATCTCTTTTGTTACTTCGCCTTTACCTGACTTTGCCGTAACCTCCTCGCTGTCTAACTCCAAAACTTCTTCATACTTCTTTAATGCTCCCTTGAGCTTCTTATCTTTCCGCAATTCTTTTGCTTCTCCAAGCAACGTACTCACTTTTTCCTGTTTTTCAAGATCAAGGAAAACCTTCCAGCCGCCCGCCTCTTTAACTAACTCATAAGACTGAGTTGTCGTTGTCATCGGAATTTCTTTATCCTTATACTTCTCGGCCATCATCTTGGATATGTCTTCGCTGTCAGCTCCGCCAAGAGCTGACATAAAAGCAACACCCATAACATCCGAGAACATACTCCCGAAGTCAGGCATAGTTATGCTGACTTTAGCATCAGCGCGATTCTTTTTAACCGTTATATCGTCTATTTTATAGGAAATCTTCCCCATGAGCGATTCAGTAAAAGCATCTTTATCCGTAGATTGCTTCTCAATATATTTCTGTAGCGGGATCACATTCTTGTCTTTCTGAGAAATATACTCATACGCCTCTGCCGTCCGGCCGTGCAGAGAATCATCCAGGTACTTTGATAAGACATCTTTTGGATTCGATCCTACCCCGCTGCATCCTGATATTAAAAGACATGCTCCGATGCAAGCCGCTATGGCAATAACAAAGTGTTTCATAAACAACCTCCTCGATTATATTTAAAATCCGTATTTTTCTTTTCTGAGTTTAAATGCCTCTTCTCCACCTTCCATAACTTTTGTTATTTCATTACGAATATTGCCCATATCAATCGCCCCCAGTTTTTTAATTTCGCCCTTTGATTGATCGGCAGTAATTTTATAGTCACAGCAGACAACAAGTTCTGAATCGCCATTAACTACAATATTGGCGTTATGACTCGCGAATATTAACTGCCTTTTCTTTTTAGCCTGCCAAATTAATTCTGCAATATCTGATACCATTTGATTATCAAGATCATCCTCGGGCTGATCAATAATGAGTGGAGGGCCATCTTGATTAAGCAATACATGCATTAAAGCTGTGGCCTGCTGTCCCGCAGATGCGTCATTAAACTCGATATACTCACCGTCGCGTGTCTTATATTCGAATAGAGGCAGATCATCTAATTGTGTTAATAACAAATCTATCCAGTTTTCATTTGTGATCTTGTCTGCCATCTTCTTTAATCCATTCTCAGTAAATATGCCGGACAATATCGGCATCACGGTCAAATTCATGGCAGGGGCACTACTTGGGGCAATATCCGCCAACTTTTCAAACTCTGATAAAATCGTGCTCCACTCCTCAACAGGATCAGCAGAATCAGCAATGCGCCTGCAAAGATCATCAACTTTCTCTTTTCGAATGCCGGAACCCTCGAGCATTTTCTTTAAACTTAGCTCGAGTCCGCTAGTACCGCGACCTCTGCCTAAAGTTGATTTAAGATTATTATTAGACAAAATGCTTAATTTAGAGCATTGCTTTGTCAGCAAGTCGGCTCTTTCTTTATGAGTATCGAACCAGCTCTTCTTCAAATTATTGAACTGCTCTTCTGGATCTCCCGCCTTTGAAATGCCCTGCTTCTTTTCAGTTAAAAACCGGCGTATTTCCTTTACTCTTTCTTCAATTTTTTGGATCCGGGTAATAGTCGCTTCTTGAGAAGTCGATTTTTGCTTCGCAGTTTCGTACTTTTGTTTATGTTGCGCAAAAAGCACCTTAGACTTTTCAAATAAAGCAGTCAATTTTGTTAGAGCTTTTCCTTTGGGATCCATCTGCTCATCAATTGCGCCCAACGCCAGCTTGATATCATCAAAAACTTTCTTCATCTCTTCATGAATATCAACAATAACAGTCTGTTCTTGCGCTGGAAGATTAACATCAACTGGAAGATTAGCTGGGGCGTTCGAAATCTCCTGTTTAATATTTTCAACCACACCTCTAGCCGAATTAATCTCCCCCTTCCATTCTTCAACTATCTGCTCAATAACTTCATATTGTTTGTGCATAGATATCGTTTCTTTATCCTGCTCAGATATCCCTTTAAGGCCATTCCTTAGGCTCTCAACTTGTTCCAAAAGAGATTTTAATTCCAGCTCATTTTTCTCGATTTCCGCCTCAGCCTGCTTTTTTCTCATTCTCTGTTCGTAACATCGTTTAATATCTGCCTTTAAACTATCAAACTTCATATTGAAATCATTGAGCTCTTGCCGAATAGGACTATGGACTAACCTTTTAAGCTCATCTATGCGCACTCCCACGGTACTTAGTTGTTTCTGGCTGTACGCCTGCACGGGCAATAAATCTCTGATATTATCTTCTGCCGTTGCCTCAAATTCCCCTGCTCCAATCTTCAAGAATATTTCATTCGTGTTAATCTTTCTTCTTACACTGTGATTGATTTCGTTCTTTATAAAATTAATCTGAACGGTAGCATCAATCAAAGTTTTCTCTATAAGCTTCTTTCTTTTTTCTTGGAATTTAGGAAGATCGTCCTCATCAGAACCAACAATAAGATCGCACAGCCCCCAACGAAGATATTCCAAAATAGTTGATTTGCCCGTACCCCGCCCGCCAATTATTGCGTTGTACTGTGGGTTAAAATCTAGATAAAACTGCCCCATGAACTTGCTGATAGAAACATCGATAGAAGTCACATATACAGGGGGCATCAAAGGCAACGTCTGCGAGATACGAGACTCTCTCGCCAAACACGCCTGTCTTAAAGCCTCTGCGGTGGGAGCCGCCCATTTTACCCACGTTGAATAGGATCCAATATCCTCATGATTTCTTTTTCGATTATCAGATGTTTGAAATACACCTATTGATTTAAAACCATAATCTCTATTCTTACCCTCAATGATGCCATAGGCACCGGTTCCGGGTTGAGGCAATTCGCCGTCTGTATATCCTCCGACACATGGCATAGACTTATAAAAATTGGCAAATCCTGATCTTAGAATTGTTCCGTGCCCGTTTTCTTTTACATTCGGAAGGACAATAAACCGACCTCTCAAATGTTCATGATGATTTAAAATTTGGTATAAGTGGGGCAAATCGTTAACAACATTCTGAGGTATCCTGCCTACTGCCGCATGCTTTGCATCCTCCGGACGATTCGGGGTAATTGCGAGAGCAACTAAAACACTCTGCAGAAGATTTTCCGGAAAATCAGCATCAAAGAGCAACAACGCTTGACAATTCGGCGCCGTCAGCGTTAATTCAATCCCGGGAAAGACAACAATACGCTTCTCGGCAGATACAGGCTTGCCCTGTTCGTCAAGTTCATCTTGCGATGCTTTTCTAATATATGGGAAAAAAATAAAATCATGATGATCTGTTATCGCAATAGCATCGATTCCCTTCTGCCTGCAATCGCGTATCAATTCATCCGAGTATGATTTTCTCTCATCAGGAGAAACCGCCCCAGCTCCCTCCCAATTTAAATCCCTCGGAGAATGGATTTGAAAATCACATCTGTAAAAATGTGCGCCTTTATCCATCAAATCTCCTATAGAAATTACCTAATATAACGAGCCATTTCCTCAAACTTCTCGAGTAGCTTATTTGCCAGATCGATCTTTTTAATTAGAAAGGGGCCCAGCGGTCTTGAGAATCTGGCGATAAATGATTTTGAACCCGCAGGTTTTCCCCGCGTTTATTTTTAACCACCGTTCCCTTTATACTTCATACCTAGAGCTAAACGTAAAATCTCAATTTGTAACCTTAATCACTAAGGCTATGTTTTTTAACACAACTTTCAATATACTCAAATGGTTTCAGATAAGATATCCCAGGCTGTCCCGTTTCTTTAGGTACGATACTGTTGTCTTCGGGAGAGGTCTTCCTTTCGAGCCTTTCTGATTTATAACTTCCTTTCCAATTTCCAGTTATGATTATTTGATAATTATTGTCCATAAGCACCTTAATTTTCTTGTTCCCATCTTATATTATAATTAAAAGTTTCGAAGCCAGCACTAGGAAGACTCCTCAAAAATTCTTGTGCTGCTTGTTGTGCGGCTAAATTTATTGCATTGGGGACAAGGGCTTGAATCATTTGCGCAATTGCATTTTGTAGCTGCGCTGCATTTATCCCTACAGGTAAAGCAGGTAGAGCGGGAAATGAAACATTTGACAAATTAATCGTTACATTGGGAGGGATTTTTCTAAGTCTTCTTACGCGTACACTTTTTTTACAGATATCGATGCGCTTTTGACTTTCAATACATGCCATACTTAAATTATCCCAAATATGCTCATCAAGATTGTTTGATTCTAAATGCTGGTCGGGTGTAAAAGGTTTGTGAAAAGAGAACATGTTTTCGTATTCTTTATATAAATTCCAGCAGTCATCTTCTATCTTGAAATCCTCTGCCATCCGTATAAACTCTATACCTACCTGATCCTTAGCTTCTTTTCTATAAATTGTGTGCCTATGAGAAAATATTTCTGCTGAAAGTTTTTTCACAATTTTTTTATTTTTACCTTCTTTCAAAGGTGTTTGCCGAGTATTAAGTAATCGCAGGGCAACCAAATTCGTTTGATTAAGAAGCCTATTAACTGTACCTAAAACTAAAGGATGTACTTGCTGAGTTATTTGTTCGAATCCCTTTATCTTCTCTAAAGAACGCTTGCAACCAATCTTTTCTAATAGCGAAAAATATCCTGTAACATCTTCCACTGAAACAGGAAGTCGCCTATCAGAATTTTTTTCAGATGGATTATAAGGACCACTACCAATAGTGATGTCGATTGGCCCTAATTCACCTTTATCTGTCATAATAATTTCATCCGCACCCAGGGCAATCATGGTTGCTGCACTGTGAGCTCGATAAGGAATTATTACATTAAATTTGCCAAGACTGTTCTCCCGAAACATTGAAACTATTGACCACGGAGTATCACTATCACCGCCACGGCTATAAATAAAAAGATCGATATTTTGAGGCTTATCCGGCTTTAGTAACCGAATATGTTCATAAAGAATGGGGACAATATCTTCAGCAATTTGTGAAGAAAGATTTGGCCGATCACTTGTTATATAAGCAAGTACTTTTGATTTATGTTTTGCTTCTATCGCTGAAATTATTTCTTTTCTTTTTTCTCTACTCATTAAAGTCCTCCTCTAACCCTTATTATCTTTTCTGAACTTCTTCCCGCATTTCGGGCATTCAACTTCGTTATCGAAAAACAAACTGCACGGCACGTCGGCCCCGCAATGCGGGCATTTCACGACATCCGCACCCATGGTGAAATCGTATCCCATAAACTCATCAAACAAATCATCGCCGTTACCCGCTAAAAACATCGTAAAGCTAATCCCCCTTATCGGATCCCTCTACGATCTTTATTTCCTCTTTAGCAAGCCCGTACAGCTCATAGACCATCTGGTCAATTTGACGCTCACAGTCCTTAACTTTGGCCTGTTTTGATGTATTGGTTAAATAATTATCTGACTTCGTAATAGAGAGAATTCTGTCAACGGTCTCGATAAACTCATCTTGTTTTGATGAACGAATATCTGGAATGCCGATGCAGTCAAGAGCAGGAATAGTAATTTGCCAACCAAAAAATAATTTTGAGTAACAATAATTAATCAAGCTAGAGTTCAATATGGCCAAAATAAACTTAAGTTTATAATTATCGTTTCGCAATAAACATACATAAGCGGTATTCAGACAAAAATACTGTTCGTCATCATAAGCACAACTGATTTGCATACTTTTTCTTGGTAAGAGGATTTTTTCTTTGGCTAAAAATAATCTTTCCTCGCGGGCTCTATGCAGTTTATTTGTATAATGGATGAATTTATTTTCATTTTTATTTTTCCAATTGATTAACCATTTTAATACGTCGCGGCCATCAAGAACTTTTTTATACTTTTCCGTTTTCATCTCATTCGCAAACACTTTTTCTTTTGGCTGGCCTGAATAAATAATCCCTTGTTGTATTTCTAAAATATCCCTAATCGTTGGTATTTTACTATTAAGAATCTTAAATACGATATGTTTTGAATCGTTATCAAGATTTACCGTATACATGAAAAATGGTAATTCCCTAAAAAGGCTTTGTTGTAAAAATATGATTTCTTCTTTGAGATCACGTAATACCGGAAATTCTCCGATAGGATTGCTATCATTTATTGTGCTAATTATTGAAGTATCTACAGCTGCATCAAACACGCGCGTTGTAAATAAGTTAATAAACAAGATTGTTGCATTATCGAGTAAATATTTTCGGATATATTGATATTCAACATTTGAATATAACCCTTCTGGCAATATAAATGTCAGGATACCTTTGGTTTTTAAAATCTTGTTGCCTTTTTCGAGAAATAAGGTGAATAGATTAAATCTACCCTGACCAGTCTCAAAAACTTGACTAAATGTTTTTTTATCCTTCGGTTTAATCTCTTTGACGCTTACATAAGGCGGATTTGCAATCACCACATCAAACCCACCTTTTTCCTGAAAAACTTCAGAAAAATGTAGTTTCCAAAGGAAAAATGGTTTGATATTTGCCTTCTTTAATTCCTCTAATTTTTTAATCTCGGATGTTTTATTTTGTTCTTTCAGGGTTGCTTCAATAAGATCCCATTCAAGCCTTTCAATTTGTCTTTTAAGCTCGTCTTTCTTCCCTTTCTGCGTGGTTTCAAAGAACTCTTTATGAAGCCGCTTGAGCTCATCGGATTTCTTCTTGGCTGTGCTGTAGATATCAAACAGGCTTGCATTTTCTTCAACTCTTTTCCCGGACTGCTCGAGCCGTTTTATCTGGGCATTAATCTTTTTGAGCTCATCGTCTATCTGTTGCTTTTTATCCCGGGTCAACTTATCCGCCTGATGGAGCCTGATATATTCAGACGAAAGCTCTGCCTGTTTCTCCTTCAGGGCCGATACCTGCTTCTCCTTATCAAGATTAACTGTAGATATCAATTTATCATCGAACAGCCGCACGCCTTCATATTCCTCCAAAAGACTGTTTCCCTGCATAATCTTATAGTCCAGGTTCGGCAATGGCTTAATCTGGCGAATGTCCTCCTCATCTACCACAAGTGAAAGCCACAGGCGAAGCTTGGCAATCTCAACAGCACTGGGGTCAATATCAACACCATAGAGTGAATTATGAATACAATCCCATTTAAAATTGTATAATGTCCGCTTGGGATCTTTGATATAGCTGGAAAGTGTCTTGCGGATTCTGACTATTTCGGTCATCATACCAACCGGGAATGCGCCGGAACCAATCGCGGGATCGCACACCTTGATATTTACCAGTCTGTCATCAATTAGCTTAGCATTATCCCTGATGCTTTCGGGAAGCTTATAATAATATCTCTGGGTTTCTTCTCCTTTTTTCTCAACCCACGCTTCATTCTCCCCGACACTTTCGCCGTATTTAATTAGCTTTTCGCAATCTTCCTTTAAGACCTTGCCTTCTAATTCTGTCGCCAAGTAATTAAGTAAACTTTGCACGCACATGTAATGGACAATTTCCCGGGGGGTGTAATATGTCCCCTTGGATTTACGGTCTTTTACCTCCAGAAGATTCTCAAAAACCTTCCCGAGCATCTCTGGATCAACTGCCACTTCTTTTTCCAATGGCTCATCTTCTTTAACCGTAAAGTTATACCGATCAAAAATATCTAAAATGCCGTTGCCCTTGTCGCCTTCTTTAGTCTTGTAACTATTAGAAAACAAATCGTTGGGAAGAAGGATATCCGTATGCACCCAATCGTAATTGTTTACGGGATCAAAAAGGCCTCCGTTTAGGAAGGGAATCTTGCAGTTAAAGCGGCTATAGAAGTCGTCGTCACGTTCTCGCGCCAAAGCTTCATAAAAAAGCGGCTCTAGGATATCGTTAAAAAAATTCTTATATGAGCCATGCTTTCCTTCAAATAATTCCCGTAAAAAGTTCTTAGGACCCGTTCCCCAGTCCGCATCGCGCTTAACACCGAACCATCCCTTTTTTTGTAAGAAGTAAAGGAAAACTATCTGTCCGAGAAGCTTTTTTGAGAAGTCAACAGTATCAACTCCTTTAGCTTCAAAATCTTCCCTGATTTTCTTATCCTTCTTAACGGTGTCGTCTAAGGTCTCTTTTGTCCACAAGAAGAGTTCTCGGTATTTCTCAAAGAATTCTCTCGTGACTTTTTCAATATTGAAAGCTTCTTCAAGTTGGGCAAAGACAGGGTTTCTTTCATCGTCAGCAACGAGATCAACAAGCTGGCTCTGCGCAGTATGGCTGTTTTCATTGACTCCAACGAGGAATGACCATCTGCGCGCTGGAGTAAATTCTTCCTTTACCCTCATCCGACCCGACTTCCCTTCCTCAAACCGATAATCCATTTTAACCAAAGAGAAGCGCCAGTCTTCTTCATTCGGAGCAACAAAGGCAACCAACGCGGCATCCTTTAATTCTCCGCCCCGGCTGCCATTCAAATACCAAGCGACGAAATTCCTCTGCATGGTACGAGCGCGCTCTATAGATGTTTCTTTCTTTAGCTTTGCAATCAGAACATCTATTTTATGCTCGCCGTCGGTATATTTCCCTATTCTCTCTAACGTATTGATATACTGCTCATAGGCATCAGGAATATAATTCCCTTTATAAAT
>MNVR01000007.1 GCA_001873995.1 Candidatus Phelpsiimicrobium noxiivivens
TAAAGCTGATGAGGTGTTATATTCTGGTTAAGCCAGGTCTTCTCTTCTATGGTCTGGATATATTTTTGGCTGACATCAACGGAGTCCTTCCAGAGTTCTTCGAATTTTTGCTTGGCGAATTCATAATCGGCCCGGGTTTTTAATTCTACGTTGAATTCAAGGTTATCAACCAAGCCCGCTTGGGTAAAATTACTAGAGCCGGTAATAACCCGGCCTACATCGCGATCCCCTTCTGCGAAAGTCATTATATAAAGCTTGGCATGGATATTCTGCGAAGGGTATGCCCTTACTTCTAATTTCTTGCTCTTTATCCACTCTATAAATTTAACAACTCCTTCTTCTACTTGGCGAACGTCCTCGGAACCCTCCAACTCCTTTTCAACCAAGCCCTGAAATTCTTGCTTTGTTTCTGCGTGAGAAAATTGGAGTTCCTTTTGTTTTTCGGTTACTGCTCTATTAAGCAGGTCGTATGTCTGTCGGCTTGTGCTTATTCCAATAAGGACGCGGATTTTCTCGGTTGCTTCCAACGATTTGTATATCGCATAAAACCCGCTTGTGTAGAAGAAACCCACCAAGCAATCAAAAAATTTCGTATCCTTTATCAAAACCTCGAACCTATCTTTAAGGTTCTGATCCTTTTCATTGGTAATAAACGTTAGGTCACTACTCATTTTTTCTTTCCTTTACTCATCCAACCTGCTCGATCCTTCTCTATCAAATTTCGGATGATAGACACAATGGACGCGTTTTTATTTTGTTTCTGCAATTGGAGGGCTTTTTCTTTCAGGAAGAAATACTGGTCTTGCGTAATTTCGATGGTCGTTTTCTTTATGCGTTTATTGGCAGGCATGTTTCGCTCCTTGATTATTGCTTAAGTATTATACCCGTATACCCATAATTATGGATTATAGCACAATGCATTGCTTTTGAAAAGAAAAAAACCTCCGCCTATTAAAACCAGCGGAGGTTTAAGTGGAATATTAATATCTTATGCTTTTGCCTTGGTCTTATCCTTTCCCTTGCCCCAGCCGGACTTCCATCTGTCAACTGCACCGGCTACAATCGCATCAACGGCTTTCTGATCCCCGATATTCTTTAACACTTCGCTCAGCTCCTGTTTGTTTAGCACGCGGTAGTTTTTGACCCCGCGCTCCTTAGCTGTCATCATCAGCTCATTGCGCGAGGCCCCGGCGTGCATAACAATCCCCTCTTTAGGCGATGGGGAACTATCAACTGAAGTCTTCTTGTCCTCTACAACCTTTTGCTTTTTGCTTTTCTGCTTTTGTTTTGTAGCCATTCCGATCCTCCTTTTTCTCCAACCCGCCATAGGCGATATTGACTGCCCTGCGCAGTAATTCACAGATGCTTGTTTTGGCCTTCTGCTTCTCCTGAAACAATAAGGCCATCTCCTTATCGCCCAATCGCGAGGCTGGCCACTGATACTTACTCATAATGCCGTAAGTAGGCCATAGGGTTTAATAGTTGGCAAGGCGTTTCTTTAGAACTCCACCCGCACCCCGGCCTTGGCGCCTGCGCCCTTGCGTTCGTCGGATTCCACGAATCCATATCCCTCAACGAAAGGGCTAACCTCAATCCCGGATTTCTTCTCCTCTTTCTCCTGATCAATAGTCACCTGGGCGCCTGGCTGAGCGATGATATGCGCGACCTGTTTGGTGATCTGTGTAGGCATAAAGAACGCCCGGTAAATCGTCAGGCCCACAAAGCCGATAAGCGCGATCCCTGCCGCGTAACGCAAGGTCTTAACCCACGGCAAGAACTGAAAGAAGCTCCCGGCGAATTTAAACAGGCTAAATCTTTCGCTTTCCGCCATCCTGCACCTTACCTTTCAGCCACAAATAAAAAAACATCCCCAGACCCCCAACGATATTCCCGAGAGTAAAAGCTATCAATACTTTCATTGCTCCACCTCCTCAATTTCCGATTTTCTTATCTATCCGATCAACAAGCGTCTCGACTCTTACTATGCGCTCCCTGATCTCCTCGATACAGCTTACCCTCGATTCCATCGAATCCACTCTGTTGTTCAATTGCCCATAGCCAAAGGCAATCCCGGCAAGAGTGAAAATCAAAGTAATGACTGCGCCTACAAACCCGGCTTTCAATTTCGTTTTGGTTTCACCATTCATTTCTTCTCATCTCCCTGAGTTTCGACTTTATTCTTCGCCGTCTCTTGTTTCAACATTTCGATAACCTCTTCGAGCTGCGCTATACGGCCTACGGTTTGCCAGTACGCTATTTTCGCCTTCTCTTGTGATTCCTTCAACTGCATGGCCGTACCTTCCAATCGTTTTAACTGTTGTTTCAATTCTTCCAGCATCTAATCCTCCAGTTAGATTATTTTTTATTTTGCATCAATGAAAGTTTTATAGCGAAAGAGTCGCCTGCATAAGCGGTTATACCTGATCTTCCGACCTTCCAGCGAATAAGGACTGTATATGTTCCTGATCAGAGCTTTTTATATATTCATCTACCGTCAAACTTCCGGTATTGACTGCCAACGCGTCCAATTGATTCACATTTATCTTGTCGGCAGTAATGGAATCCGTATAAATCTTTCCGCCGTCGATCTTCGTTATATCAGAACCATGCGCCCAGCCTGTAGCAGTAGCCGCATCTATCAATTCCCACTCTCCTGCAATTATCTGATCATCGCCTGGATTAGTGGCGCGGTACATCTTGTCGCCGTCATCGGTATCAATCCATAGGTCGCCTGTGGCCAAAGCCGTAGGAATGGCATCTTGCCGGAAGACGGTTATGCCTCCGCCTCCGCCGCTTTCGGATACCACTTGCCACATGCTCGATTGGTAGATATACAGCTTATCATTGTCGTCCGTATCAATCCAATAATCGCCTTCATTCATGCCAGAAGTAGGCGCCTCGTCCTGATAACTTGATGATCATCGACCACGTACGTAAAGAAGCGCCGTTTGACGGAATAATCTTCTTCCGCCTCGACCGCTTAACCCGTAATACCCGGGACCTTTACTGACTTATTAATCTATTCAGGGAAAAGGAAATTGATTTTGTATCGGTAAGAGAAAACTTGGACAGCTCAACCGCCATAGGCAGAGTGATAATTGGTATACTCGGGATCTTGTCAGCCTTTGAGCGGGAGCTAACCGGCGAGCGCGTGAAAGCTTCTGCTATCGCGCGTGTGCGGCAGGGCAAATGGGTTGGCGGCAGGGTACCTTATGGATATACGCTTATCCCGGATGGGGCGCCTTTGCCTAACGGCCGCCAACCCCATAAAATAGTATTCGACGAGAAAATTGCTCCGTACCTCAAAGTCATCTGGAAAATGGCCGCAGATAACAAATCGCTCACGCAGGTAGGATTGGAACTGCATAAGCTTGGGCTAAAAACAATGAACGGCAAGGAATGGCGGAGACAGGTCATCTCGAGGATTGTAAAAAATCCTTTCAGGGATATCTTCGTCTATAACGACAGGATAGTAATTAATATGTATATCGAGGAGCCACTCGAGGACATCCTCCCCAGGATAATCCCCTCGATAAAAGAAAAGCGCCCTACAGAAGCCTGTAAGGCGCTCGTGCCTACTGCACCGCTAAGCGGTGATTCGGCCAGTTGTCAACATTGGCTGCCCCGCATGGATTCGAACCATGGTTAACTGGTCCAGAGCCAGTCGTGTTACCGATTACACTACAGGGCAATATGTATATTTAAGGTACTTTTTCATTGCATATTGCCCGTCCTGAGCACGACCCGTCCTGTGCGAAGGGCAGGGCAATATCACTGCTATTTAGGGTATTTGTTAAAGGGCAGAAAAACTGGCCAGCTATTTTTTCTCTTTTTGTTTTGATCCTACATACGCGTGAAACGCCAGAACAGACATATTGACACTTTCTTCTTCCTTCAATTGCCAGTAAAACTCACATTTATCGCATACCTTTTGTTTTTCATGATATGTCCCCTGCGCTGTTCCCGCGCAAAAAGTACCTGTTATATAAACACAGGCCCTTCCTCCGTTCTTACCTCCGCAAAAACCATCAGCAAGTTCAAATATTGCCGCCGGGCATACGCCGGTCACCTGCGCTCTCGTTCCTCCAACCTCCCTGCCGCACTTTTTAAATTCCCAACAGTTTAATTTCATGCGTGCCTCTGAACGATCTTCAACCATGAGCTGTAAGTTTCACAAAATCAGCTATGGCGGCCTCGTCTTTTTCGGCGATCTTGGTAAATTCTATTCCCAGGCGGTATTTATTCTCTCCTAAGTCCGCGCGATTTACCACATTGCCCTCTATTTTCATTTTGGTTACAGCCTTCCCGTCAATGCGGTAAGGCGTAACCAGGGTAAAATCAAATTCAAGAGCAGCGGCTTCGGGTAGGTCATGATCTGACACAATGGCCATGCCTGATTTGCTTAGATCTGCCATTGCAGCCTGTGCCTGCTTATTCTCAACGCTCATATGCACTTCAAGGGGTTTGCATACTAAAAACCCAACTATAAAATTAACCTTTACTCTTTTGTCTTTTCTTCTATCAGGCCCGCCGTATAAAATACTCATATTCACACTCCTTGCTAGTATTTAAAATGGACGAACGCTGCGAGACAAAATTTTACCAAGCGTGGTCTTTAAACCACTGGTCCGCGTTCTTAATGTCGCGCCCAAAGCCTTTAGCTGTCTCGCATCCGCAGAGCATAACAAAGCTCGCAAGGCATAAGGCTATCGCGAAGACGCCAAAAAAAACTTTCTTTTTTTTCATACGCCCTCTTTCTTGAAGAGTTTCATGGCACGCTCGATCCTTTCAATGGTACGCTCTTTACCTAAAACCTCTATAAACTCAAACATGCCCGGCCCGCCGGTCCTGCCGCTTAACGCCAACCTCAGGGGATGGATCAAATGTTTCACCGTTACCCCAAGTTCGGCGACAGCGGCCCTAAAGGCCTCCTCTATTTTCACAGCGCTGAAATCGTCAAGCGCCATGAACCTGTCTTTGAGCAATACAAATTCCTTTGTCAGGCCCTGTGAGAAAAATTTTTCTGAGGCGTCTTTATCAAACTCAACCTCTTGGACAAAAAAAGGCTTAAGGCCTTGCGCCAACTCAACTAGAGTCTGCGCCCTTTCCTGATATAATTTTAATATAGAAATAAGGGATTTTCCATCAAAATTAACGCCTTTAGCAAATGACTGCTCATCTAAAAAAGGCGCGAGTAAGCCCGAGAGCGCGTCAATATTACAGCTTCTGATGTGCTGGCCGTTTAACCACAAGAGCTTTTTCATATCAAATGTCGCGGCGGTCTTATTCGCGTTTATCAAGTCAAATTTTGGAACAGCCTCGGGTAAAGAGATGATCTCCTGGTCATTGCCTGGCGACCAGCCTAAAAGCATAAGGTAATTAACGAGCCCCGCCGCTAAAAATCCCATACGCCGGTATTCTGTGATAGCTGTGGCCCCGGCTCGTTTAGACATCCTGCCTCCGCCCGAACCCAATATCATGGGGATATGCGCGAATCGCGGTATCTTATAACCCAAAGCTTCATAGATAACGAGCTGTTTAGGCGTATTGGAAATATGGTCATCCCCCCGGATGATATGCGTGACCCGCATATCATTGTCATCTACGACGCAGGCAAAGTTATATGTCGGAGATTGGTCAGATTTTATCAATACCTGGTCTTTGATAAGCGCGGTATCAACAGAGATCGCCCCATGTATCATATCGTCTATCCGAACCATTTTCCGCGGCATTTTCAATATCACAGCGCCCGAACCGTCTTCGGCCTTATAGGCCTTGCCTTCGCCTAAAAGTTTTTCAGCCACGGCTCGGTAGATCTGAAAACGCTCACTCTGGTAATAGAGCTCATCCCAATCCAGGCCCAGCCACTTAAGGCTTTCTAATATCTCATCTAAATATTCTTTTTTGGAACGCGCCTGGTCAGTATCTTCTATCCTGAGAATAAATGAGGCCTTATTGTGACGGGCGAATAACCAGTTAAAAAGGCATGTGCGCGCGCCCCCTATATGCAGATACCCCGTAGGGCTGGGGGCAAACCTGACTTTCATTTTTGCCCCTTTTGCGCGAAGAAACAACCTTCTTCAAGAGCGCGCTTATTTATAGCGATGAGCTTATCCTTGTGAGCCAATACCTCTTCAATGGCCTTTTCCATGGTAGATGTGGAAATGATCTTTTTCTTGCCCAGATAAACTCCAATGGCGATAGTATTAGCTACCTTATCTAACCCTAATTTTGAAGCCATCGCGGTCATAGGGCAATTGACGATATTAAGCCGCCGCGATGTAGCCTTGCAGTCTGCTAACGACGAGTTGACCAAAAGCAAACCGTTGTCGCGTATAGAATTTTTAAATTTTTGTAAAGACGGAGCGTTTAAAATAATAAGGGTATCGGCTTTATCCACGTAAGGAGATGATATCGGTGAATCTGAAATGATTACCATACAATGGGCTGTGCCGCCACGGACTTCCGCGCCATAAGCCGGAAGCCACGTAACGAATTTTCCTTCGCGCATGGCAGAAAGAGCGAGCACTTTGCCCATGGCCATGATACCCTGTCCGCCAAAACCAGCGCATATAATACGTTCTATCATAGAAAAGTTGTTTCTCTGCAGGCTTACGCCTGTAGGATCCATTCCCCGCGCGTAAGCGTGGGGCGCCTTCACGCTACTTTAGTTTACCAAGCACAAAATATTTAGACATGATCTCATCAACCCATTTAAGCGACTCCTGCGGCGTCTTATACCAATATGTCGGGCACATAGAAAGGACCTCAACAATAGAAAAACCCTTTCCCTGAAGCTGATTTTCAAAAGCCTGTTTTATAGCCCTTTGGGCATTCATAGCCTCTTTTGGATTGCTTACTGATACACGCTCCACGGAATAAACACCGTCTAAAAGCGCCAACATCTCTGAAATTTTTAAAGGGTACCCTGACAATTTTACATCCCGGCCCAAAGGTGTTGTAGCCGTCTTTTGAGACAATAATGTAGTCGGCGCCATTTGTCCGCCTGTCATTCCGTAAACCGCGTTATTGACAAAAATGACCGAGAGGTTCTCGCCCCTGTTCGCCGCGTGTATAGTCTCCGCTGTCCCTATGGCAGCCAGGTCTCCATCGCCCTGATATGTAAAAACCAGTTTATCGGGCTGACACCTCTTTATAGCCGTAGCCACCGCAAGGGCTCGTCCGTGCGCGGCTTCGGCGCAATCAAACTGCCAATAATCATAGGCAACAACAGCGCAGCCTACAGGCGCTATAGCGATAGTCTTTTCTCTTACCCCAAGCTCATCTATAGCTTGCGCGACCATGCGGTGCAATATGCCGTGACCGCAGCCCGGGCAGTAATGGGCCGCGGTATCGTAAAGAGATCCAGGCCTTTTATAATTTTTAGGCATATTTATTGTTTGTTAAAACCTTAAGCATCTCTCGTTCTACCTGTTTCTGCGTAGGGACGCCTCCTCCTGAACGCCCGTAAAAACCGACGCGCGCGCCAGGACAAACTGAGAGCCTTACATCCTCAACCATTTGGCCGTAAGACATCTCTACAACTAAGAATTTTTTTATTTTTTTTGACAACCGGGCCAATTCTTTAGCGGGGAACGGCCAGAGAGAAATGGGTCTGAACAATCCGACGCGCTTACCTTGCCTGCGCAAATTTACTACCGCTGCCTGCGTTATGCGCGCCATAGACCCATAGGCCACAACTACAGCTCGCGCGCCTTCTAAATAGCTGGCTTCAAAACGCTGTTCTTTTGCCATGATACGGGAAAAATTCTTTTGTAAAACGAGATTATGCTTTTCAACATCGCCAAACCTGATAGAAAGCGACTTGACGATATTAGGTTCGCGGCCTTGCGCTCCTGTCAAAGCCCACGGCTTTGCTATCAAGGCCGGCATGGGTTCTTCGTCGTCAAATTCTAAAGGCTCCATCATCTGGCCTAAAATACCATCGGATAATATCATAGCCATGGCCCTGTAGCGGTCAGCCAACTCAAAGGCAAGCCTGGTTAGGCCATATGATTCCTGAACACTCCATGGCGCGAGAACGATCATATGGTAATCTCCATGGCCGCCGCCTTTTGTAGCCTGAAAATAATCCGACTGCGCCGGCCAGATATTACCTAAGCCTGGGCCAGCGCGCATAACATTGATCGCGACCGCGGGCAATTGCGCGCCAGATATATAAGAGATGCCCTCCTGTTTTAAACTTATGCCCGGTGAAGACGAGCTGGTCATAGCGCGCACACCGCTGGCAGACGCGCCATAAACCATGTTTATCGCCGCTAATTCAGACTCAGACTGAATAAAAATGCCGCCTCTCTTAGGAAGCTCGCTTGCCATATAAGCGGTCAATTCATTCTGGGGTGTAATCGGATAGCCCGCGTAAAACTTACAGCCCGCTCTTATGGCCGCTTCTCCCATAGCTTCATTACCTGATATCAAAATTTTTTTCTTCATATTTTTATACCGCCGGTTATCTCTATACAGCAATCCGGGCACATAAGGTAGCATATACCGCAGCCCGTGCAATTATCTTCGGATATTATGGCAGCCGTAGATAAACCATTTTCATTCAATGTTTTATCAAGGGTTATGTTTTTTTTAGGGCAAAAAATGATGCAGTACTGGCATCCTTTGCACCGCTTTTTATTTATTGTTATTTTCGCCATGATTTACCTATTTTTGCAATGCCTCTTTGGCAGCGGCCGCGATCTGACGCGGGTTCAAGCCATATTTTTCAAGAAGGGCTTTTCTTTTATCAAATGTTATGAATTCATTTGGCAACCCTAATCGTTTGAATGTCTTACGCGCCTCATGCAAACGGCTACCTGTTTCTAAAACCTCCAGAACAGCGCTGCCAAAACCACCCTTTAAAACGCCTTCCTCAATAGTCAAAAAAGCGCGGCATCTATCGTATAGCTCAAAGACCAATGTCTCGTCAAGCGGTTTCACAAAGCGCGCGTTGACCACTGTCGCCAAAATATTCTCATCCCGCAATATATCAGCTGCCGCGAGGGACGGGTAGACCATGCTCCCAAAGGCAAAAAGAACGACATCGCTGCCTGCCCTTAAAACTTCAGCCTTACCAAATCGCACAGGAGAAAAAACTAATGTTTCTGGCCTGAGATCCGCGACACCCCTGGGATATCGTATAGACACCGGGCCTTCTTGGCTTTGAGCAAAGACAAGCATAGCCTCCAGATCTTCTTTATCCGCGGCTGCCATTACGACGAGATTCGGCAAATGCCTTAAATACGCGATATCAAATATGCCGTGATGCGTAGGACCATCCTCCCCGACTATACCCGCGCGATCAACGCATAAGACAATACCTAAATTCTGAAGACAGGCCTCTTCAATGATCTGATCATATGCGCGCTGCAGGAATGTGGAATATACCGCCACATAAGGCTTTAGGCCGCCGTGCGCTAAGCCAGCCGCGAAACCCACAGCGTGCTGCTCAGCGATGCCGACATCAAAAAATCTATCAGGATAAGTATCAGCGAAACAACGCAAACCCGTGCCTTCAGGCATAGCCGCAGTTATGGCAACGATCTTTTTATTTTTTGAGGCAAGTTCCAGCAAAGAAGCGCCGAATATATCCGTAAATGTCGCTTCTTTCTTATCCTGCGCGCCCGTGACCTCGCCGCTTGCGATATCAAAACATGTGGTGCCGTGAAACCTCACCGGCTCCACTTCAGCCGGTGCAAATCCTTTGCCTTTTTTTGTCACGACATGCAAAAGCCTTGGGCCTTTAAGCGAATATATATTTTTAAGAGTACTTATCATAAGCGCGGTATCGTGCCCATCAAGCGGCCCGAAATACTTAAATCCCATTTCTTCAAAAAATATTCCCGGAACTATGAGGCCTTTGAGCATCTCCTCAAACCTGTCTACGAGTTTAAGCAGTCTCGGGCCTATACGCGGCAGGCGCTGCTTTAAAAAACTTTCTCTGGCCTCTTTAAACCTATTGAAGATAGGCTTAGAAATGATCTTATTCAAATAAGTGCTAAGGGCGCCGACGCTGGGAGCGATGGCCAGGTCATTTGAATTCAGTACGACTATAATGTCCCTATTAAGATGGCCGGCCTGGTTAAGCGCTTCAAAACACATGCCGCCGGTCAAAGCGCCATCACCTATGATGGCCACGACTTTTTCCTTGCCGCCGTTTAGATCGCGGCTGATAGCCTTGCCCAAGGCCAAAGATACAGCCGTAGAACTATGCCCTGTGCTAAAAGGATCGTAAACAGATTCCTGCTTGCAGGGAAATCCGGCAATACCGTCCCGCTGGCGCAATGTATCAAACCGGACGTTGCGCCCTGTCAAGATCTTATGGGCGTACGTCTGGTGGCCTACGTCCCAAATAATAGTATCTTCGGGCGCCTGAAAACAATAATGCAGCGCTATGGTCAATTCAACCACACCCAGACTTGAGGCAAGATGCCCCCCGGTCTTAGAAACAACCGCTACAATGCGCTCCCTGACCTCGCGGGCCAGCTCTGGAAGCTTCTCAATAGGAACTTTTTTTAGGTCCCGCGGATCGTTAATACCTTCAAGCCACACTTAGATTTACTCTTTCTCCTCAAAAGGCATGATCTTTATCTTGCCATCTTTGGCTTTTGAGATAACTTCTATTTTCTTTTTCATAGAATCAAGGGATTTGATACACGTATCGGCCAGCTTAACCCCGTCTTCAAATTTTTCTATAGACTTTTCAAGAGACAATTTCTCAGAATGCAATTCCTCAACTATCTTTTCCAGCTTTTTTAAATTCTCTTCAAATCCCATTGAGCTCCTTAATTTTGTATATTGTGGGTTTCTATTCTTTGCAAAATTAACTCCGCAGCTTGCGAAGTAAAATATAGCGGGGTAGTCTAAATTTTACGAGCGCTTAAGCCAGGAGTAACTTCCACATTATACCACTATCTGCGTGATTTCACTGATAAACGCGCCTTTTGAGAGCCTGGTCTTAACTAACTCTCCCTTTTTTAAGCTATTTGCTGAAAAAACGCATTTATCATTATCAAGCGCGGTCGTAACGCTATACCCGCGTTTTAATACGGCAAGCGGGCTTAAGGCATCCATCTCGTTTAAAACTGAGCTGAACCGCATTTCTTCCGCTCTCACTCTTTGCCGCAAGGCACGAGCAGCCTGCTCTATCAGGCCGTCAATTCTCTGGGCGTGCTCAGGCACAAAGTCCATAAGGTTGCGCCACAAATGCGTAAGAAAATTTTCTATGCGTTCATCCAATTCAAGGCGCGACGGCATGACTATTTCAGCTGCTGCCGAAGGCGTCGGAGCGCGCCGGTCCGCGACAAAATCCGCTATAGTGTAATCCGTCTGGTGGCCTACGGCTGATATGACTGGAAGCGCTGAATTAAAGATTGCGCGCGCTACAGATTCTTCATTAAAACACCAGAGGTCTTCAAGGGAGCCGCCTCCGCGCGCAAGGATTATCACGCCCATTGTTTTAAGTTCTTTGAGCTTAAGCTCGTTTAAGTCTTTTATCGCGGCTGCTATCTCCTCGGCCGCGCCCGGGCCCTGAACGCGAGCCGGGCATATAACTACATGCGCCGCGGGGAAACGCCTGTATAAGACATTCAGGATGTCCTGTATCACAGCCCCCGTAAGAGACGTCACCACTCCTATGGCTTGCGGTAAAAAAGGGATGGGCCTCTTGCGGGCTTCATCAAACAAACCCTCTTTTGAGAGCCTGTCTTTGAGCCCTTCAAACGCCAGCTGCAAAGCTCCCTGGCCTTTAGGTGTTATGTCATTTACATAAAGCTGATACTGGCCGTCTCTTTCGTAAACACCGACACGGCCCTGGCAGACCGCCTTCATGCCGTCGGCCAACGCGAATTTAATACGGACAGACGCGTTTTTGAAAAGAACGGCCCGCAATTGGGCTTGCTCATCTTTGAGGCTAAAATAAACATGCCCTGATGAGGGCTGTCTTAAATTAGATATCTCGCCTTCCACAAAAACTTCGCAAAAAACGTTTTCAATAACCTCTTTGATATCGCGCGTCAGCTCACTGACTGTCAATATCTTTTGCGTTTTCATCACGTTTGACCCCCGGCATTCTTTCCCTAACCCTATGGATCGTAAGCGCCCTGCCGGTCTTCTCGTCTACTTCAATGACAACACCATGCAATTGGACATCTTCCGTGCCCAATTCAAACCTTGTGGGCATACCCGTTACAAATCTCTCAATGATCTTTTCTTTATTGCGGCCGATAACAGAATCATACGGGCCGGTCATACCGACATCAGTGATATACGCCGTGCCTTTGGGCAAAATAGATTCGTCCGCGGTCTGGATATGAGTATGCGTGCCCAATACAGCCGAGGCCTCGCCATCCAAGAACCACCCCAAGGCGATCTTTTCAGACGTAGCCTCCGCGTGGATATCAACAAGGACAACATGGGTTTCCGCTTTCAATATCTTCATCTCTTCAATGACTACCTTAAACGGCGACTCCACCAGCGCGTCTATAAAAACCCTTCCCAAAAGACAGATAACCCCGACTTTTAGCCCTGCTTCTGTTCTAAAGATAACGCTCCCTTTGCCGGGTGTCATCTTCGGAAAATTAGCGGGGCGGAGTATGTTGGCTTCCCTGTGCAGCAGCTCAACGATCTCAGGCCTTCTCCAAACGTGGTCCCCTGAAGTCAAAACGTCACAGCCTGATTGAAAAAGGTCGCGCGCTGTGCGAGCTGTAATACCTGAGCCGCCTGCGGAATTTTCAGCATTCGCGACTACAACATCTATGTCTTCTCTTTTTCTGATTATGGGCACCAGCGCCTTGACCGCGGCCCTGCCGGGAGAACCTACAATGTCGCCGATAAAAAGTATCTTTAAACTCATTTGGGTATATAGTTAATGGTTAAAATAGTTTTTGTTCTGCCTATAGACTATGGGCTATTAACTATAAACTATTTCATTTTGCGTATTCTATAGCTCGCGTTTCACGGATGACCGTCACCTTTACCTGGCCCGGATACTCCATGCCCTCTTCTATTTTCTTACGGATATCGCGCGCAAGGACAATAGCATCGCTATCGGATATCTTTTCCGGCTGCACAATGACGCGTATCTCTCTTCCTGCCTGAATGGCAAACGCCTTTTCAACGCCCTTAAAAACGTTGGCGATAGACTCTAATTTTTCCAGGCGCTTGACGTAAGTCTCCAGCGTTTCTCTGCGCGCGCCCGGGCGCGCCGCGCTTATAGCGTCAGCCGCGGCAGCAAGCACACCATAAAGGCTGGTCTTTTCCACTTCCTCGTGATGCGCTTCAATACCCTGGGCCACTACTTCGCTCTCTCCAAACTTCCTGGCAAGATCCGCTCCAAGCTTGGCATGCGTGCCTTCTATCTGCTGATCTAAGGCCTTACCTATATCATGCAGAATACCTATCCTGCGAGCCAACTTATGGTCAAGACCTAATTCGTCAGCCATGACGCCCATTAGAAGGGCGACTTCCCTGGAATGTTGAAGGGCGTTCTGGCCAAAACTCGTCCTATATTTAAGCCTGCCGATGAGCTTGACGAGTTCTGGATGCACACTGTGCACGCCGATCTCAAAAAATATCTTTTCGCCTTCTTCTTTGATCTTAATATCCATTTCCTTTTTGGTCTTTTCAACAACCTCTTCAATGCGGCCGGGATGTATCCTGCCGTCTGATATCAGGCGCTCCAGCGAAAGACGCGCGACTTCACGCCTAACAGGGTCAAATCCTGAAAGCATGACCGCCTCAGGCGTATCATCAATGATAACATCAATGCCTGTAGCCATTTCAAAGGCTCGAATATTACGGCCCTCGCGGCCTATTATGCGGCCTTTCATGTCGTCGCCAGGAAGGTTAACGATGCTGACCGTTGATTCAACCGCGTGCTCCACGGCGCAACGCTGAATAGCATAACCGATGATCTCTCTTGCTTTTTTATCAGAAGTCTCTTTTATCTCATCTTCATTCTTTTTTATTAAGACCGCCTTTTCCGTGTTTAGCTCGCTGTCAAGCCTGGACAATAAAAGCACCTTAGCTTCTTCCGGAGACATATTGGAGATCTTATGTAGCCTCTCTTTTTCTTCTAACAAAAGCCTGTTTAGGTCGTCGCCCTTTGCTTTAAGGGCGTCTTCCTGGGTTTTTAAGTTTCTCGTCTTATCTTCAAGCTCTCTTTCCTTTTTCTCCAGAAGGTCAACGCGCCTTTCAAGATTGGCTTCTCTCTGAGCTATCCTCTTTTCAATATTGGCTATCTCGTCCCTGCGGTCGCGCGTCTCTTTTTCAAAATCCTGGCGCATCTTGAATAACAGGTCCTTAGCCGCCAGCTCTCCTTCTTTACGAATAGCATCTGCGTTCCTGCTGGCTTCATCAACAATGACCTTTGCCTGCATAGTCGCGGTCTTAAGCCTCTGCTCCCCTAAAGACTTTCTAAAAAATAGATATAGGAAAGAAAGCGCGGCTCCTATTGCTATAAATATAAAACCTAATACATATATGTTGTATCCTGTGGACATGGCGAACTACCTCCTTCTTTATACAAGCCGCCGTGAAAACGGCGGACGGGTAGGCCCTGCTTCTATTTATAAAGATCAGAAGCTTAGCAGGCCCTATTGTTACTTACGCAAAGAGGACTTTTGTGACAGAGAGGTCATGAGGTTCTAGAGGAGGGAAATCACGGATTATCTGAAAATCAAAAGCAAGGCCCACAGTAGGGCACTCTTTAGGCAATTGGCCCAAAAACCTGTCATAATACCCCAGCCCGCGCCCAAGCCTATTGCCCGCCTCGTCAAAGGCGAGGCCGGGAACGACTACGAGATCTATTGAATCCAGAGGTATCGGACGTATGTATTCTTCTTTGGGGCGCGCTATGCCATAGGGCCCGGTCTTGAGCTCTGCGTCTAAGTCCTTAAGCAGAGAAGGTATTATTTCCTTAGACTCTGCTCGGACTACAGGGACAGCGACCCTTTTGCCTTGCTTTATAGTATTCTTGATCATCCTCATAGTATCTACTTCTCCGTCAAAAGAAAGATAAAACAGCACCGTCTTTGCTTTCAAAAATTCTTTCAGTAAAAAAAGTTTGCTTGCTATCTTAGAACTTTTTTTAAGTCTACTTTCCTCCTTATGACTTCTTAGTTTTTTTAGGACTTCCACCCTAAGTTTTCTCTTTTTTTCCTGTATCATGAGCTTACCTGTTTCTTGCGGTAATCGTCAATAGCCGCCTTTAGCGCCTCTTCTGCCAAAACAGAACAGTGCATCTTTATCTTAGGCAGGCCGCCTAAAGCTTCGGCTACAGCCTTATTGGAAATAGCCAAGGCCTCATCAAGGGTCTTGCCTTTCACTAAATCCGTTACCATGCTGGATGTAGCTATCGCGGCCCCGCAGCCAAACGTCTTAAAACTTACGTTAACTATCCTGTTATCCTCTACCTTGATATAAAGCCTCATTATATCCCCACAGATGGGATTGCCGACATTGCCTATACCGTTAGCGTCGGGCAATTCTCCCACGTTGTGCGGGTTTAAAAAATGATCCATCACCTTCTGGCTATATTGAGCGTTATCCATGGTTTTGTTTGATTGATACCGCTACTAAGCCGCTACGCAGATTTCTGGCGCTACGCGCCTAAAATCTGCTTGCTAGTATCGGTATAAATTCGCCCATACAATTTACGTTTACTACCATTCCGTAAATTGTGGGCTCATTTAAATTATCACAAGTAAGCGGCTATGTCAATTCTTTCGCTTCCCTTGCTACGCTAAGCGGCTTTGTTGATACCTTGTAATTCTTTGGCGGCAGACGCTTCTTTAAACGCGAAAGCGTCCCGTTTTCTTTCATTTTCTTATAAATAAGCACCCAGGCGCAATCTCTATTCTTATCTACTTCACACTTACCTTTATTATGGCCGCCGCATGGCCCATTCAATAGGCCCTTGGAACAACGCGTGACCGGGCATATGCCCTCTGTCAGGTCCAAAACGCACTCACCGCAGCTACTGCACACCTCTTGAAAATTATTATCTTTATCAATGAGGGCCGCGAAAAGGCTCTCGCATCCAGGCAAAACATCCAAACCTAACCGGTCATTTTCACGGACGCTTTGCGCGCCGGAACCGCAAGCCAAGACAAGGATGGCGTCAGACTTTTTCAGCGCTTCTTTGTTCTTAGCAAAAGCGGCCTTTACTTGCGCCGCGGCGCAGGTAACATCAGGCGTGACAAAACCCGTGACTGTTATACCTTGTTTTTTTAAAAATACCGCCATAGCGGCGACTTCCCCTTCGCCTCCTGTCTTACAGGTAGCCGCGCAATCGCCGCATCCGACGATAAAAATTTTATTTTTATTCTCCAGCATCTTTGAAATATCTTGCCCGGATTTTTGTTTTGTAATAATCATAAGAATGTTTGTGCCCCTGTGCGCCAAAAGCCCCAGCGTCCCAGTTTAAAGATTTGGCTGGGATCCTGGGGAGCTGGGGTTCTGGGGAACCAAGTCATGGCTCTTGAGTTCTTTCAGCCTCTCTTTTATCTTTTTTTCATAACCGATATCTTGGGGATCATAAAACTTAATTCTTTCAGCCATGTAGTCCTGTTCCACATAGTGGCCCGGAAAATCGTGCGCGTATTTATACCCATTACCATGGCCCAGCGTGCCGCCATCCGCGGCAGCGTCTTTTAAATGCTTAGGCACCTCCTGCAGGCGGCCCTCCTTCACCTCTTTTAAGGCCTTTTCAATACCCAGATACGCCGCGTTGGATTTAGGGCTGCAGGCAACATACACCGCGGCCTGCGCCAAAGGTATCCTTGCCTCAGGCATACCGACGAATTCAGAGACTTCCTGCGCCGCGTGCGCTAACACCAATGCCTGCGGATCGGCGAGGCCCACATCTTCAGCCGCGCAGATACAGATGCGGCGCGCGATAAAACGCGGGTCTTCGCCGGCATAGATCATTTTAGCAAGCCAATAAAGTGCCGCGTCAGGGTCTGAACCGCGCATGGATTTAATAAAAGCGGAAATAGTATCATAATGGCCGTCCTCATCGTGATCATATAACACGGCCTTTTTTTGTATGGATTCCTGCGCGTCTTTCAAAGTAAACAACAGGCTGCCGTCTTTTGCCCTGGTTTTGCTTCTGATCCCTATTTCTAAAGCGTTGAGGCTGCGCCGGCCGTCGCCTTCGCATATCCTGGCCAAAAACTCCAGCGCCTTTTTTTCAGCCTCTACCTTTAATGACCCTAAACCGCGCTGAACATCTTGAAGCGCGCGTTCTAATATAGTCAGAATATTTTTTTCGCTAAGCGGCTGGAACTCAAATATCAGGGACCGTGACAATAGCGGCGATGTCAGCGCGAAAAAAGGATTTTGCACAGTCGCGCCTATGAGTGTCGCGCTTCCATCTTCTATATCGGGCATCAGCACATCCTGCTGCGCCTTATTAAAACGGTGTATCTCGTCAATAAAAATAATGGTCTTCTGCGCCGTCGAGCTTTGCCTTAATTTTGCTTGTTTGATCACACGGCGCAGTTCTGCGACGTTTGAGGCAACGGCATTGAGCGGCTCAAAATAGGAGTGGGTGATATTGGCGATGCAGTGGGCTAAAGTGGTCTTGCCGGTTCCCGGAGGCCCAAAAAAAATGACGGACATCAGACGGTCCGTCTCTATAGCCTTTCGCAAAAGTGATCCCGGGGCTAAAATATGCTCCTGCCCGGCAAACTCATCTAAATTAACAGGCCGCATCCGGCTGGCTAAAGGTTCTAGATCTGTAACGGATGCTTTCCCCGGAGAGGTTACTTTTCCGATGAACAGATCGGTGGAATCTATGGGAAGGGTGGTTCTTTTGGTCATGAAATTTATGCTAATCCTCCCTCGTCAACTGTGGCAAAATTTTCTTTGACAATTTTGCCACACTCGGTAGGATCCCGCTGGATACTTACATTAATGTGCTCAAAAAAATCCCCGCAACTGCCGTCAGCTAGGTGGTCTGAACCCGTTCAGACACGTGGGTGCCCTCTCAGCGGCCCAAAAGGCTCGCCTGAAGATGGGCTCCCTTAGGATTGGTGTTGGTTCAATAATCATCAATCGCCGACGAACACCGCAGGGATATTAAAAGCCTTGTCTATTATAGTATATCACAGGCGCCATTTGAATTCAATAGAATCAACGGCTAATGAGACAAATCATCCTGCTTGATTTGTCTCATTAGAATAACTACCTGAGCGTCAACGATAATTCTTTCACCAGGCCTTCAAGCACATTACTATGCACTAAGTTGATCTCGGCGTCTGTTAATGTCTTTGTATCAGAGCCGTAAGTAAGCGAAATAGTCAGCCCCCGGGAGCCTCGCGGGACCTCTTTGCCTTGATAACATTCCGATAGAGCGATCGCCTTCAGATAGCCGGCCGCTCTTTTCTCTATCAACTCTTTTATCGCGGCATAAGGTGTTACATCTCCGGTTAAAACGCTAATATCGCGCGAAATAGACGGCGTTGAAGCTATCGGCGTAAACACTTTTTTCAAGTCCGCGACACGCGCTAACGCGCTCAAAGAAACCTCAGCTACAAAAATATCTTTTTTTACCTTTATGCCCCAGCGTTTTTTGACAGCCTCTGACATAACTCCTATTGACCCTGCCATTTGGCCGTTAATAAAAATGCAAAAGATGGACGCGCCTGCGGGTTGCGGCTTCACAAAAACATATCCTTTAACCCTTAGTTCATCAAACAATGATTCTAACGCTCCCTTAAGGTCATATAGCGTATACGGCCTGTAGTCTTTAAGCCACTCGGCGCGCTTATCCCCAGAGAGCAATATACCGACAGAGATCGTTTCCTCGGCCTCACCGAATATATGGGCTATTTCAAATATCTCAAAGTTCGGATCATTGCGATTGATGTTAAAAGACGCGCATTCAAACAAAGCCGGCAACAAAGTTGTCCGCAACAAGTGATAATCCTGGCTCAGGGGATTGACTAAAGCATTTATACCCGGCGGCACCTGGATCGCGCTTTTGGCATAATTTTCTTCGCTTGTGAGGCTATAGGTAATGACCTCTTTAAACCCCATCGCAACAAGCAGTTCTCTGCTTACACGCTCTATTGCCTGGTCCTTAGATACTTCCATGGAAAACGGCCTGATCTCAGGAGTCGTCAGAGGTATTTTATCATAACCGTAAGACCTTGCTATTTCTTCAGTTAAATCTTCTGCCACCTTGACATCTTTTCTGAAACTCGGGGCCGTGACTTCAAAAACATCCTGTTTTTTATCCTTCACCACAAAACCTAATCTCTTAAGAATATTTTTTGCTTCTCTGGAAGTTACGCGGATACTCAAAACATCCACCGCTTCTTTCAAGTCAAACATGATCTTCTGTTTTTTCGGTTGCGCGGGCATGCCTGACTGCCTGGATACAACAAGCGTTCCGCCGCACATATCACAGATCATTCGCGTCGCCGCGAGCAACCCTGCCCGCACTCCGGGTATGTCAACACTTCTCTCAAATCTGTAAGATGAATCTGAAACCACTCCAATCGTCCGCGCACCCTGCCTGATCACCACAGGGTCAAAGCAAGCGCTCTCAAGCATGATGTTGACGGTCTTTGACGTTACCTCGCTGGCCTGCCCGCCCATAATGCCGGCAATTGCAACGGGCTTTTTCTTGTCGGCTATAACAAGCAGGCCGGCTGAAAGCCTTTTTTCTATACCATCAAGCAATATAAGACGCTCTCCGTCGCGGGCCCGGCGCACGATAATAGCGCCGCCTTCCAATTTATCAAAATCAAAAGCGTGAAGCGGCTGTCCGTATTCCATAAGGCAGAGATTGGTGATATCTACCACATTGTTGACTGAACGCAGCCCAACTGAATTAAGCCTCTTTATCAACCATGCAGGGGACTCCGCGGCCTTAACGCCTGTGATGAGATTACCATAATAGAGCGGGCAGGCTTTTGTGTCTTCAACTGAAACGGTTAGCCGGTTATCCGGTCGTTTGCCTGTTGTCCTATTGATCTTTTTCTTTTTTACACCCGTGAACTCGCAAACCCGTGAATTCGCGAACTTCGTATTTGTTATTGCCGCTACTTCGCGCGCAATACCGCGCGCGCTTAACCAATCCGGCCTATTGGACATAACTTCTATATCATATACCCAATCGCCATCTATCTCTTCAAGAGACGCGACACTTAACCCGGCCATAGTGAGCCTATCTCCCAGCTTTTCAGGGCTTAACTTAACATCCACAAATTCTTTTATCCAAGAGTAACTGATCTTCATAAATTCCATTCCAAATCCCGACACCCTACGGGCGCGGGATAATTCCGGCAAATAACTTACGTCGCTTAAACTCCGTAAGTTATGCCGTCATTAAAATTGTTCAAGAAATCTTATGTCATTCTCAAAGAACATCCTTATATCCTTAATGCCAAACTTCAACATGGCTATGCGTTCCACGCCCATGCCAAAAGCAAATCCTCGCCATACCTTCGGGTCGCACCCGCCGGACTTTAAAACATAGGGATGCACCATACCGCAACCCCCGATCTCAAGCCAGCCGCTTTTTTTGCACACCGGGCAACCATAGCCCGCGCATAAAAAACACGCGATATCAACCTCGGCAGAGGGTTCTGTAAAAGGGAAAAAGCTAGGCCTGAAACGCAATTTTGTTTTCTCGCTGAACATCTCTGTCGCGAAGGCCATTAAAACGCCCTTCAAGTCCGAAAACCTTATTTTTTCGCTCACAGCGATTCCTTCAACCTGATGGAACATAAAAGAGTGCGACGCATCAACAGCGTCGGGCCGATAGACCCTGCCAGGCACAACAACAGCCATCGGCGGATGGCATGCCTTAAGGGCGCGGATCTGCGCGGGCGAGGTATGGCTTCTTAATAACAGTTTACAAGTTCGCGAGTTCGCGAGTTCGCTAGTTCCTAAAGTTTTATTTTTTGGACCTAGGCTCGTCAGCTCGTCAACTCGAGAACCTGAGAACTCTTTTATGTAGAATGTGTCAAACGCGTCTCTGGAAGGATGTTCAAGCGGAATATTTAAAGCTTCAAAATTATTATATTCTGTCTCAACTTCCGGGCCTTCAAAGGCCTTAAATCCTAGACGGCCGAATATATCGCAAATCTCTGTCTCTACCTGCGTCAGGGGATGCTGGCGGCCAAGCATTGGTTTTTTGCCGGGAAGGGTTATATCCAGATCTAGCGCGCCATGAGAAGTTAGCGGATCACGCGACGCTGACAAAGCCTCTTCTTTCTGACGCAATGACTCTTCTATTGCCTGCTTGAGGACATTGAGGGATGCGCCAAAAACCTTTCTTTCTTCCTGCGGCAAAGCCGAGAGCTTTGAGAATAATTCGGCAATAATGCCCTTGCGTCCAAGATACTTAACACGTGCCGCGTCAAGAGCTACCTTGTCCTGGCAAGAATTTATATGATCCTTTGCCTCTGCCGCAATGGGCGCATGATCAAAAGGCATACAAGCACTCTACTTTTTAGCTATCTCAACAAGCTTTTTAAATGTCGCGGCGTCATTGACGGCCATATCAGCGATAATCTTCCTATCAAGGACAACCTCAGCTTTTTTCAAGCCTGTCATGAATTTTGAATACGATAATCCCTGCTCCCTGCACGCCGCGTTGATGCGCGTGATCCAGAGGCTGCGGAACTCTCTTTTTCTAACTTTACGGTCACGCGTGGCATACCTCAAAGCCCGCGCCACAGTCTCTTTTGCCAGGCGGTACCGCCTGGACCTGTCTCCATAATAACCCTTGGCGGCTTTAAAGACTTTCTTTTTGCGCGCCCGGGTTGAAACGCTGTGTTTGATCCTAGCCATAAGGCAACATCCTCCTTATCTTCTGAAGCTCTGTCCTGTCTACCAGAGCCGCTTTTCTTAAGTTCCTTTTACGCCTGCGCGACTTACCTGTTAAAAGATGGCTTTTATACGCCCGCGTCCTCTTAAACTTTCCTTTACCTGTCCGAAAAATGCGTTTTGCTGCCGATCTGTTTGTTTTTAATTTTGGCATAATATCTCCTGATTTACCAAGGCCGGGCCTCGGCATTAGCTACTCGCTTATTTTGGCGCGACGACCATGGTGATCATGCGGCCTTCCAACAAAGGGCCATATTCAATAACACCTCCCGCCTTAATATCCGTGGCAAAGCGGTCAATTATACGACGGCCTATATCCCTATGCGCCATTTCGCGGCCCCTGAACATAAGCGTCACCTTTACCTTATTGCCCTCTTTTAAAAATTCCAAAAGGTGGACAAGTTTGATGGCGTAATCATGCTCTTCAATATTAGGCTTAACTCTGATCTCCTTGATCTGAAAATGTTTTTGGTGTTTTTTAGCTTCCCGCTCGCGTTTTTCCTGCTCATACTTATATTTGCTAAAATCCATGATCCTGCAAACCGGAGGTTTGACCTGCGACGCTACTTCAACAAGGTCTAACTCGTATTTTGCCGCCAGGTCCAGGCCTGCCTTACAAGAAACGACACCCAACTGCTCGCCCGCGGGGCCTATCACGCGAAGCTCGGGTGAGCGGATCTTTTCATTAACTCTCACGAATTTTTTAATTCTCCACCTCCTTGATTTTGTATAGCGCGCTAACTCCTGCCTATTGAGCAATAATTCTACTTTTTCTCTTCTATCTCTTTTAAGATCTTTTCTACAAAATCATCCACGCCCATAACTCCTAAGCCGCCTTTGGCTTTGCTGCGCACTGATACGCTGTGCGCGCTAGCCTCTCTGGCCCCTAAAACAACCACATAAGGCACTTTCTTAAGCTCAGCGTTACGGATCTTTTTATTCAATGTTTCCGACGACGTATCAACGGACGCCCGGATAGATCTTATTTTCAGGGCCGCCTCAACCTCTTTGGCGAAGCCCATAATATCATCCTTTATGGGAATTATCAAAACTTGTTCTGGCGCAAGCCAAAGAGGAAAATGCCCGGCATAGTGTTCTATCAGCGTGCCTATAAACCGCTCCAGGCTTCCGAATATCACGCGGTGCAGCATAACGGGCCTGCAATATTTGCCGTCATTCGCTACATAGTTAAGATCAAAATTTTGCGGAAGAGCAAAATCGCACTGGATAGTGGCGCACTGCCAATAACGGCCAATGGCGTCGCGTAACTTTATGTCTATCTTGGGGCCGTAAAAAGCGCCGTCTCCTTCATTTATATCATATGCCAATTTTTTTTCATCCAGGGATCCTTTAATGGCCGAGGTAGCTTTTTGCCAATCATCATCTGTGCCTATAGATTTAACAGGCCGGGTGCTTATCTCAACTTTCAAGTCTTCAAAACCAAACAGCTTCATCGTATCAAAGACAAAATCAATAACGCCTTTTATTTCTTCCTTTACCTGTTCTGGCAGGCAAAAAATATGCGCGTCGTCCTGGGTAAAACTGCGTGCGCGAAGTAACCCGTGGAGGACCCCGCTCTTCTCGTGCCGATAGACGGTGCCTAACTCAAAAAGCCGCAATGGCAGGTCGCGATAACTGCGCGTCTTTGATTTATAGATCAAGATATGCCCGGGGCAATTCATAGGCTTGACCGCGTACTCTTGCTTGTCTATTTCAAAAAAATACATGTTCTCGCGATAATACGCCGCGTGGCCCGATGTCTTCCACAGTTCGCCTTTTAAAATATGCGGAGTAATGACCATCTGGTACCCGCGCTTAAGATGCTCTTCTTTTTCGTATGTCTCAAGGATATTACGCAAGATAGCGCCTTTGGGGAGATAAAAGACCAGTCCCGCGCCGGCCTCGTCGTGATATATGTCAAAAAGCTCTAACTCCTTGCCAAGTTTTCTGTGGTCGCGCTTTTTAGCCTCATCAAGCAATGTTAAGTGCTTTTTTAAGTCTGCGCTATTGTCAAAAGCCGTCCCGTATATGCGCTGAAGCATTGGATTGGTTTCAATGCCGTGCCAATAGGCGCCGGCTATTGACAACAATTTAAAAGCTTTTATGTCAGAGGTCTTATCAACGTGAGGGCCGCGGCAAAGATCCGTAAATTCATCGCCTGTCTTATAAATGGCCACTTTCTCATCGGGTATAGCTTTTATAAGCTCGACCTTATAAGCCTCGCCCATATTTTCAAAAAGCGTTATCGCGTCTTTTTTTTGCAACTCTGTTCTTACGAACTTAAGGCCGCTATTTATGATCGCCTGCATACGCTGTTCTATCTTTTCTAAGTCTTCAGGGATAAAAGGCTCTGGCTTATCAAAATCATAGTAAAACCCGTCGTCAATGGACGGGCCTATGGCCAATTTTACATGAGGCCACAGCGATTTGACCGCCTGGGCCATTACGTGAGAACAACTATGCCGTAATATTGATAAGTCCATTTATTTTTTTCTTCTCTTGCTGCTTTTCAGCCTTGTTGATAAATTACCTATGTCCACCAGGTCCATGGGCCGGTTTGCTTTCTTTTTAGACCTCATCAACTCTTCTATTCCTATAACACTGCCGTCAACGCCTTCAAATACAACCCGCTTCCTGCGCTGCCATGCCGTGTTAAAATCCAACCCGGGTATACCCATCAGGATATCGACCCTTACCGGATCAACGCCAATTTGATAAACGAGAGATGGTTTAGTAAAATCCGCTGGTGTCAAACCTCTCAAAGGAGCTCCGAATTGTTTCAACGCCTCATAAACCTTCGCGGCATTCTCTATCTCGGGGCCTACCCAAATATCCAGATCTTTTGTGTAGCGGGGTTCTGTATAATAAATAACGGCATACGCGCCGACGATCAAATATTTAGCCCCGCGCTTGTTTAAGGCGCTCAACAGTTCTTTGTAATCTGAAGGTATGAGCATTTATTTTTTTCTTTCTTAAGATATAAAAATATTTGAGCATATCAAAAGCGGCCCTGAAACGTTTGCCTGCGCCCTGCGCCTGCCAGAACGCGATATCAAAGCTGCGGCCGCCGGCTTTTTCAACAGTTGTAATCCGCTCCCAGATCTTTTTCATAAAGGCCCTTTATCCGGTTAGACACCTTTTAATTGCCTGTTTTAAGACAAATTTCATGGGCGCGACAGGACTTGAACCTGTGACCCCCTCCATGTCAAGGAGATACTCTAACCAACTGAGCTACGCGCCCGAAACCGCCATTTTAATGCCGAGGGAGGGACTTGA
Organism: Candidatus Phelpsiimicrobium noxiivivens; assembly: GCA_001873995.1. Classification (GTDB taxonomy): domain Bacteria; phylum Omnitrophota; class Gorgyraeia; order Velamenicoccales; family Velamenicoccaceae; genus Phelpsiimicrobium; species Phelpsiimicrobium noxiivivens. The sequence continues at coordinate 25,129 of MNVR01000007.1, forward strand.
ACCCTCAAGGCCTTACGGCCGCGGGATTTTAAATCCCGTGCGTTTGCCAATTTCACCACCCCGGCGCAATTTGCCGCAAAAATCAACACTCCAATGGCTTCGTCTCAAAAATCAACACTACGCTCACTGTGCAGCTTATCGCTGCACCACGTTCGCTTTAGTGTCCATTTAATTTTCCAACAAGGAAAATTAAATGGAGGCGCGAGTCGGAATCGAACCGACGTATAGTGGTTTTGCAGACCACTGCCTTGCCGCTTGGCTATCGCGCCATAAAATCAATAATGCGTTTTAACGTACTAGCCTTAATGAGGCGCTCACTATATCTTCAACACTGCTCATGCGGCCAAGGCCTACATTGCCACAGGCTAATCTGCCTTTAACAGGCCCTATAAAATTATATCCAAACTTCTTTAAGCGCTCTATATTATCCTGTGTTGATCTTTGTTGATACATAACATCGTTCATCGCAGGAGCCAATAAAACAGGCGCCCGGGAAGCCAACACAGTGCATGTCAATAAGTCATCGCACAAGCCATGGGCAAGTTTAGCAATTATGTTCGCTGTTGCCGGAGCTATCAGGATAAGGCTGGCGCTATCAGCTAAAGAAACGTGTTCCACATCCCAGTCGTCCGTGGCTTCAAACATGCCCCTGTAAACTTTGTTTGCGGAAAGCATCTGCAAAGTCAAGGGTGTAATAAAATGCTCTGCCTCTTCTGTCATGATAACAGTAACGTCGCGGCCTTTCTGCGAAAGCAGGCTTGCGATATCAGCCGCCTTAAAAGCAGCAATGCTGCCGCTGACACCCAATATGATCTTCTTATTCTTACTCATGTATTCATGCCTCTTTTGTCTCCTCGGACATGGTAACTTTGCCGGCCGCAACCTCGAGCATGGCAAGCGTTGTAACCTTAATGTCGCTGGGGGCCTCTACCAATCTCGCCGCCCCTTCCGCAAGTTCAAGCGCCCGTCGAGAAATAAACACGCATAATTTATACATGCTTCCGTGACTCTTATCTATAAGCTTTTCCAATGGTACGTAAGACATAAGCGCCCTCACATTGTTTTGCGGTAAGTATGGATATTAATTTGGACAACGCTGCTTTAAGATCATCATTTACTACGATATAGTCATAATCCTTCATGAAAGAAAGCTCTATTTTAACACGCCGTAGCCTATTCTCTATATCTTTTTTGCCCTCCGTGGAACGGCGCGTGAGCCGTTGCCTTAAAACTTTTAGGTCAGGGGGCAGCACGAAAATTGAAACCGCCTTCCGGCCCAAAGCATTTCTTAACGAACGCGCGCCCTTGACATCTATGGACAAGAGCAGGTCTTTACCCTCCTTGTTTGCGTCTAAAAAAGCCTTTTTCGGCGTCCCATAATAAAACCCGAATATCTTTTCACTCTCATAAAAACCGCCGCTTGCCTTTAGCCTTAAAAATCGCTCCTCGGAGACGCGCCTGTAATCCCTGCCTTCTTTCTCGCCGCGGCGTAATGGCCTTGTCGTGTAAGAAACAGACCTTACCAGGCGCTTACGCCAAAAGGCGTCTTTCAACAACTCTTCGCAAAGCGTCGTCTTGCCTGAACCCGACGGCCCTGAGATGACCCAGGCCCTGCTGCTCATTTTTTCTTTATTCAACATTCTGGGCCTGCTCACGGATCTTCTCGATCTGGTCTTTTACCATAACGACCTGATAGGCGACATGCTTGTCCTGGACCTTGGCGCCGAGAGTATTTATTTCTCTTTGCAATTCCTGGCCGATAAAATCAAGGACCTTGCCCTTGGGGTCCCTTAGTTTGGTGTGTTTCAAAAAACTCTTAAGGTGGAACTCTATGCGCGTTATCTCTTCGGACACATCGGTAGAGCGCAGAAAACTCTCCAGGTTCTCCAGCGACATTCCTTTCTTGTTCGCCTCTATAACGCTGTGAACCTGTTTCTTTATAGTTATCATATGCTTTGAGATACTTTTAACGCGCCGTATTAAGTCCTCTCCCAACGCGACGCCTTCGTGGCAACGCATGCCTATAAGTTTTTTAAGGGCCTGCGTCAAAGCGGCCTTGATCGCGGACTCTCTCTCGTTATCCTTTAGTTCCTCTCTCCTGTAATTAAGCACGCCCGGCAACGACACTAACGACGATATGCTAACGCTATCGTTAAGTTGTAATTTTTTGCGCATAAGCTCAAAGGCGCGGAAATACTTCATCACAAGTTCCTGATTAAGCACTACGACTTCTGAGGCCTCGTTTACATGATTAACAGAAATATTAACCTTGCCCCTTTTTATCTTTTCCTGCAGCTTGGACCTGAACAAAGACTCAAGATGGTCCAAACTCGGCGGCAAATGAAAAGTCGTTTCAAAATAACGATGATTAACGCTTTTTAAGATCACTGTGAACCGTTCGCCGTTTTTTTCTACCTGCGCCTGCCCAAATCCAGTCATGCTGATGATCATACCCACTCCCTCTTTTCCCGCGTCTCTACGGCAAGCCTGGACGGGAACAGGTCCACGATTATCTCGTCGGGGTCAAACCACAGTTTTATCTCACGCTGGGCGTCTCCCGGATCTGCCGAAACATGAATGACGTTCTCATAAACGCCTCGCGTCGTTATGCGGCCGTAAGAACCGCGGATAGAGACCGAGTCAGCCTCTTCAGGGTTCGTCGCTCCGGCGAGCGCGCGGCACTTAACACTCGCGCCCTCTCCCCAATAGATGAGCGCCATGACTTTGCGGCGGTCGTGGAACTCTCCCATCAGATATTTGAGGACATCCTCAAAAAACGGCTTATCTTTTAAGTGCTCATAGTGTTGGGCGGCAAGTTCGTGAGATACGCGCACCATTTTAGCTGCCACGATCTCAAGCTTTGTCTCTGAAAGCCTGGTTAAAATATTACCCGTCAGGGATTTCTTTAAGCCGTCCGGTTTAATGATTATTAATGTAGCTTCGTTCGCCATGATCGCCTTCCTTCGTTATTTTTGCTAGCGTTTCAGCAGCTTCAATATCCTCTCCCGGTCATCGGAAGAATAATATTCAATAACTATTTTGCCTCTTTTTTTAGACGCGAGCACTTTTATCTTAGTGCCGTAGATCTTTTGCAGCTGATCTTCAACATCCGCGGCATAAAGATCTTTGTCTTTAGGCACTCTTCTTTTTTTCGCGGAAGTTAAGTTCAAAGAAGCAATATAATTCTCTAACTCTCTGACAGACAATGAGTTAGATAAAACTAATTGCGTCAGCCTTATCTGTTGCGGCGCGCTGTCTAACCCAAGCAGGGCCTTGCCGTGTCCAAAAGAAAGCTTCCCTGAACTAATAGCTTTCTGCACCTCGGGCGGTAAATTTAATAATCGCAGAATATTCGCTACAGTGGAACGATCTTTGCTCACCGATATTGCTATCTCCTCTTGCGTCAATGAAAATTCTTTTGAGAGCCTTTGAAAAGCGCGCGCCTCTTCCATCGGGTTCAATTCCTGGCGCTGAATATTTTCTACGATAGATAATACCAGGGCCTCCTGGTCCGAAACATCCCTGACAACGACGGGCACGCGGCCCAATTTAAGCTGCTGCGCCGCCCTGAAACGGCGCTCTCCCGCGATGATCTCAAACTTATCATCAACGCGCCGCACAAGTATAGGCGCCAGCACACCTTTTTCTTTTATTGATGCTATAAGCTCTGATAACTGCGCGTCGTCAAAATCAACGCGCGGCTGTAAACGGTTAGGCATCATTTTTGAAAGCTCCACGAAAAGAACGCCTTTGTCAGCGCCGGTATCCGAAGACAATAGGATCTCTTTTTTTAAAACATCTTCCACGCTTCTCCCCGGAGAGATCAGCGCTGACAATCCTCTGCCCAAAGCCTTCTTTTCCATAGATCCGCCTCCTGGCTCTTTTTGTGTGCAAATCATCCCGCAGCTTACGCCAAAATTATCGTAAGAAAATTTTGGCAGTGTCTAAGCAAGGGGTGTCCCGATATGTCATTTTACGCCCAGCATTTCTTTAGCCAAGGCATTATATTTTTGCGCGCCTATTGAATTTTTATCATACTGAAAAATGGATTTTCCAAAACCCGGCGCTTCTGAAAGCCGTATACTTCTTGGTATTATCGTTTCAAAAACCTTGTCACTGAAAAAATTCCTCGTTTCTGTTATGACTTCAGATGTAAGATTTGTCCTAAAATCTGCCATGGTCAGAAGAACGCCTTCAATTTTCAAGTCCGGGTTTAAATTATCCCTGATCAAATTAATAGTCTTTGTCAACTGGCCAAGGCCTTCAAGGGCATAATATTCACACTGGACTGGTATTAATACGGAAGTAGCTGCAACTAAAGCATTTAGGGTAAGTATACCCAGCGATGGCGGACAGTCTATGATCACATAATCAAACTCTTCGCTTATGGCTGCCAAAGATGTCCGTAGCCGCCTCTCCCTATCCAATGCCTCTATCAACTCAACTTCCGCGCCTATCAGGTCAATATTTGAAGGAACCAGGCTTAAATTTTCTATTTCAGTTTTTACCATCACGTCCTTGATCTGCGCGTCATTTAACAAGACGTGATAGAGCGATATCGTAAGAGCGTTTTTATCAATGCCCAGGCCGCTGGTTGAGTTACCCTGAGGATCAGCGTCGACTAAAAGGCATTTGTGGCCCTCTATCGCGAGATAAACAGAGAGATTGATAGAAGTTGTGGTCTTCCCTGTCCCACCCTTCTGATTACAGATCGCTATGATCTTGGACATTATTTTTGGTGTACTTTAAACGCCCTACTCTTATGATTCATACGAGATAATTTTTCGGAGAAAACCCTAAATTCCTCGCTGCTGCAATTTAGGAAGTTCTTAGTTTTTGCAATCGCCATTTCTCTCCAAACTTGATAAACTTCTTGCTTTTTGCTCTGCAACGGAAACTTATCAAAATGCTCAATAATGCGAAGAAGATCTTTTTGTTTACAAACCCTGAAATATGCCGTTGGTTTAGTGTATCCGCTATTTCTCGTAGGCAACTTTTCTTTTCTTCTATAAATTTTACCCACGCCAGCAAAATAACTCTGTATCTTTTCAATTATTTCCTTATTGTCTACTCTTTGAGCTATTGAAAAGTACAGCGCGAACATATCACCAGACCGACTAAATGTAAATGCAGCTTCTCCATCGCTAAATCCGGTTACAAACCATGGATCAAGCGATGTATTTGTTTTATCGAGATCCTGCTACTTTGTTGATACCATTTCCACAAGTTCCACGTAGAACAATGTTGTAGTCTCAACATTAGTTCCCTGTGGAACATATTACCAAATACACTACACTAAATCAAGCCTTTTTCTTCAAAGTAGGCGTATTAATAATAGTGGCCCTGATCTTGGCTGGCTTGGCGCCCTCCATACCAAAAAGACCCTTTTGTGCCTCGGCAAGAACCTTGATCTTAACTTGTTCTTTTGGAACTCCTAAAAGAAGCACGGCCTTATTAACAGCGGCTTCTAAGGTCTTATCCTCAACTTCAACTTCGCCTATATGCTTTTTTTTGCCGATATTTTCCATTGGAAAGCTAGCATGAGAAGATTATTGACAAACCAGTAAAGGACTAAACCAGACGGCATTTTGTAAAAAAGCGCGCCAAAAATAACGGGCATTAGCACGCCCATGATCTTTTGCTGTTCTGCTGCCGAAGAAGATCTGTCCATAGAGGGCGTAGTAAATTTTTGCTGCACAAACATGCCGCCAGCCATTAAAAGAGGCAAAAGATTAAGTTCATTGCCAACCACAGGCAATGGATTAGACAACACGAACAACCTGTCCGGCGAAGACAAATCTTTTATCCATAGAAAATGCGCGCCTTTTAGGCTTATCAACCTCATTAATAACTGATATAGCGCGAAAAACACGGGTATTTGCAACAGCATCGGCAAACAGCCACCAAAAGGATTGACCTTTTCGCGCTTATATAGTTCCATAATCTCCAAATTAAGCTTCTGAGGATTATCTTTATGCTTGGAGCGCATTTCTTCTATCTTTGGCTGAAGAGCCTGCATTTTCTTCATAGAAAGCATGCTCTTCAATGACAGCGGGAACATAATGACGTAAACCAGAATAGTTACAAGAATAATAGCCCAACCCCAGTTTCCTGCGATTTTGTAGGCGCTACTAAGCAATAAAAGCAGGATTTTTGAAATAAAATCAAAGGTACCAAAATTAATGATCTGTTCCGTGGACTTATCAAAGCTTGATAGCAAATGTCCATCCTGTGGCCCAATGTATATTTTATATTGATCCTCTATGGGAAAAGAAGACGAGCTCAGCGGCCGCATAGGCACAGTTAATACGCTAGAGTATACTTTGTTACTAATTTCTATAACTGCTTTATTTACATGTAGTTGCGGCAAAAAGACTGTACAATAATACCGGTCTCGCAAACCAGCCCAACCAACATTGCCCTCATAAGTCAGAGGTATCTTAAGGCCATAGACAGCTTTCCTATTAACGATCTCCTTTACAATAACCGAAGACTCACAATAACGCTGGCTAAGCTGGTCCTTGATATCAGAAGGATCAAAACTTCCTGCAGTTATAGCATAACCTGTTAATTTAGAATCAGTTGCGTTAATTATATCTATTGTTAACTCCAAAGTGTAGCCGCCTTTTATCCTGAATGTCTTTTTGATTTCCAGCCCATCAGCATCGCGATAGGAAAAAATAACACCCTTTGGTAATTCTTGCGCTGTAAATAAAAATTCTGACCATTCTTTCACCAGGCCTATATTTTTAAATACAAGTGTCAAGGGCGTGCTATGAGTTTTGTCAATTACTTCATAAAGGTACCCCCCTGTTTTGGAGAAAATAAGATCAGTTTTTTCAGATGTGATTGTATATAAGTTGTTGCTATCCAATATATTAGGACTATGGACTACAGCAATTTCCTTTGGGATCCCAGCGGGTTGTGCCGCGACAACAGGCTCAACAGAGGGGGCAAGCGCGGCTTCCTTGTTGACCGCGTCTTTAGGCTTTGGTAAGAGGGAAGAGTACCCCATGAGCACTAAAAGAGATAGTCCAATTGCCATCAAAAAACGCTTTTCCATAATTTACCTATTTCACAGGGTCAAAGCCGCATTGATGAAGGGGATGACATCGCAAGATCCGCCGGAGGCCAAGAATGGAGCCTTTGAGGAAACCGTATCGCGCTACTGCTTCTTTAAAAAAAGAGGAGCACGTGGGCGTAAATCTGCAACTATGCGGCAATAAAGGAGATATTGCTCTCTGATAAAAGGCTATTGATGCGATAATAACATTCTTCATACCTTAAATAGAAAGCCTGTGCCTGCCCTTTTGGCGCCTTGCTTTTAAAACGTCTCTTCCGCTTTTGGTCTTCATCCGACGACGAAAACCATGCTTACGTTTGCCCACTCTCTTAGAGGGGGTAGTTAGATGTAATTTCATGGTTGTGAAATTATAACACAACGCATTTTCTAGTCAAGAGATTTCATGGACAAAAATATTTTCTTGCAAAATTTTAAAACGGTTACTATAATGTTGCCCTATACACCTGTGGATAACTTGTGAACTTTGTTAATTGGACACCACGATATTTATATCATGACACAAACCAACGCCACTTGGGAACAAGTCTGCCACACCATAAAACAACGGGTGGGAGAGACGGCCTTTGAGGCCTGGATCAAGCCCGTGAAGGCGCGCGTAGACGACAAAACGCGCTCCCTGATACTTGAGACCCCAAATGAATTTTTTAAAGACTGGGTGCTCCAGCACTACGACCTTATCATCCGCGACGCGCTCAAACACGCAAAAGAAGAATTCAGCGTAGAATACACTATCAACCCGTCGCTATTTTTGGCGGAAAAGCAACCCGCCAGAGAAAGGCAGCCGGAGCGGGCAAAAGTCAAAGAAGAATTCTTTTTAAATCCAAAATACACGTTTGATAATTTTGTAGTCGGCCCGTCCAATCGATTCACCAACGCCGCGTGCCTGTCGATCGCCGAGTCTCCTGCCAAGGCCTACAACCCGCTCTTTATTTACGGCAAGGTAGGGTTGGGCAAGACCCACCTTATGCAGGCGATCTGCCATGGTATCCGACAGCGCGACCCAAAGACAAAATTTTACTACACCCCTACGGAAAAATTCACCAACGAGCTGATCTCATCCATACAACATAGGACTACCCAGGCGTTCCGGGACAAATTCCGCAACGTAGACGTGCTCTTAATAGATGATATCCACTTTATCGCCAACAAAGAAGCCACGCAGGAAGAGTTTTTCCACACCTTTAACGCGCTTTACGACAGCCATAAACAGATTATTATCTCTTCTGACCGGCCGCCCAAAGAGATCGCGAAGCTGGAAGAAAGGCTTGTTTCGCGATTCAGTTGGGGCTTAGTCACGGACATCCAGCCGCCGGACCTTGAAACGCGCGTGGCCATATTAAAGAAAAAAATGGAACACGAGGCAATCAAAGTTCCCGACGACGTTCTCTTTTTTATCGCGGAAACCATAAAAACCAATATCCGGGAATTGGAAGGCGCCCTTGTCAGGGTCATAGCGTATTCTCTTTTAGAGGAAACAAAAATAACCCTGGAGATGGCTAAAAATATTTTAAAAGACTTGTTGCGCGAAACCTTAAAACTAATATCCATTGAAGACATTCAGAAGGCTGTAGCGGCGTATTATAGAATAGATCCAAAAGACCTAAAAACAAAAAAGAGGGTAAAGAACATAGTTTTGTCCAGACAGATCGCCATGTATGTCGCGAGAGAATTAACAGCTATGTCCCTGCCTGAGATCGGGCAGGCCTTTGGCGGTAAAGACCACACCACGGTCTTACACTCGTTTAAAAAGATAAAATTATCTATCACGCGCGACACCCAGTTAAAACAAGCCATTGAAAGGATAGTTCTGGATATTAAGTCCGAATCAGGTGTTTTAAAGTAGTTATGCACAGGTTAAAAAATTGTTTCTGTTTTGTTTTAGCGCTGTTACGGCGTTTTCAACAGGATCCAAAGTCCCTACTAATACTACTGGTTATATTTTAATATACTAATAGAAGTATAAGCTTTTTACGGAGGTTCGCGCATGAAGATCAGGATAGATAAGGGAGAATTGTTAAGAGGGGTTCAAATCGCGGGGAATATCATCACACCCAGGAATGTATTACCCATCCTGTCAAATATTTTATTTGAAACGACAAAAAATAAAATAAAACTTACCACAACCGACCTGGATATTGGTATATCCATAACACTTGACGCGGAGATCGTTGAGCCGGGGGCCATTACCATACCGACCAAAAGACTATTGGATATCATCAAAGAGCTTCCGTCGGGCACTGCCCAATTGACCACAAAAAAAAACAATATTGTGGATATCCAGTTAGAAAACTGTGAATTTCGGTTAATAGGCCTGCCCAAGGAAGAGTTTCCAAAACTTCCTGAATTAAAAGACAAAGAAGTGTTGGAATTAGACCAGGATATGTTAAAAGAGATGTTGTATCTCACGTCTTTTGCTGTTTCTCATGAAGAGACCAGATATGTCTTAAATGGCTTATTGTTAGAGATCAGGGCTGGGCAGGAAGGAGGCCAGGCCGTTATTAAGTTGGTAGGGACAGATGGCCGCAGGCTCGCGGCAGCAGAGAAAAAGGTAGATCTAAAAGCGCGCAAAGATATTAAAATGATCATTCCCTATAAGTCTATTCAGGAGCTTATGCGCAACCTTCGGGGGGATGGAGTGGTTTCTTTGGTGGTTGGGCAAAACCAGGTATTTTTTGAAATGGATAATATGGTCCTTATTTCGCGCCTTATTGAGGGCGACTTTCCTGATTATAACAAGGTCATACCAAGCGCTTCCAGCACCAAGGTCCAATTGGACAAGGAAAGATTTATTTTGGTGTTGAGGAGGGCCAATCTATTGACTACGCCTGATTTCCAAGCGGTAAAATTTGAAGTGTTCAAGAACAAATTAGTGGTTTCAAAGTCAACGCCGGATATAGGCGAATTTAAAGAAGAGATACCACTGGAATATAACGGTAAAGAGCTTGTGATCGGGTTCAATCCGAACTACTTTTTAGAGATGCTCAAGAATTGGCGCCAGGATTCATTTAGTCTTGAATTTTATGATGCCGAGAAACCAGGCGTTGTGCGGTCGGGCGAATACGTCTATATCATACAGCCCATGAGGCTGGGCTCGTAAATGCGCGCGGGGTGAGTTTGGGCGATCTATGGACCAGATAAAAGATGTTTTGCGGAGTGTTATAAGCGGATTGATGAAGCAAGAGAAGGGCGTAGACTTTCAAAAAGCCCAGGATGTCTTAAAAAAAGCCATAGGCCCAAAGGCGTTTACGCACACGCAGATAGTTTATTTGACAAAAGATAAGATCAGGGTTAATGTAGATAGCTCAAGCAGGCTCTATGATCTGAATTTAAGAAAAGAGCGTATCGCGCGAGAAATAGGCCAGGCATTGCAAATAAAAGACATCAGATTCAGGCTTGGCGATGTCACAAAGAGGGAAAAGACGCGGGTATGGCAGAGATAAAGAAATACGACGCCACAACAATACAGGTTTTGGAAGGTACGGACGCTGTCCGCATGCGGCCGGCAATGTATATCGGCGACACAACGAGCCGCGGGCTGCACCACTTAGTCTATGAAGTCGTGGATAACGCTGTGGACGAGGCGCTTGGCGGTTTTTGTAAGGCCATTACGGTTATTATCCATCAGAATCAGAGCGTAAGCGTGGCTGATGATGGCCGCGGCATACCCGTGGATATTCACGCCACGGAAAAGAAGCCGGCTGTGGAAGTCGTCCTCACGACCCTTCACGCTGGAGGAAAGTTTGACCATCGCGTCTATAAAGTTTCAGGCGGATTGCATGGCGTAGGTGTCAGTGTTGTTAACGCGCTGGCAGAATGGCTTGAAGTAGAAATAAAAAGAGACGGCAAAATATATCATCAGCGCTACGAGCGTGGTAAAACAGCCTCTAAGCTCACAACCATAGGTAAGGCCAAGACTACAGGCACCAAAGTTACTTTCAAACCAGACAAGCAGATCTTTAAGTCCATTGATATGACTTACGACATTTTGGCGAATCGCCTGCGCGAACTGGCGTTTTTAAACAAAGGATTGTTTATCAAGCTTTTGGACGAGCGCGCGGACAAAGAGGCGGAGTTCTGTTTTAATGGAGGTATTATTTCGTTCGTTGAACATTTGAATAAGAATAAGAATTTATTACACAATAAGGTCATGTATTGCGAGAAGTCCGGCGACGATATGGTGCTGGAGCTTGGTATGCAGTATAACGACAGCTACGCCGAGAATATATTTGCTTACGCTAACAATATTAATACGATAGAGGGGGGAACGCATTTAAGCGGTTTTAAATCCGCGCTGACCCGCGCCATTAACCAATATGTAAAGAATAAGAACCTTCTTAAAGACACAAGCGCGAGCATTTCCGGAGACGACGTCAGGGAGGGCCTTACAACGGTCATCAGTTTAAAACTTCCCAATCCGCAATTTGAAGGCCAGACAAAGACCAAGCTTGGTAATTCTGAGGCAGAAGGCTTTGTGGCATCGCAGACATTTGATTTTTTATCAAGCTTTTTTGAGGAAAATCCAGCTGTCGCCAATAAGATAGTTGAAAAGGCGGTTTTAGCTGCCCGCGCCAGAGACGCGGCAAGGAAAGCGCGCGAGCTCACGCGCAGGAAAGGCGCTTTGGAAGGGCTTTCTCTTCCAGGCAAACTCGCGGATTGTTCCGAAACAGACGCCGCCGTGTCAGAAATATTCCTCGTAGAGGGAGATAGCGCAGGCGGTAGCGCAAAACAAGGCAGGGACAGAAGATTTCAGGCCATCTTGCCTCTTAAGGGAAAGATCCTGAATGTTGAAAAGTCAAGGCTGGACAAAATACTGGCAAATGAGGAAATACGCACTATTATTACTGCTTTGGGCACTGGCGTTGGCGAAGAATTTTCCATAGATAAGTTACGTTACCACAAGATCGTAATAATGTGCGACGCGGATGTGGACGGTTCGCATATTCGCACCCTGCTTTTGACGCTATTTTTAAGGCAGTTGCCAAAGCTGATAGATGGCGGGTTTGTCTATATAGCTCAGCCGCCGCTTTATAAGATCAAAAGGGGCCAAAGAGAGGAATATATTCAAACTGAAGACCAGATGAACCAATTGATGTTAGATCTTGGGAGAGAAGGGCTTAAGTTTACGATTTTAACAGAAAAGAAGACGCTCAACGACCCCCAATTTAAAGAATTGTTGGAGTATCTTGTTGAGCTTGAAAGATTTAACCATATTTTAGAGAAAAAGGGAGTAGATTTTAGAAAAATAGTGGAAAATAGACATAAAAAAACCAGAAAATTGCCTATTTATGTGGCAAAAGTGGAGCAAGAAACCTATTATTTGTATTCTGATGCTGAATTAGCGAAGCTTTCAAATACTGCTAAGGGCGAAAAAGAAGAATTTGATCATGTGGAGATCTATGACACAGATGAGATTGAAAAGATAATCTCAAATATAGAGAAATTTGGCATATCTATTGAAACGTATTTTACCCAGCAAGAGAAGAAGCTTAAGGCGCGCTTCAGGCTTTCCAATGATGACGATTTTGATTTTTTTGTATTACCTGATGTGCTCGGGTATATCAAAGAACAGGCGCGCAAGGGTATGAATATACAGAGGTATAAAGGCTTAGGCGAGATGAACCCGCATCAGCTTTGGGAAACTACCATGGATCCTGAAAAGAGGACGATCTTAAAAGTGGCGCTGGAAGATGCCATAGAAACTGACGAGATCTTTACGATACTTATGGGAGATCAGGTAGAACCGCGGCGGGAATTTATTGAAAAGAACGCGCACTTGGTTCGTAATCTTGACGTTTAGAAACCTTACACAGTTAGGCAACAAAGTTTTCTAACCGGGTTTACTCACAGGGGGTGCTATGAGCGATAGCGATACAGGCGTGCTTCACCCGATGGCGATCTTGAAAGAGTCGGTGAATGGGTGGTTTAAAAATCTCATTCCGCTGGTGCTCTTTTATAGCGTCATTGTTATTTTGTCGTTTATGTTAAAGTCCACCAACGAAATGGCATCCGTGCACGCGAGCTTGGTTAGGCCGTGGATGGCCTCCGCGGTCGTAGCGCTTGAAGTTATCCTCACGGCCATTCTAAGCTCGTTTGTCTGTTTTTTTAGCATTAATTATTTCAAAAAGTTCAGGGAGGAGCAGCGGGCCGCGTTTATGCCGGTTTATCAACAGGCGTGCGCCGGTTTCGCGGGCTATTTGAAAACGATGATCGTTTTGTTCGTTTTGACATTGGGCGCATTGTCTATAGCTGTGCTATTTTCCGAGTGGGGGAAAAATTATTATTGGGCCCCAGGTCCCAACAGTTTTAGGATGGCAGTTTTACTGGCGGCCAGTACGGTTTCTGTCGTGTTGTCCATAGCTACCGCGTGGTATGGCTTCTTTTTTTTATTCTCTCCGCTGATAGCGGCCTTTGAAAAAAAAGGGGTTTTTTCTGCCATACGCGAGAGCAGGGCCAGAGTGCGGGGGAACGCTTTACGTTTATTGGCGCCTTTTTTGTTGTTCGGTATTTTTTACTTCGTTTTTGGCATCCTTATTATTTTTATAGCTACGCGATTTACGCGCGATAGGCGGATCTTAGACTTTATTGATCCGGCCATGGTAATGTTATTCGCGCCGTTGGCGCTGGTGCTTTGGTTTGTCAGTTATCGCAAGCTTAAGGAATTAAAGAAATAGCGGCTCCTTGCCAAGACGCTTGCGATTTCTTACTCAGGAGAAAGAAATCGCTGCGCAGGCCTCGGAGTTAATTTTTATAGGTATAGCTGCCTACAAAGGGAAAAATTAATGTACGCTGAGAATGAAAGAATAATCCCGGTTTGTATTGAAGATGAGATGAAAGAGTCGTATTTGTCTTACGCGATGAGCGTTATCGTGGGCCGCGCTCTGCCCGATGTCAAAGACGGCTTAAAACCAGTGCATCGCAGGATACTTTATGCCATGCATGAGCTCAGCCTTGACCACACCAAACCCTATAAAAAATCCGCTCGCATCGTAGGCGAATGTTTCGTTAAAGACACTCTTGTGCTTACTGAGCGCGGGTTGATCCCTATCCAGGACATTCAGCGCGGTGAACTTGTTTATACTCAAGGCGGCCGGAATCCGGTAACACAGCTTTTTGAAATGCCGCCGAAAAATTTGTTGAAGATCACGTTGGAAAACGGGATTTGTAATACAGCAACTCCTTCTCAAAAATTTAAAGTCTTGAATGAAAAGTGGGATTTTGTGTGGAAAGAAGCCAGGGACCTTACGCCGCAGGACTATGTCGTTATGAAAGCGCAGGCTCCGTCAGTAAAAGATCATGTCTTGCTGGGCCATTTATCCGGCGCGCGCAAGATCGTCCTTAATGAAAACATAGCCTATTTGTTGGGTTGTTTATTGTCGGACGGATGGGTAGAAAAGAAAACTAACAGGCTTTATTTTTATTCTATTAGCCATGAGGTAATAGAGAGGGTTGGCGAAATCCTAAAAGAAGAATTTGGCTATCAAGCTAATATGGAAATAAAAGAGTATATTTACCGGACAGAACATAAAAATATTAAGCAAACGGGCTATCAGATAAGGATCAACAGAAAAACTATTAATGATTTCTTGGTTGATGTGTTTTCTCTCAAGGACGCCTGGGCTTTGGCTAAAAAGATACCGCCTCAGATGTTTGTTTCTCGCGCATCCGTGGTGTGGGCGTTTGTTTCGGGTCTTGTGGATGGCGACGGAAGCGTTCACTGCCAGAGGAATGTGATCCATTATGGTTCTATCTCTGAGGAGCTGATCAATCAATTGCAACTTCTTATGTTCCAGCATAATGCCGTAAGCGTAAAATATACCCAAGAGCCGAAACAGGAATGCTGGGTCGATCAAAAACGGGTTATCGGCCGGCACAAGTTTTATAGCCTGGAATTCAGAGGCCCTTATGCTCATGTAGTTGCTTTAAATATATCTGTTGCCGATCCCGCTAAAAGCGCCAATATTATTAATATGCTTAGCAAAGAGCAACGTCAACCATGGTCAAGTTTGGATATTTTGCCCTACGCGGGCTCTATGGTATTTGAAGAATTGAGCAAGGCACATCTATGCGGTGGATGGTATCAGGGCTCAGCCGGCAATAAATTTAGATCTGGGATAAAGTATCAGGGTGGAACCAAAATAAGATACTGCGAAGAATCGCAAGAGAAGCCGTTAAAAATGTCTCAAATCGTTAGCTGGGGCATTTTGGATAAGTTAAGAAAAATAGATTCCCCGTTTTTTAGATTCTTGGACGGAATACTTGAGCAAAACGTATGTTTTGCTCAAGTGGCTTCTGTGGAAGCAGCGCCCGCGCAAAAAACATATGACATACAGGTGCAGGATGAGCACGAATTTGTTGCCAACGGAATGATCGTCCATAATTGCCTTGGTAAATATCATCCGCATGGAGATACCGCTGTTTACGACACCCTGGTGCGCATGGTCCAGGATTTTTCTCTGCGCTATCCTTTGGTGGACGGGCAAGGTAACTTTGGCTCTGTTGACGGGGATGCTGCTGCCGCAATGCGATACACGGAGGCGAGGCTTGCCGCCATTTCCGACGAGATGCTCTCGGATATTGAAAAAGATACTGTTGATTTCGCGCCTAATTTTGACGCGTCCCTGCAGGAGCCTGTGCTTCTGCCGTCTGTTTTGCCGAACCTTTTAGTGAATGGTTCAAGCGGCATAGCGGTCGGTATGGCTACTAACGTGCCGCCGCATAATCTCACAGAAGTTGTTGACGGCATCTGTTTTCTGATAGATAACCCCGAGGCAGAGATAAAAGAGCTTACGCGCTTTATTAAGGGGCCTGATTTTCCCACGGGCGGCATTATATGCGGCCGCGACGGTATCAAAAACGCTTTTAATACCGGCAGGGGTAAGATCACACTGCGGGCGCGGGCCTCTATTGAGCGCCAGAAGAGCGGCAGGGATAATGTCCTGATCACTGAGATACCTTATCAGGTAAATAAAACCACTCTTATTGAATCTATCGCCGGACTCGTGCAGGAAAAAAAGATAGAAGGCATCAGTGACATACGAGATGAATCTGATAAAGACGGCATGCGCGTAGTGATAGAGCTTAAGCGCGATTCCGAACCGCAGATCATTTTAAATCAGCTTTATAAGCATACTCAACTTGAGACGACGTTTGGCATAATCGCCCTCGCCCTTGTTGAGGGAAGGCCCAGGGTCCTGAATTTAAAGCAGATCATCCGTTGTTACATAGACCATCGCAAGGCCATAGTCAGGCGCCGCACGCAGTTTGACTTAGATAAGGCGCTTAAGCGCGCGCACATATTAGAGGGCCTAAAGATCGCCCTTAAATATTTAGACCGCGTCATAAAAACTATCCGCGCGTCAAAGAATACGCCAGAGGCCAAAAAGGCCCTGATGAAAAATTTTGACCTTTCTGATCTTCAGGCTCAGGCGATCTTAGAGATGCAGTTACAGCGCCTGACCGCTCTTGAGCGCGAAAAATTAGAGGCTGAATACCTGGAGCTTTTAAAACAGATAGAAAAATTCCGGGCGATATTGGCTTCGGAGAAATTGATAGAGAATATGATCAAGGATGAACTGGCCGCGCTGAAAAAGAAATATGGCGACGAGCGCAGGACAGAGATCATAGGCGAAGTGGAGGACATAGAAATAGAAGACCTTATAGCCGAAGAAGACATGGTCATCACCATATCGCACGCCGGTTATATAAAAAGGCTTGCCATTAGCGCTTACCGCAAACAGAAACGCGGGGGCAAGGGCGTGACCGCCATGGAGACGAGAGAAGAGGATTTTGTGGAACGCCTTTTTGTAGCCTCTACCAAGGATTATCTGCTTGTGTTCACTGATCAGGGCCGCCTTCATTGGATAAAGGTCTATGAGATCCCATTGGCTTCGCGTCAGTCAAAAGGTAAGGCTATCATTAATCTTCTGCAAGTGGGCGCCAAAGAGAAAGCAGCGGCCGTCCTCCCGGTTAAAGAGTTCAGCGATAAAAAAGCCATTATTCTGTGTTCAAAAATGGGCGTCATTAAGAAGACCTTGTTATCGGCTTTCGCAAATCCGCGTAAAGGCGGTATTGCGGCTATGGGGCTGGATAAGGATGACGCGGTTATGGAAGCAAAATTGACGGATGCCAACCAGGATATCCTTATAGCTACTCGTCAGGGTAAGGCAATACGATTTAAGGAAAAACAGATCCGCGAGATGGGCCGGCAGGCAAAGGGCGTGCGCGGCATTTTTCTTGCCAAGAAGGATGAAGTTGTCGGTATGGAAGTTATCTCAGCGGATATTACTAAGACGGGCGCCACTATTTTAACGGTTACGTCAGGCGGCTTTGCCAAGAGGACCGTCCTGGATGAATACAGGATCCAGTCCCGCGGCGGCAAAGGCATCATTAACGTGAAAGTCACCGAAAAGAACGGCGAGGCAGTGGCGCTCAACTGCGTTTTGCCTGGCGACGAGCTTATGACCATTACCCAGCAGGGCATGATGGTGCGCTGTCCTGTCAAAGATATTCGTGAAACAGGCCGTAACGCCCAGGGCGTGCGCCTGATGGCGTTAGATAAGAACGACGCCGTCACCTCCGTAGCTAAGATCGTAGCTAAGGAAGAAGAATAATTTCCGCCCACTGGGCAGAAAATGCCAAACGTCAAGATCCAAATGTCAAATTAATGATCAATGCTGCTTAACCGGCGCTATCGTCTAGCCTGGTCCAGGACGTCAGCTTCTCAAGCTGAAGACTCGGGTTCGAATCCCGATAGCGCTACCAATCTGGTACATACAGAGAACCTCCTCGGCTGAGGGGGTTTCTTTGTTTGGGACGGGCAAGGGAATGGTGTACTCAACTTCCAGCCGGGGATAATCCACGCGGATTTCCTTGATAAAAGTCCGCATAAACGACTTCCGCTCCACGATTGAGCCCTTCATTAGCGTTTCCTGGGACCAATTAAGGGGACGGTCCTAATTGTCAATTAAGGGGACGGTCCTAATTAAATGCGACCGAGACTTAAGGGGACGAGACTTACATCAAAAGTATTTTCGCGGAAGGCGAGTTGAGTTCGAGGGGGACTATTAAGGAAAACTTAATAGTTCAAAAAGAAGGCAGCCGCAAGGTTAAAGGGCAGGTCTTACAATTTGCCGGTCATTATCGCGGTTGGCTATCGGGTAAATTTCAGTCGAGGCGCGCAATTCAGGCAGTGGGCTGCTGATCGGCTTAACGAGTATCTGGTTAAGGGTTTTACGCAAAGGCCGAAGAAACCTTAGAAACGAGTTGAGAGGGAGGTCAAATGAGCGATAGGCCGGGACGTAATTCGCCGTGTCCTTGCGGCAGCGGAAAGAAATTCAAAAAGTGTTGCGGCTTCAATCTTACGTCCATAGAATAAGAGCTTTTTGCGCCCATGCAGGGGGATTTAAAAATGGGTACGAAGCTTGATTTCTATTTTGATATCCTCCAGAGTGTAATGCTTTATGCCGAGACGTTAAAAGCAAGCCCTAAATTTGGCGGTGAACTGCGGAGGCTATGTCACGACTTTGAAGAAAAGTTTAAGCCCGGGGCAGAGCGCGGCCTGACGGATAGTTTCTATTTAAACTGGTTTGTTTTTGATAACCGTTTTGGCGTTGACCAGCATACAATTATTGAACGGATGATGGGAGAGAAAGATTTTGCTTTGGCGCACGATGCTGTTAAGTTAGCTACCCGCGAGCTTTCGGATAGTTACGCGGCCTGTTATTAGGTTAAGGAGATACGAAAAAAGGATATTTTTTTTGAGGAGTTGGTGACCGGCCTCCGGTGGATAGTGCATCGCGTAGGTGAAATGCATGAAGAGCAAGTAAGGGCGCAAGATATATGGCGCGCGCGTTTTGTCGGTTCTCAAGAAGACGCATATTATTTCGGTCAGCCGTTTGTCTTTGGGCCAGAGGCGAAGGGCGATTTCATAAAAATTACGGCCATGCTAATTAAGAACTTTAAAGAATATGCGAGTACGCGGTCGCTCAAATTTGTTATCCCGCGGGACGCGTTTAAGGCAGGGATTGGTTTCTGGGCAGAATATCTTTATAGAAGTTCTTCGGGCGTGACTGATGTAGAAGATGTTGAACCTGCAAGAAAGTTTGGGGCGCTTTACTTGAGTACAACAGATGGCGATAAGATGTGTTTTTCTTTGGTGACGTTTAAAGTTGCCGCTGAAGCGGGCCTTCGTGAGAAATTGTCCGGGATGAGCGGCCTTGAATATGACACAGAGAGAAACTGTTGGGTATGGCTCAAGAAGGGCAACCGTAGAATAAAGTCGTGGGGTAATACTATTCTATGCCAGATCTTTATTCGCGGGGACGAATTGGCCGGAGAGGTTAATTCGTTAGAGCGGTCGTTATGCCTCAAGAACAAGCTTTCTATCGGCCTTGGGAAAATGGTTGTTTTTGATCGTATTGATAGCAAAGACTTTGCAGCTATGCCGCAACCGTTGCAAGAGGATCTTCGTAAGTTTGAGGAAGAACAGCGCCGGATTCATTCCGATCCGGAGGTCAGGAAAGTTCTGCTTCAAAAACAAAAAGAGTATTACTTAAAGGATCGGATTTCTTCCAGGATCCCGGCGCTTAACAACAAAACGCCTCTGCAGGCGGTGAAAACAAAAGAAGGGCGGCTTCAGCTTGAGGTTTTGATTAATCGGATAGAAGGAATGAACAGCGCCCAGCCGGATTATCTTCTCAAGATGGACATGAATTTTCTTCGGCAAAAGCTTGGTCTGCCGCTGGCGGATCGTGGTTAATGAATCAATTTTTGGTAATGGCCGCGTCATTTCTGTTGATGGTTCGGCTGCGCTCACCATCAATCCTGAGTTTGTTGAAAAGGATTGATTATTGGCAGGAATCGCATATAATTGAGTTAATCGTTGGTTTTAAAACGGTATCTCGGCGACAAGGACGAAGGTTTTCGTTTTAGTCCAGTTGTGGCTAAATAACCTGGTTGCCAAAAAGCATCGCAAAGTGGAGACTGGCATAAAAAAAGAATTGATCCTTATTAATCCCCGCCTTTCGTATTTACTCTTCAACTTTCTTCAGGCTTCCGCGCTCGGCAATCCCGTGCCGCATTCTTTGCATACACTATCTGCCCTTACCCCAAAAGACTATAAAATAACGATCATTAATCAGAAACAGCTTTGGTTTAAAAAAGATTTTGTCGGTGAGGTACTTGTAGGCATAACGTGTTTGACTGCTGCTGTTGTTGAAGCGTATGAGTTGGCCGATAAGTTTCGTAAAGCAGGATCCTGCGTTGTTCTTGGCGGGCCGCACGTCAGCGCTTTGCCGGACGAAGCGCTCCTGCATTGCGACAGCGTAGTTATAGGAGAGGCAGAGTCAGCCTGGGGACAAGTAATTAAGGACTACGAGGCAGGCGTGTTAAAAAATATCTACCAGGGAGAGCCGTTGGAAGATTTTTTTACGCCAGTTTATGATTATTTTCTCCATCTGGCCCCGGGGATCCTCCGCCGCTCAGGTATTCATATTGACCGCGGGTGCAAGTACCATTGTGATTTTTGCGCGCGCATTTCTCAATGGCTGCGTTTCATAAAAATAGAACAGGTGATCGAACTCATCAAGCGTATCAAAAACAGAAAGCGCAACTTTTTTGTCCGTATATTTTTTCGCGGGCCGCTGGCCAGGCCTGTTATAAGGTTTGATTGTGACAATATTTATTCAGATCCTTCTTATGCCAAGGAGTTATTTAAGGCGATGATACCGCTCAAGGTAAGGTGGGTGGCTAATTGTTCAATTGATATCGGTTTTGACGATGAGGCCTTGCGATTGGCTAAGGATAGCGGCTGCCGAGGATTTTTAATCGGGTTTGAGACCATATATCCCACAGAGTACAGCAAGACGTCTCTGCCGCAGTTCCACTCAGCCGAGGATTACAGGAAGGCCATTGCTAACATAAAGGCTCGCGGGATAACATTTATTGGTTCTTTTATTCTTGGGATAGATAGGTATGGCCACAGGGATTATTTGAAATTGCTGTGGTTCCTGATGCGGATCAGGCTTTGGTTCTTTGTATTGACGATCTTGACACCTTTTCCGGGCTCTGCTTTATATACCCGCCTAAAAAAAGAAGGCCGTATTATTTCATTTGACTGGCGCAAATATATTTTTCTTTTTTGCGTTATCAAACCGAAGCATACGTCAGTTTTGTCCGTATACGCCTGGTATTGGTTTATCAGGGTCTTGTCGGTTTTCTTTTCGCCCTACCTTATTTTTCTGATGCTGCTTTTTTTTATGAGCTCGGAAACCGGCTATCGCCTGAGCCGTTACATCTTCCATGGTTTTTGAGGGCGGTTGTCGCCGAGGCTTAATCTATCTTACCATTAAGGCCAGAAGGAAGCTATAAACGAAGTAGCTTATGAAGATCACTGTTTCCTGAGCCTTTTTATTTCGGATATATGCGAGATTAGCAAGGCCGAAACAGAGAGATAATACAAAAACCGTGGTTTTTGGGAATTCCAAAACCAAAAAATATGCACAAGGCAGTAACTCAGGAATACGAGAAAAGCAACGGCCTTGCGGCCCGTTCCTTCTCCAAGTAATACAGGGATGGCAAGAATTCCCGTCCGTCTATCTCCGTCGGCATCCTTGAGGTCTTTTATATTAGAGCTTAAGAAAAAGGATATAAAGATCAGCCAGAGAATGGAAGGAGATAAAACCACGGTGCCGGTGGCGCTTGCCTGGAGAGAAGATGCTCCGGCTAAAAAAGCCAAGAGCGCCTGGATGCCGATTATAGCGGCAGAGAATGGGAAGAAACGTTTAAGACGCAAAGGCGGCGCAGAATAAAGAAAATACAGGGCGACAAATAAAAGCATGATCATTATGCATGCCTCGCTTGCCCAATAAGCGAACAGCAGGCTGAAGGCCAGAAAAATGAATCCTATCGTGAGGTACTCGTGTTGAGAAAGGCTCTGTGTTGGCGATGGCCTGCCCGCGTTGGAGATCCTGCCGCAGTCCAAATCAAAAAGTCGTTGATTACAACAGAGAATTGAAAAGCAAAGAAGATGGCAGAAAAAGCCCCGGCAACCCGGATGAGCGCAAAAAAATCTTTTATAGGAGCTGAGGCGCAGGAGACAAGCGCTCCGAGAAAACACAGAAGTACATAATGAAAAGAACGAGTCAATCGCATATTTTTAATGACAGCGCGGCATTTCCCGCGGTCATAACGCCATAGCCAGATAAGTGCTAAAAACGAAGCAAGGAATAACTCCAGCAGGACGACGATATTTTCATCAATAATGGCTTCCGGAAGAGGGAAATTCTTCAGGTGTAGAATATTTATGAGAACAGCCACGAACTTGAAAATTTCAATGAGGACGGCAGGTGCGGCGGCATAAAGGAAACATAGCAGGAACGTAGACAGGGCGCCCAAAATGGCAAGGTGCGCTTTTTTTCTTTTGAGCAAAATATAACCAAAAGAAAGGATCGTTACCAGGCTTATTTCAGACCGGATGCTCAAGGGCAGCTCAGGTATTTTATATGTGGGGTCAAAAAAACGCAGCAGTTTCAGGCCTATCCAGTCTGTAATATAGCCGTATGTGATCTCGGTTTTGGAAAAAAGGATGGCTCCGAGATCTACCAGAACAGGCAATATGATGATTGAAAAAAGAATAAGCGCGATCTTGGATACTTTCAGGATTTCAGTTTCTGCGAAAAAGTGGAGGATGACTATTAGAAAGAGGAGAAGCGATAAGAAGAATATCTGTACGCGAAGGAGGTGGAAAGCATCTGGGATAGCAAAGCCTCCCGTGCTAATAAGGCATTCAATGCCGTCGCGTACGAATATAATAAAGATGGCAGCGCTCAGCCATAGCCCCAAGCCAAGGGGTATATTTTAGCACCGCTCAATTAGCTCCGGCATTTTAGCCAGGCCTTTATTATAGGAAGTTATATGCGCAGTAACAAGGGTTGTTCCTGAATTTTATTGATTTAAATAACTTGTTGTGTTATAACTAACTCAATAATCAGTAACTTAGGTAATACAACAGGAGGGGTAAAAATGTCAAAAAGAACGATCTTGTTCCTTCTTGCCATATCTTTTTTGAGTTTTAGCATATTTCCGGGTTGTGACCTAATACAGAACCTTTTTCCCGGCAAGGTTGTTTCGGCTCCAAACGTAACAGGCAAAACTACGTCGGCAAACCCTGTTGCTGATGCCGGCGAACCTGCCCTAGGGACTGTTTTGGCCCGCGTCAATAATGTTGTCATTACTTTGGAGAGCTTTGACGAAAAAGTAAAGAATATTGAAGCCCGCTCTCCGGAGGTCAAGATCAATACGCTGGATGCTAAAAAGGTTTATTTGAATGACTTAGTGACGCAAGAACTTCTTTCGCAGGAAGCCATGGCGCGCGGCATAGATAAGAAAAAAGATATTAAAGACGCGATAGAAGAAATTAAGAAGCAGATTTTGGTGCGTCAGCTTGTGATGGACGAGACAACAGGCATAGCCATTGAGTCCGCCGAAATAGAAGCTTTTTATAATCAGTATAAGAAAGAATTCGCGGCTCCCGAGGAGATAAGGGCTAGAGAGATCGTGGTGTCATCAGAGGCGGCGGCAAAAGAGATCCTGATCGGCCTTCTTCAGGGCGGGGATTTCGCGGCCGTTGCTAAAGAGCGCTCCATCGCGCCCAGCGCGAGTTCGGGCGGGGACCTTGGTGTTGTGAAAAAAGACGACAAGTTTGAAAAGTTCTATGAAGTTATAGCTACCCTTGATGCTGGGCAGGTTAGTCAGATATTTAAGGGCGCAGAAGGATTCTATATAGCGAAAGTTGATCAAAAAAAGGGTGGCGCTGTGCCGCCATTAACTGAAGTTTACGATCAGATCAAAAATGGCCTTTTACAGCGGAAGACAGCGGTGCGCGTCCAGGAGTTGACTGATAAGATAAAGCGAGAAGCTAAAATAGAGATCAAAGAAGATATTTTAAGGTAGGCTATGGATAAGAAAAAACTAAGCTTGATATTAGCCCTTGTGTTAGCCGGCACGGGTGTTTTTATGATAAGGAATTATATCGCTCAAACCGAGAAAAAATTCATCAAAGAAGAAAAGAAGGCTTATGTGCTTGTGGCAACGGTAAACATAGCCGCCGGCACGACCATTGATTCATCCATGATAAAGTTTGACGCAGTGCCTGAAAGGTATGTCCAGCCCAAAGCGCTTAATTCAGAGAATCTTGTCGTAGGCAAGCGTGCGATAGCCGATATCTTTCCTGGAGAGCAGATAATGTCCACCAAACTGACCATTTCAGTAAGGGATATGAGCCTTGCTATGAGGACTCCTCAGGGAAAGCGCGCCATCACCGTGACGATTCCTTTGCTTTCAGCGGTAGGCGGCAAGATACGGCCGGGAGATTATGTGGATGTTGTCGGAACTTTTTCTTATAACTCGCAGGTTGAAGGTAAGCAGGTAGTTGAGCCTGTCAGCGTGACGTTATTTCAGAACGTTTTGCTGTTGGGTATTGAAGGCGGCGCGCCCGCGGAGAGGGGTAAGCCCGCCCCCGCTCTTACAGACCTTGTGGTAACGCTCGCGCTCTCGCCAAAAGAAATAGCTCTTTTGACTTACGCGCTTGATGGCCAGGGCAGGATAAGGCTTGTTTTAAGGCCGCCGCTGGAAACAGCGGTTGAACCAGTGCCGCCTGTTGAAGTGAACACATTATGGCAGTATGTGTTTAGTAATCTGGGCCAGGAATTTCTCGCCACAAAAGATGATAAGCCGCACATTGTAAAACAACAGCAGGAAAAGAAGGTTGAACCGCCGCCGGCTCCGTCAATGGAGATCTATCGCGGCACGCAAAAGTCCAGCATGATATTAAAATAGCCCATATGAGACATAAAGCCGCAATATTATTAGGCCGCCATTTTATTGTTTTTGCCCTGAGCTTTATGGCAGCCGGCTCTGTTTATCCCGAATATTTTTCTGAAGAGTATGGTTCTCCACGCAAGTTGGATATGGTGGTCGGCGAGTCTAAGGTGTTGGCAGTCTCCAATCCAAAGAGGGTGGCGATCGGAGACCCTGCTGTGGCAGATGTGGCCGGCGCAAGCTCTACAGAGATCATTATTTCGGCAAAGGTAGCCGGCGAGACGAACCTGCAGGTCTGGGATGATATGGGACAGAGAGAGGTCATCATCAACGTCTTTATTGAAGACCTCACCAAACTAAAAACCAGGTTAGAAGACTTGTTTTGGACAGCGGGCATACGCGGGATAACATTTCAGGTGGGCGAACAGGAGCGAAAGATATTTGTGCTTGGCGATTTGCCCCTGCGCAAGAAAGAGGTCGTGACCCAGCTCCTTGGTAATTTTAAAGACAAGATCATTAACCTTCTGACCTATTCCGAAGACAATCCTCTTGTTGAGATGGACGCTCAGATTATGGAGATCTCAAAGACCGCTGTTGATAGGCTCGGCATTGACTGGTCGCAAACAGTGACTTTTAATGAGATCCAACCCGGGGCCCCTGCGGCTACGGCAGGGACAGTATTTCCACAGCATACCCTGGACCGGCAGATGGGCGATCTGCTAAAATCAGTGTGGCAGTCAAAGTTTAACAGGACGACGCTGACCGCCACCCTGAATATATTAGAGAAAGACAATCTTGCTCGCACGCTGGCGCGGCCTAAACTTGTGGCATTGAGCGGCAGTGAGGCTAAATTTTTGGTGGGTGGGCAGGTCCCGATTATCGCAAACGTTTCTGTTTCCAGCGGCACAACCACGACCTCCATTGATTACGTTGATTATGGCATAAAGCTTAATGTTAAACCCGAGGTAAAAGAGACAGGCGATATTCTTTGCAAGATAGAAGTTGAGATAAAGGATATTGATGCCGCAAACTCCATAACTATCCCATCCGGAGGGGGCATCACGACATCGCCCGGGTTTAAAACGCGGAATGCCTCAACCCAGCTTTATTTAAAAAATAACCAGACGATATTCCTCGCGGGTTTGATCAATAACGCGCAGACTAATGATTTAAACCAGGTTCCGGGTCTGGGAGATATCCCTATTTTGGGGGCTTTGTTCAGGTCCAAAAATTTTCAAGTTGGCGACACGGAACTTGTCATTTCAATTACGCCAAGGATAGTAAATTACGGCGATATGCGCCAGGATATACAGGATCTCTCATCGTCTAAAAGAAGCGCGGATGAAGAACCCGCGGATACCTATATCCGCGCTGTCCAGGAGACGATATTAAAGAACGTCAGTTACCCGCTTGAGGCCCAGCGCGCCAATTTATCTGGCGGTGTGGTGTTGAGCCTGCACTTATTTTCCAACGGCCAGCTAGCCGGAGTCGTAGTGAATGAGTCTTCAGGCCATAAGTTACTGGACAACGCCGCGATATTTACTGTAAAGCGGCTCGCTCCTTATCCCGCTTTTCCCAAGGGCCTGCTGTTAAAAGAGATCTGGGTAGAAGTGCCCATCACATACCAGTTAAGTTAGAATGACAAATGCCCAATGCTAAACGACAAACGAATTACCAAAGACCAATTGAAAGATTTGGAATTGGTGTTTAATTTGCCTGTCTGCCGGCCAGGCAGGGATTTTGTCATTTGGAATTTGTCATTCAACCGTTTTTGCAGGTGATTATGGCAGAAGAACAAGCGCGTATAGGCAATGTTATATCTATTTTTAGTACGAAGGGCGGCGTTGGCAAGACGCTCCTTGCCGTCAACCTTGCTATTGCCATGGCACAGGAAGGCAAAAAAATAGCGCTTATAGATCTGGATCTCCAGGCCATTCAGGACATGGCCAGGATGATAGACACGACCCCGCAGTATTCCATCTTTGATATTGTCTCCATTATTGACAAGGTTGAACAATTGGGGAATATAAAAAATTACATGACCCTTGTTCCGGTCGGCATAGATTTTTTACCTGCCATTACCAGGCCAAAGCAATCTCCTCATATCACAGGAGATCGTATAAGCAAGATTATATCAATGTTGACACCTATCTATGATTTTATAATAGTGGATGGCGGCAGGGCTTTTACAGACAGTCTAATCAGTATCTTCAACCGCTCTAACCTCATACTTTTTATTGTTACTCCTGATATACTTTCTGTTTACGAGACGCGCTGGGGGCTTGATGTGCTTCAGTCGCTGCACTTTCCTTTAAAAATGATAAAGCTTCTTTTAAACAGAGCAGAGAGTAAGTCAGGCTTGTCCTGGCAGGAAGTAAAGCTCGCTTTACCATGCGAGATAATATCAAGTATCCCCAGCGACGGAAGGGTCGTGGGCCTGGCGCTCAACCGCGGCGTGCCCGTGGTCGTTGATAACCCATCCAGCCGCGTGAGCGCCGCCATTAAAAAATTCGCGCAGAACCTTATATCCAAGGCCAGTCTTTATATCGCGCATAAAGAAGTTGAAGAACTCAGGTCAATTAAAAAAGAAGAAATGCCTTCGGCTGGCACTTTTTGGGATGCTATGGGCCTGGCTGACAAGGTCAAATGGATAAAACCCCTTGAGCAGGAAGATGAGATCATAAAATTAAAGCGCCGCATCCACGCGCGCCTTATTGAAGAGTTGGATTTAAAACGCCTGGATATGGAGTTGATCAATAATCCTAAAAAAGCAAAAGAGCTCAGGGAAAAAGCCGAAAAGATCGTTACCAATCTGTTGGCTGAAGAGACCGGCGCTTTTTTGTCTTCGTTTGAAGTCCGCGAAAAACTCGTCAAAGACGTTGCCGATGAAGCGCTGGGGCTCGGGCCGTTAGAAGAACTTATCCGTAATCAGGATATCACGGATATTATGGTCAACAATAAAGACCAGATCTATATTGAACAACACGGTAAGCTTGAATTGACCAGTAAAAAATTTATCTCTGACGACCAGGTGCGCGTCGTTATTGAGCGTATCATTGCGCCTCTTGGAAGGCGCATTGATGAATCAGTGCCTATGGTAGATGCGCGCCTGCCTGACGGCTCGCGCGTCAACGCTATCATACCCCCCCTTTCTTTAACAGGCCCGACGTTGACCATAAGGAAATTCGCCAGAGAGCATTATACGGTGGAAGACCTTATCTCACGTTTTTATAGCCTTGATAAAAATATAGCTGATTTTCTTTCTGCTTGTGTTATGTTCAGGAAGAACGTGATCGTTTCCGGAGGGACAGGTTCAGGAAAGACCACCTTTTTAAATATACTTTCCACTTTTATCCCGAACGACGAAAGGATAGTCACCATTGAAGACGCCGCTGAATTGCGCTTAAACCAAGAACACTGGGTGCGCTTAGAGTCAAGGGCTCCCAATATAGAAGGTAAGGGCGCTATTACTATCCGCGACCTTTTCCGTAATTGCCTAAGAATGAGGCCCGACCGCATTATAATAGGTGAGTGCCGCGGAGGCGAGGTATTAGATATGCTTCAAGCCATGAACACAGGCCACGACGGCTCCATGACTACCATTCACGCTAATTCTACGCGCGACGTTTTGTCTCGTCTTGATTCTATGATACTTATGAGCGGGGTGGAGCTGCCCATACGCGCCATCCGCGAAATGACCGCTTCTGCTATTGACCTTGTTGTCCAGACCGCCAGGCTTTCCGACGGCTCAAGAAAGATAACGCAGGTAACAGAGATAGCCGGCATGGATGACGAAACACATATCAAGTTTGCCGATATTTTTCGCTTTAAGCAGCTCTCCATTGATAAAGAACATAATAATAAAGTCATCGGGAAATTCATAGCCACAGGGCATATCCCGTCCTTCTATGACGAATTGGTCACCCGCGGCATCAACCTTTCCAAAGATATCTTTATCTCCACTGAAACCCTAAAATAATCTGCTCTTGAGAAAGCTTGTGAAATAAAAGGCGAGATAAAACTCGGCGAGGACTTGTAGCTCCATTATTATAAAATATGGCGAGGCCAAAAGCCCAACGACTCGCAAGGCTATAAACCATAGCGAGAGCGATAGGGCGCACATATGTTTGGGCCTGAAAACTACATGGTGCAAAGAGTCATATTTTCGCCAATCAAATGTTGTAATGCGGTTTTCATGCTTAAGCCGCTCATAGAGTTGCGAGGCAGGAAAAGGTGTTAAGATAGTGAGGGAAATTGAATACAGCCCTGACCGTATCAGAAACCACATGAGCCTTAGATAATCCTTGTGAGTATAATAATCAAACCCTAGTATAAAGGCACCCGTGACTTTTATATGATAGGATCTTATTTTCTTAATAGCCTTTATGTAATCGTCTGTTGAGCGCATGTGGCCGGTTGAAGTTTTTTGAAGCTTTTGAGGGTAGATCGTTTCAAAGCCTATAAAGAGGCTTTTACACCCGCTTGCTTTGGCTGCTTTTAGCGCTTCATCATCAAATGCTATGTCAATAGAGCTATTGCCCGTCCAGTTCAGGCGCAAAGGCGATAGGCCCGCGAATAATCTTTTAGCGTATTCCGGGCTTGAGAAGATATTGTCGTCCCTGAACATGATGGTTGGTTTCAGGCCGAATGGCAATTGAACACCATCTCTGACTTTTTTAACAAGAGAGAGCGCCTGATCCAGTTTGATGAGGCGAAGCCCTCCGGAATGCGGGACACAAAAATCACAGTGGTATTTACACCCGCGGCTAAGTAAGATCCCTGTTTTGTATAATATCCGCGGGTTAATTTTTAAGAAGTAATTGTAGCTGGGTGAAAAGTAGTCTGCGAGGGGCTCACCTTTATAGGCCTGCCTGAGTGTTTTATTTTCATAGTCTCGCACTAAATCAGGCCAAACGGATTCTGCTTCGCCAATAACAACACTGTTGCAATGTTGTAGCGCTTCCTGTGGGAAATAGCTTGGATGAAGCCCGCCCATAATAACTGTAGAGCCTGCCTTACGGAAACGGTCAGCTATTTTGTATGCTTCATAAGAATTAGATGTAGCGCAGGATATCCCTACCAGACTGCCGCCTATAAAATCTTTATTTGACCAAAACAGTTTTTGATTATATATTTTGATCGTATAGTCTTCAGGAGTAAGGGCAGGAAGTATAAAAAGAGAAAAAGTAGCAGGGGCATTGTAGAATAAACTAAGAGTAAAGCGAATGACAGGGTGGCTGGTAGAAGGTAATATAAGTATGAGCTTTTTTTTCGCGGCCATGTTAATAAAGTATATCTTAAACCTATTGATTACTCAATAGGCATTTTGTGTATACATTGAGGCCGGGCTTCGGCATAGTTCATAGTTGACGCAACGCAGGGGAGTCTGTTATAATAACGCATATGGGAGTTGCCTACCACAAAGCCATAAATGTTACAACAGGTGAAATCATAGCCGACAATGTCAGAATTGCCCAGGATTTTATGAGCCGCTCGATTGGGCTCTTAAATAGGCAAAATTTAAATGAAAATGAGGCTTTGCTTATCAAACCTTGCCCATCCATACATACCTTTTTCATGAAGTTCCCCATTGATGTCTTATTCCTGTCCAAAGAAGGCAATATAGTAAAGATCGCGCATTCTTTGAAACCATGGAGACTATCTGGTTGTTTACTAGGCTGTTTCATGGTATTAGAGCTCCCGCCTGGCAAGGTATTAAAAACAACAATAAAGCTTGGAAATGTAATTGAAATATGCTAATATATTAATGTCCAATTAAGCATATTGATTGCTGTAACATAAATTATTGTTTAATGTTATAAGAAAATAATGTCCAAAACATCAAAAATAACACAGAATATAAGGAATTATGTTCTTTCAAGAAAAAGAAAGAATTGTAATATAAGCTGTAGAACAATTGCAGATGAAACGGGTGACAAGTTTAAGATGATCATATCAAAATCAAGCGTAAACGTGATCTTAAAAGGCGCAAGATTAAGTAGCCCTGTAGGCCGTAATGTTGCTAAGATCTATAGGCCCAGCGGAGAAACTGATGGCGCGGGATACGCGTTCCTTTTGGCTGCAAATTATTTGTTGGGTTTTTCCAGGATATTGGCTACTACTTTGCGTAAGTTGGCGCCGTCTATTCGTATGAAATGGGATACTTTGGAGGCGATTAGCGAGGCCTGGATCATGGCGCGGGCTGTTTACAATGTGCCACTTGCAAAAATTGAAAATTACAATAAAAATGACCTTTGGTTTATTACCGGTAGAAAAGCTAATAAAGGCCTGTTAAAACAGTATATTAACGCCTTCATTGATACACAACATATTGGCTATCAATTAGTTAGCGAAATTGCTCATGTTCTGCAGGATGTCCATTATCTTAAAATTTATCTGGCTGATAACACATTTTATATGTTAGACGGCCAGCTCAAAAGCGTTTGGAAAGACGCCAAAATACCAATTGATTATTGTACAACAATAGATATTGCAAATAGTTATATAAACAAAAAAATTTTTGGATCTGAGCCATTTGTTGTTTTCAATGCGTTTCCTGAGACAGTGCTGGGAGATGAGATATCAGATTTTATTTTTAGCATAGACGGTTCTTTAAGCCAAAAGAGGATAAGAAAGATAGAACTTATTGCGCCACAAGGTGTTATAATAAAAGAAATACCTTTTGTGGTTCCTGAAAGGCGCAATTTTATTCTTGGTATCTGGCCTTGGCAGTATAAATTGATCGCTGATCTTGAAAAGCGAAAGACAGCGGCTAAAATTTTTATTGATGGCATTGGACAGGAATTTTATTTGTGCGAGGACCGGGCAAGATTCGCGCAACATGCTAATAATATTGATGTTATGTTAAGGCTTATTGTCATAAAAAGCACCAAAGATGGCCCGGCCTTGCTGGGCGTTTTTACTAACGCAGATCAAGAAAGCTGGACAGCGGCGCGTGTCGTGGAACGCTATCTGCGCCACTGGCCGGATGTTGTCGTCGGGCATAAGCTATTTTTAAGAGCTTCTAAAATGCCCCTATATCTTGAAGATTTTATATCTTCGGAAAAAATGTTTGTTAACGCCAAGAAGATAAATGAGACGAATGATCCGGACGCGTGGTTCTTGATACTCGTGGAGATTTTGAATGATTTTTGCAAAAGAAATTTTTTTCCTGAGGTGTGCGCGTCCTGGAGCTTGCTTAAGATGAGAGAGCTGTTTTATAAACAGAGGGGCTTCATAAAGAGAGATATGGATGAGGATATTTTATTTAAGTTATTTAACTCCAATATGTTAGAAGAAAAAGATATTACCAATTTTGCTTCCGCGAAGTTTAACGAAGCCAATATTTTTGATAGCTCTGGCAGGCAGCTCCGAATAATTTCTGCCGCATAAAACTTAACCCAAAAAAATTTCAAAGTCATCGTATTTTTTAAAGTCTCTGCATGCCATAACCTCTTTCATTGCAAAAGAAAACGCTACCTTTTTAACAAAACTTTTTGTTGACATATATGTATATAATATGATATATTTCTTGTGCGACAAAAATCGGTATCGGATCGGCAGATCCATTATAAAAATCTGATGAAATACGCCACAGTAAACAAAAGATTTCGATATTGTATTTTCACCGGGTCGTCATTTGCCGATCTCCTGCCTATTGGTAGGCAGGTAATAATTGACAAAAGACGATCCGGTATTTTTTTGCAGATGTTAATAATGAGATTAAAAAAGTTTTTCAAAAGCTGTAGTTTAAGAAATGGCGGCCAAGCTATCGTAGAGTATTTTATTTTGCTTGTCCTCATAGCTGCTCTTACAATTATTGGAGGTTCTGTTTTGTTCGGCAAGGTAAAAACAACAACTAACAATTTCAGGGACGCAGCTTATGAGAAAATGGCTCCATATCCGGGCCCGTAAGTATAACAATTTTATATCAGAGCGTTGCCATGAATAAAAGAGCTGGCCAGTCAGTTTTGGAATACGCAATCTTAATATCTGCTTTATGCGCTGTTTATATTACCATGTCAGCTTATATGCATCATGCTGTGAATGCAAAATTGCTTTCTGTGCAGGACAGGGTTAATGAAGCGGTGCGATAGGAGTTCGTATGAGTCATGTGAAGAAATTGTTCAGCGCGGGACAATCAGTTTTAGAATACGCGATGTTGCTTGCTATTGTCAGCGCGGCCTTTATAACTATGGCCGTTTATGTGAGAAGGGCTATGCAGGGCCAGCTTTATCAAATTGAAAAGAGGACTGTTGCAAAGGCAGAGGTAAATACGTATGCAACGTCCGATGGTTGTCCGCCAATGTGTATTTGATGGGCGCGTTATTCCTGCCAGAGGCGGGCTCAAGGAGAAAACATGAGAACTAAAAAAGGTCAGATAATGATTGAATACGCGGTTATGTTCACGGTAATAGTCGCGGCTGTAATAGTTGCCTCAATTATGTTGATCAAACCGTCTTTGAACAAATTTTTTGGTACGACAGCAAGGGTTATTGACAACGCGTCTACCAGGGTTGAAAGCAATTTTTAATCCAGAAAGGATAGGCCTGCTCAATTCCATTAAGGGCAGGGCCTAATGAAATATTCCGGAGGGAGAGAGGGGGTGGAAAACAGATGAAGAAAGTGTTTGGCAGGGTAGGGCAAAGCACGTTGGAATATGTAATAGTGTTGACGGCGATCGTGGCGGCTATTCTTTTTGCAGCCGCGCAGTTTATCAAACCGTCTGTTAACAAAATATACGGCGATGCTGGTACAACGTTGAATGCGAGCGGAACGTTGTTTGGTAATGCCGTAGGCGGAGGTTTGAACCTTACAGCAGGCGCGGCAGCAGGCGCGGCAGCAGGCGCGGCAGGCGCGGCAGCCGGTTCAACCGCGATATAGTAAGAAACGCCAGATTTTTTTGGCGAGAGGAGGTGTTAACGAGAATGCTTAGATGGTTAAACGCAAAGAGAGGCCAGAATACAGCCGAATACGCTATCCTTATCGGTGTTATCGTGGCAGCGGCTATCGCTATGCAGATATATATAAGGCGCGGTATGCAGGCCAGAATAAAAGATGCTGTTGATTTTACCAGGACAGCGGATGACGACGCGGGCAACGGATTGTTTAATCAGAGCCAGTATGAGCCGTATTATCTGAATACCACTTTTGCAACGACTCAGAGCGGCACGAAGAGCCAAGAATTGCAGGTGGGCGGCGGTGTTGTTGTGAACGCTATCAGCGAAGGGACGCAGAGGTCAGGGAACCAGACATACTCTAATTATATGCTGGGTAACTAACAAATAAGCAAATTTAAGGAGGTGAAAATAGATGCGCAAGTGTTTTAGTAAAAGAGGCCAGAGCACTCTTGAGTACGCGGTTTTAATAGTAGTCATAATCGCGGCTCTTATAGCTATGCAGGTATATTTAAAGCGTGGCATACAGGGCCGCATGAGAGAATCTTCTGACCAAATAGGAGAGCAGTTTTCACCGGGTTACACAGTTTCTAACCGCGTGACGAACACGTTCTCGAACACGCTGGAAACAACGGACGCGTATTCTACAACGACGGAGATACTAAATCAGTTCCAGAACGTGACCGGAGCAGAGAACGTAATGGCGGCTGCTAATGAGTACTGGGGAAAGTAATGTTAAGAAAATACGCGAACACTTTGACTGCGCTCAGTGTAAACAGACAGAGTAATGCAAGGGCGCGCGCCCTCCGCGCGCCCGCATTATTCTGTCTGTGGCGCGGCGTGAGAGCTTGTCTTGAGCGCAACCGAAGGGGCCAACAGGCCATAGAATACGCTGTGTTGATATCAGCTATCATCGCGGCTTTATTATTCATGTATATGTACGCTAGGCGTGGATTGCAGGCGGCTATAAAATCGTCGGCTGACCAGATAGGCCCGCAGAGCCACAACGAGCCTTTGGCCGGGGTTGTGAAGACAACAGGCAATGCCACCATGTCAACAGTTACAAACGATTTGACGCAGGTCAATAAGATCGGAGAGGAAACATATTATGATTATCAATCCGTCTCAACATCGCAGGGGCTTTCGGAGACGCATACGCAGGAGTGATTAGATGATGCGAAAAAGAGGCCAATCCGTTATGGAAACAGCTGTTCTTATATTAATTATTGTAAGCGCTCTTATAGCTATGCAGGTCTACTTAAAGCGCGGCATACAGGGCCGCTTGAGAACCAGCATTGACAGTATAGGCGAACAGTATGACCCGCAGGCAACAAGCTCAAATTTTACTGTAGGCCACACTAGCAATGTAGAGACAACAACGAACACAAGCACACAGCAAAAGGTTGTGAGCGGCGGCTATGATGACCTGGGTGGCGGGATGTGGACCGGCGCTCCTCCTGTAAAGGAAAATGTTATTACAACAGACTCAAGGATCGAAATATATTATGACAACACAACAAAAACCGGCTATGAGACTGTCGCAAACCCATAATTGAAGAAGAAATGACAAATGCCAAATTTCAAATGACAAATGGAGCCCCAATGACCAAAGTCAAATTTAAAAATTTGTATTTGGGATTTCGTTTGGGTTTTGGATCTGGGATTTCGAGATCATATAAAGGACAGGCCTTGGTTGAGCTGGCTGTGTTCGGCGCATTTTTTCTTATACTGCTGGGCGTTTTGTTATCTTATGGCCTTAAATATAACTTTCAGCAAAAGGCCCAGATGACAGTTTTCAGGCGCGCTTTAAAAATAGCTTCAGATCAAGGCAGAGGCATTGGCGCCGCGATGATTTTGGAGGACCGCGCTATACCCGATCCAACTACGATGTTTGGCATAGGTTTTACCGCTCCCATTGTGGCTTCAGCTTCAGTCCAGCGCGATCATATGATGCATGCCCAGCCTGTTGACGAGGATTCCTTAAGCGGAACTGTGATGGATATTCAGACAAGCCGAGACGGCTCAGAGGAGACACAGGCGTGGATGCGGCGCATATATAAGACAGCTGCTTTTCGGGTTGAATATTTGGTGCCCAAAGAAAACTTAGACAAATATCGGGAGATCTTTGGCTCCTCTCTCCTTGCTTTGAAAAGCGGCGGTTCAATAGAGGATCAGGGCTCATGGGCGTCAACGAGTGACGATGAAGCTGATATGACTCTTCTGGAAAACGGTAGCAAAGCCTATACTGCCATAAGGATTATTGATACCTGCTCCGGAGAAATTTCTGATTATGATACTTGTTATACACAGGCGCGCCAGTTGGTAGATCCGGAATTTTGCAAGAGAAAATGTGAGCTGGCTAAGGGGCCAGGTTCTGATACTGACTGCGCCAGCGTATGCAATATTGAAACTAATCCGCCAAACCAGACGGACAGAATATATGACGACTTAAAGGGAGGCGCCTGGTATGCGGCAGATTGGGAGGGTCCACAGCCTTCTGTCGCGCCTCCTGCCGTGCAGGTAAATCCTAACTATAACTTTCCATATTTAAGCGGATATAAAAACGATGGGACTATTGTGCCGGCATTATTCAGCTTTTCAGGGGCGAGGTCCGCGGGTGACCCAGTGAAGCAAATGGCCATGGGCCTTCATAGCGATATGACACAAAATGTTGTAAGAAACGAATCAATGGCCAAGACAGAGACGACAGGCGCTATCTCAACGCAGGAAGACGCTGTTTGGACGGATACATTGAATAGAACGCTCGTCCATCAGGATAATATAAATGCCAACGGATTTGAAAAGATCCCGGCTTCCGGACAACCGGGTGATTTCGTAAACGTGAGAACGCGCAATGTTGTGTCAGATGTTTCTGGTTCATTGAGCCAGGCGCAGGTGACTGTAAAATAATTTAGCGCGTTGGTGAATAAATAAGTTGGCGAATTGGCGAGTAAACGAGTTGGCGAGCGGGAAGACATGAAAGAAAAAATGTCAATAAAAATATTGAATTGGCAAACTGACAGAGGGCAGGCCATTCGACTACGCTCAGGGCAAGCAACCCTGGAGTTGACAGTGGCGCTGATACTTATCGTGATACTTTTGATGGCTGGGGTTAAGGTATTCCTTTGGCTCAACGAAGGCTTGGTGCACAGACAAGTTTCTTATGAAAATACGCGCGTTGCAGCAGGGAACACATCGCCAGAAACAGTCAGTTTGGATGCTTACTTGGATAATGTTGAACCGCAAGATTTGGTGATAAGAGGCGCAAATGGTGGCACGGAGGTAGATTTCAATGAACCATTTAATGCGACATTTAATATCTTTGCAACATCTAACTAAGGCAAAGAGCAAGAGCGGGCAAATCGCTACACTTCTCTTATTGTCCCTGGTCATTATGTTGATATTTGTCATGGTCACTGTGAACCTTGGCAATGTCGCGGTTGATGCGACAAAAATTGCCAATGCCGCGGATAGCGCTGTGCTTCAATTGGCCTCTAATCTATCCACAAAGGCGAGGATGCTGTATGAGGGGTTGGGGAATAGATATGAGAAGTGCCAAAAGACAGGGTATCTTGCTTTGGCTGCGGCTGTTGTCGCTGCCATAATAGTAACAGTAGCGAGTCACGGAGCCGCGTCTCCATATGCTGTAGCTTTTGTAGCAGCTGTTGCCGGTGGCATAGGAGGTGCGATTGCAGGAACCGGTTGGGCACAGGGCGCTGTTACAGGCGCAGCAGTTGGTTTTTCCATAGGTTCTCTTGGAGCTAGCTTTGCTGCAGACGTTGAAGCCGGAGGATCAGGTATCGCAGGAGCGGGCACAGAATTAAATTGTGCCGGAGCAACATTTACATTCACTGTTCCAGTTGTTGTC
This sequence comes from Candidatus Phelpsiimicrobium noxiivivens, assembly GCA_001873995.1. Classification (GTDB taxonomy): domain Bacteria; phylum Omnitrophota; class Gorgyraeia; order Velamenicoccales; family Velamenicoccaceae; genus Phelpsiimicrobium; species Phelpsiimicrobium noxiivivens. The sequence continues at coordinate 62,795 of MNVR01000007.1, forward strand.
TTAACTCCAGCCGCTGCTTTCGCTGCCGCGGGTTTAGCTGCTACAGTTTACAACGCATCTGTGCAGGATAAAATACCTTCTACATTACTATCTCAACTTCAAAAAGACCTTTCTAAATTGGAGGAAAAAGACCGTTTTCGCGAGAGCGCATTTTATACGGCGTTAACACAAGTGGTTGATGATCCTAATGTTCATGCGGATACCGATGATATAAATGCTAATACAAACACAACTGAATTTATATCACGGTTTGCCTGGTGGTGGCACAGCAGGCTGACGCAGTTTGCAAAAGTGCGAAATGAGCAGGTAGCGCCCCTGAATGAGTTTTTAACAGAAATGAGAGATTTTCGGGATTTTGCGTATCAGGCTTATGCTGGCAAAGGTTATGCTGAAAAGATCCACTCCTCGGGTTATTTGGAGAGAGCAGATTATAAATGGAGCGTTGATGACGAGGGTAGCGAAGTAGTTGTTACTGGAGCGGATATAGGCGTAGTGGATGGCCTGATTGTGGGCTTACTGCGGTCCCTTCACGCGTTTAATTTTGATACAACAATGAAAGACGGGTCTCTAATATGGAAACCGGGCCCTGCTCCCAAGGACGTGTATACTTGGGCTGACGAAGAGTGCGGCTCCGTAGAAGAAGGCAGCGGTAAGTGTTCTCCGCCGCCATCCAGCTTTGACTATTTAGATTTGATAGCCGACGATTTGCGGGAAATGGTTGGGTTTATGAACGGCGTTGTCCCTCCTGCTTTTCAAGAGTGGGTTGAAATGCAGTGTGGCAATGTTAATTCAGGGGGATGTGGAACGGAGGATTTTTGGAGTCACTCGTGGGTAGCTAATCTGCAGGCGCAGTATAATGAATTAATAGCAAATTCTAATGCTCTCGCGGGCTGGGATGGCTGGAGGTATTATTTTTATGATCCAGAGAACCCGGCTGACACAGGCACATATTACGTTCAACTTAAAGCATACATTGATATTCTGACGAGTTTGAAAAGAGAGCTCATTGATATCAGGAGCAAGCGCTTGCCTGTATGCCAGGAAGGTATTTATGATACGGTCAATCCGTTGGTTTGCAATGTTTGTGCCAGCGCTTGTGATGTGTCTATGTGCACAGGCCCCGGCTGTTCTTGGAGCCCGTATCTGGACGATGGAACTTTTTATTGGCATTGCGTGTCTCTTTGCAGCGCTTGTGTGTTGAATCCTCCCTGCAGGCTTAGCATAGGAGGAGGTACCATAGATACTAATTCAGATGATGAATTTATACCGGCAATTGACGCCATTGACGATTTGATCGGCCGTATGGCTGATTTTAGGAATGAGATAAAACGCTGGTCAGATGAAATGGACAGCTATATCGTAGAAGGTTTAAGTGATCTAGGCGGGTTTAATCCCATCACCTATAGTTGGGAGGACATGAGGGGGCAGAGCCGGGTTGTTGTGCAGGCAGGGCCTTTTCAGATGCCCAAGATAAAAAAAGAAAAGCACGGCAACTTTTTAATGGGCAAGGTTTGCTTGGTGCTTAAGAATTATGAGGATCAAGATCGTTGCTGGATCAAGGTTAGCAAATATCCGCCAACAAATGTGTCGTTGGGGGCGCTGGGAATATGGAATCCTTTTGCGAGAGGCGTTAGCAAGGTTTCAAAGGCGTATTACACGGTCGAGAAGGTCGGCCTTCAAGCAAAGGATTTAAATAAAGGGGGCAAGATATGAGGTGCGATGCCATGAAAAATATATTGTTCAGCAGTATTATAAGCATTCTTTTGATGGGTTGCGCTCCTTTGGATGATGTCTCATTCGCGCGCACAACCATGGAGCTTTTGATTAATGGCAGGTATTCTGCGCGCTCAAGGCTTGACTGGCCTGTTTTAAAGATCATGGCAGCAAATATAGGCCAGGAGTATTCCAAGTTTAAAACAAGTCAGGATAGAGAGAACTATGAGCAGTCTTTTATCAAAAGCTTCTCTGAGGGTTATAAAAAAGCCGGCGCAAAGGCCTCGGACTTTTTTGGCTGGCGCGTTTTTAGTGATTTAAAAACAAAAGATCCTAACATGACAGTTGTTGCCGCGTACGCGCACGATAGGATAACTAATTTGCTTTTTGTGATCTCGCATGATGAAGGCAAAACGAAAAAAATAGTTGGGATATTAGCGATAAAGGAATTCAATGATGCCAAGGCAGCTAAAAACTAATAGAGGAAAAATGGGCATGACAACGCTTGAATACTCTGTTGTTGTATTGGCCATAGTGATAGCGCTTCTGGCTGTGCAGGTTTCTTTAAGGCGCGCCATAAGTTGCAAGTGGAAAGATGCCGCGGAATCATTTAGTTCGGGCAGGCAGTATGACTCAGGAGTTATGAACCCTTAAAAGAGGCGAATATGATAAAGTTTTTGATCTTAATATTATTTTTCGGTTCTACAGTGATCTTTTGTCACCAGTTTGTGCTGGTCATCTGGGACAAGATCTATGCCTGGCGCGCGCGCGGTGTTGAGATACAGCGCTCAAGGCTGAAAGAGATGTTTTTGGACATGGACCCGCAGAAACTATTTATATTAAATGTGGTTTCTCCGGCTGTTTTATGCCTTATAGGTTTAGGCATTAGCAGAAGCTTGTCAGGGGCCTTGATAGGGCTGGGTTTTGGCTTTGCTATTCCAGCCATTATAGTTAAAAACATGATAATCTCGCGCAAGTCTAAGTTCAGTTCTCAGATAACAGACGGCCTTATGATACTTTCAAGCTGTTTAAAGGGCGGCTTAAGCCTTCTTCAATCAATAGAGGTGCTTGTGGAAGAATTGCCGCCGCCATTAAGCCAGGAATTCGGGCTTATCCTGCGCGAAAACAAGATGGGCATAGCGTTAGAAGAGTCTTTTGAAAATCTTAATAGGCGCATGCCTTCGGAAGAGTTAAACCTTTTGACTACGTCTATTCTGGTGGCCCGCGAGACAGGCGGCGATATAACACTGTTGTTTGGCAGGCTTATAAGCACAATAAGAGCCAAATTAAAACTAAATGATTCTGTTAAGACCTTGAGCATGCAGGGCAAGGTCCAGGGTTTTATAATGTCATTTTTGCCCATAGGGTTTGGTATCCTTGTGGTTTCTTTTAACCCTAATTATTTTGACATCATGTTAAGCAGCCCGTTGGGCCGTAGTTTAATAGTATACGCGGTTATATCAGAGGTTATAGGAATGTATATGATTAAAATGTTCAGTAAGGTGAATATATGAGGATAAAATGTCAAATAACAAATGAATTTTCAATAACCAAAGCCCAATTAAAAAATTTTGGGTTTGTCATTAATCTGGATTTTGTCATTTGGGATTTGTCATTAGTCGGGGTGTCGTTATGACCATTTATTTGTCTCAGATATTCATATTCGTAGGCATAACCATACTGCTGGCCTCTTTCTTTTTTTGGTTCTTTGCTGCTCAAGAATTAAGGGAGACCATTAAACGCCGCCTGCGTTACGAAGTGAATTTACATGACAGGAAATCCATATTTGTGCGCGTATTTGATATATTTGGGCCTCTTAATTATTTTATTGTGCGCCGTTTTGTAAAAAGGGATGTCTTGGAGAACAAACTTTTCGGCGCGCGCGCGGCATTGACAGTTGAACAATTCTTTGGCGCAAAGGAGATGATGTTATTGATAGTTTTATTTTTAGCCATAGGTTTTATGCCGAAAGAAGAGGCCTTAAAGATAGCCATAGCAGGTTGCATCGGATTTTTTATACCGGACATTTGGCTTGATATGAAGCGGAAACAACGCAGGGCAGCGGTTGTGCGTTCTTTGCCGGATACGGTTGACCTGTTGTCGTTGTGCGTGGACGCGGGCCTTGATTTTATCGCGGCAACCAGGTGGATAGTGGAAAAGTCTAGGCCTACTGCTTTTATTGAGGAGTTGTCTCTTATGATGCATGAGATAAAAGTAGGCAAATCCAGGCGGGAAGCTTTAAAAGACTTTTCTCGCCGCATTAATTCGCCTGACGTTACAGCCTTTGCCAGGACACTCATACAGGCAGACAGGATGGGAACGCCTATTTCCGAGGCCTTGACAATATTGTCCGAAGATACGCGTGAGAGGTTTTTCAGGCGCGCTGAGCGCGAGGCCCTGCAGTCGCCGATGAAGATGTTGATACCTTTGATATTTTTTATCCTGCCCGTGGTGGGCGTTATCGTAGGCGGGCCTATTGCCATACAATTCATGAGCGGCAACTTATTCGGAGGCGTGGGTAAATAAAATGTCAAATGACAAACGAATTATCAATGATCAATGTCAAAAAATTCGATATTTACGAACGGGTATTAGAATTTATCGCGGATCGTGTTCTGTGGCGGAATGCGGCCCGATACCGAAACATATCCGCCCTTGCCGAAGGGCGGAAATCTACGTGGAAAGGGGGATGTAGGCGATAGGCAAAATGACCGAACGTAAAATGTGTTAAATATGCGCGAGAAGTCGTGGGTCAGGTTCATTGCGTGGTTGATAGTCCTGACTTTCCTGCCTGAGCAGGTAGCATGGGCTGTTGACTACAACTGGCGCGGTGTGCTGAATACGCAGGGTGTTTCCCTCGTTAATCCAGCGGCCGTTGCGCAGGATGGGTCTGCCCTTCAAAAGGACTTGTCCGCCAACGCTTTAGTGGCGGATGCCGTAAAAGACGCGCTTGTTCAATTAGTAGGCGTAAGTGCCACAGATATCAGGTTTTCTCGTGATGTATCAGTCCACAGGCATTATCCTTTAGATCTTACGCAAGAAAAGATCAATGAATTGCGCGATTGGATGCTTGATCCTACGCATAATCTTGTTACGTGCGGTGTCTTAGCTTTAACCGGATTATTTAAACTATTAGGACAACAATTCTCGCCTCTTCAGGTGGCGCGCTATGCCCTTCTTACAGACATTCTTTCGGACTCATTAGATATTTATACCTATAATAATAGCAAGAAGCTTGAGAGTTCTTTGTATGCCCTTAGCCGAACAGCAAGGTTATTTGGTGTTGACCTGAAACCATTTCATACGTCTGGTTTTGACATAGATAATAAAGAGATTGCAAAATTATTAAATAAGTTGATACCGTTCATCGCGTTCGTGGATGATGACCACATGATCCTTGTGAAAGGACTTTCTAAAGATGGCTTAATAATTGAGGATAACGGCAAAGAGAAAATTTTTGACAGGAAACAAACTCAAGCCCGTTTCTCAGGCTACGGCTTGGCGCTTGCCAATAAAAGCCTCCAGGCCATTAACAATATAGAGATATTAGATGACGAGGTAGCTAAGGCCATCCGCGGCACAAAGAGGCAAGTTTATGACACGTATGATTTTAGTAGTTATTTTCCTAAATCGAGCAATGGCGGCTCGCTTAAATCACTTGGCACAATGGTCGGCATGATGGCTCTTAACTACGCGTGCGCTGGTTGCGGTCAGGCGCTTGGCGTAGGATTGGGTGTATATAATGGAGCAAAGGCTTTAAAAGATGGAAACACACTTGGCGCTATCTTTAGTTTTGGCAGCGCGGCAAGCAGCGCCTACTCTCTGTATCAGTCAGGGCTCAGTGATACCCACACATTTAGTTGGGGTAAAGTAATAAGTAAGGGCTATAATTCCTCACCAAATTGGAGTGAGTTTGCTTACGGTATGGCAAAGGGCTTTATGATCGGGCAAATATCAATGGTTGCGACAGATATCGCGGCGCGGAAGTGGGGATTCAGCAAAGAAGGCTCACAAATATTTGGTTCTGGCGTAGGCGGCCTGTTTGCCGCAGGCATGAGCAAAAAATCTTTCGGCACGCAGGGGAAGGGCAGTTTATTCGGAGCAGGTGGTTTGTTAGAGAGAGCGCTTGGTTCTGGTGGCGCAACACCAATCGTAGCTGAAATAGTTGCCGGCGGTTTAAGAGGCGCCGCGCAAGGCGCAGTTAAAACCTACTTTGCTGATAACTATTTGAACGGCAAGAATGATTGGTTTAATCAGATATTTGTGTCCAACGTAGTCTCAATAGGCGCCAACGCAGTGACAAACGGCATCATGGCCCAGCTAGGTTTTAATGTTTATCATGCAAGGTTTGTAACAAATGCAGTTGGAAAACAAGAAATTCAGCGTTATACCGGTGAGGACAACGGTTTCTTCTCTGAATTCTATCGCAGCCTTCCTGCTCTTGATCTTGGTATTTGGCGCGGTGGAAAAGGCGCATACAGCGATATTGAGGTCGCAAAGAGTTTCACGCAGGGTATTGTAAGTTCCAGCGTGGAATACGCCGCCAAACATTATTTAGGCGGGGTTTTCGGAGACAACGTAGACCTATATTCTAAGGCTCTTGGCAAGAGCATGGGCTTGTATGTGGCTTCCGATAAAGCTGGCGTCATGGAGTTCTTGAGGAACGGAGGCGCAGACCTTGTGTTAAACACGCTCGGCGGCAATTACGATAAAAGGAGCGGCAAAAATGAATGGGGCCTGTCAAAAGTTGATATGGCGATAATGACTTATTATGATAGCGCAGTTCTCAATGCCGCCTTTAATTCTACTAACCCCGGGCAGTTTCAAGATATCTTGAACGCTGATCTCCAGAAGACAGCTATGGGCCTTTGGAGCTTTGGCGGAAGCGCGCCTTGGGCGGCAGATAAGGAAAACCTTTATACAGGATTTAAAGAAGGCCAGTATATAGATAACATCCTTCAAATGAGCGGCGTTTATTACTTGAACGAAGCGGTCAACGCCGGCGTGAAGTCCGGACAGTATGCTTCCTGGGATGATTTTAAAGCCAAGGGCGGCATGAATACCATCTACAGAGGCCTTGATAATTGGGTAGTTGAATACGTCTCATCCAATCTCCACGAAGCCGCCGTAGCGAATATGGGTGGTTTGATGAGTTCTGCTTTTAATAATCTGTTTGCCACCAGCGGTAAACAAAGATTAGATTTCCCCGCCAGCGCCAAAACAGTCGCTTCGATAACAATAGGGATCGAGGATGGCGCAGCTCAGCCTGCAGATATTTTTGGTCTTTTCAGCGGAGGAGCTGCTTATTTAAGCGCCTTAGGTTTATCATCTTTGGCTCAGGAAGGAGAATTAAATTATACCCCAGTTAACCCAGTTGTGAATTTCAACGTGGATCTTTTTGAACAGCTTCCTGACGGAACAATGCGCTTGGTTAGCCAGACTAAGTATGTTCCAGGCGATGGTTCATTGCCGCGCAATGCCGAGCTGTATCAAGTTTTTATAAAGACGGATGAGGTGAACCCAGACGCCATACTATATAATCGTGTAGTTGTTGATCACAACAAAATCGATAAAGGCTTTACAAATACTGTTCTTGAAAATGCTTATCGCTTGTTTGCCAGCGAGTTGGATTCGGCTGCCGGCAAAACGGGCAATGTGGATGTGAATATAGCCTCTATTCTGGAACCGGGAAGCCAGTATGTAAAATACCAGGCGCTGGGCATAAAGAAGGGTATTGGTCTAGTTTCTCCGGCAAATGCGTCTCACATTGTTGTTGATGACAAGGGGCAGGTTGTCAATGCTAGGGGATGGGAGTTTGAGCAGAATGATGGGATCCTGGCTAAGATCTTTGGCATGGGTGGGATCCTGGCTGAGATCTTTGGCATGGGCAATGCCGCCTCCCCGATGACTATAACAGGCCAGAATGGTATTCATTACCAGGTCAATCCTGAAAAGACCTACAACGTCGGCGAATTTGATATCGCATCAGGGGCAAAAAACATCACGGCGCAATATGTGGGTATAACGGGCACATATACTTCGATCCTTCCCGATAAGACAACGCATAGCGCTTATGTGCAGGCCGCCGTCATCGATAATAATGTCATCGGCCGCGCAACGGGTGTTTCTCGCTATTCCTCAACCCCTATTGACAAGGTTGTATCTATGCCTATATTTGGCGGAGGCGGCGGTTCAGCATCCGGATTGCAGAGCGATATGTTTGGCCCAACCTTTGCTAAAATTACCAATGCCAACGGTGCCGACAATATTCTTTCGATGAATCTCGATAAGCCAGCAGACCAGGTTGTTGTAACAGGCGGAACACCAGTGGTCCCAAGGAATTCAATTTTAAGAGCCGAAGCAGAATTAGTTAAGCCCGGCAATATCGGAGATGGAGGGGGTAAAGGATATACTAATACTGCCTTTAAGTTCGGCACGCAAGGCGCTAATGATAATGTGATCCATTTTGATAACATGTTTGGCATGTCGCAAGGACAAAGATTTGACTTGAATGAACGCACGCTTTTCAAAGAGCAGCCGACTGATGCTACGGTTGTTAATGGTAAGGTTACGGCCGTGGGTACTCTGACAGAAAGGTTATTAGGCTTTGATCTGTGGGCGGTGAAAGCGGCTACCATCAATCCGAAAGAAAGCTTCCTGGAGAGTGGTTTAGCAGGTTCCAAAATCCTTACTCCCATTACGAGCGCATGGATCAATGAGAATCAGGGCACATGGGGCCTTGTTGCAACAGTATCTTCGCTAGCTGAGGCTATAACAGTTCCCCAGAAAGATTTTGAATGGCGCCTAGCTCCGGCCAAAGCTGCATTGCCGCTTGCGCAGGCGGCAGCCACAACTCAACAGAAGTACGAGGGTGTGGTGCCGGCTGGTTCTTATACAATGGTTTCATTGCCGAATAAGGGTACTGAATTGGGAACTCAGCAATTAACGCAGTTGGGGCCGGGTTCGCAACTGCCTTTGACTCCAACCAAAAATGAAAAAGGTGATGTGCGCTTCACAGCGCTTACAAACGCTCCTAACACGACCTTCAAAGCGCCTGCTGGAACAATCATCGGTGAAAGCGAGATAATAAATGGAGAACTTGTTTCAACGCTTGGCTTGGACGATAAGAATATATTAACTGCAAGCTTTGAAGGTACGGAAGATGGGACTATTGCTAAAGATTTTAATACTAGAAGTCTACCGCCAACGCCTGTAAAAACTGGGATCGCTGGCCACGATAATGATACGACTCTCGTTGGAACCTACAAACTGGCAACAAAATTCAACGAAGAAGGAAACGGATGGCAGTTGAGCGCGCCTGATAGTGAAAGCAAGTTGACGGCGTTTTCTAAGCAGTTCCGATCTTCTATTGAGACAAAGTTCGTTAATGATAGCAACCAAGGCTTACTTCTAGTTTTAAATCCTAAGAAACAACAGGATTCTTCTCTTGCATACCCTGTAGAGGGTGTGGCAGTATACAACCAATTCACTCAGAGGAATCTTCCTACACAAGCCACACCTGGACAAGCTCAAAGCCAGTACTATAAAGTCCCTGTTAAGTTATCCAATGTAGTTGACTTGGGAGGGGAATACGATATTATTGCCTCGCCCTTGGATAATAAAAATGATAATTTAGCTTTAGCAGAATCCGGAGTGTTCAGGATATCAGGTGGCGATGTACCAGTGCGCTTGATGCAAGATGTTCAAGGCAATGTTTCAGCTCAATTTTTAATTGGCCAGCCGGGAACAAGCCTTATTGCCCAACAGGGCACTATTATGGCAACAGGAGATGGTCCCATAAATAACAAAGTTATTAGAGGAACTTTTGTTTCCAGCCTTGGTTTAGAAAAACCAGCCATACCAATGAAGGATCTAGAAACCGGCTTTTTTACGACTGATTTTAGTCGCACAGAAGCCGGCACGGTCTTAAGAGATTTCTATTCCAGAGATCTGCCTGCTACTACTATTGAAGTTGGCAAAGAAAAGACCCCGATTCGTTTAGAAGGCGACTATCAGCTCGCCTCGGCCTTCAATACAGGAGCGCAGAAATGGGATTTAAGCGCCGACGACAGTATTAGCAATATTTCAGCCACAAGTCCCGGCATATTTAATAAGAGCGTAGACACATATTTCACAAATGATTCAAGGGCTGGGTTTATATTGACCCTAAATCCCACAGCAGAAACACCACTTGCTTATCAGGCGCGGCATCTTGCTCCTCATATGCTTAATCTTGGTGCAGAAAAAGGCGCGAAACAGAGCGAAATATATAAAGGTACTGTATTGGGAGATGGCTATGAATTTTCTGCAAGCCCGGATAGCAAACTAGCCAAAAAGGATCTAGTCAGATTATCAGATGGCGAGATCCCGGTCGCTATAACACAGGATATGAAAGGTGTTGTTAGCGCGCAATCATTGGCTACAGCTCCAGGGACGACATTTATCGTTCCACAAAATACCCAGGTAGGTAAAGAAAAGATCATTCAAGGCGAGCTTGTGTCAAATCTCGGCATAGACGAACAAGGAATGATGACGCACGATTTTGGGACAAGCAATGCGATCGTTGCAGATGTGAGTAAGGTTTATAAGGCAGGCAGTACAGTTTCTTTTAAAGATGACGCTGGCAAGTCTGTGGAGATGACTATAACCAAGATAGACAAGCCCATATCTCCCACTGCAGAGCTAAAAGAAGGGAAATTATTTACCAAAGCGTTAGCTTTGCCTGAAGGCACGGAGCTAAGCGATAGCACGGGCAATATTTTCAGGATGAACAATGAAGGCAAGATGACGGCATATACCGGCACTTTTAAGGATCAAAACGGCCAATCAGTTATGTTGGTTAAAGGTGCACAACAGAAGACAAATGCTTCTTCCAAGGATAAAATACGGAATATAGCTGTGGCTAAGTTATTGGGTGTTGGTTCAGGTGACAGGCCTTTGACGCTACAGCAGAAAAAAGACGTTAGGATGGCCATAGATAGTGGAATAGTTGGGGTAAAAGACGATACGGTTTTAATAGTTGCTAATGAAGAAAAAGATTTATTTACGCAATATCGCATTAATTATCTGAGCAATGGTGGATATGAAGTTAAAACACTTGGTAATATACACATCGGTAGGCCCAGGACAATAGCGAATAGGAATGAAGTGATCTCTGCTACGCCTTCTACATGGGAACAGGTAAAAATAGCCTTGACTCACCCCGTTGATTGGATTTCTAACAAATATGAAGTTGCTAAGATCAATGAGCAAGAACGCAGAAGTTTTACAACCGAAACAGGAATGGGCACTAACCCAACATTCGGTGGAGCCATTGTTAGTACATTTGAAATGGTTAAATCTGCCGGAGAGACTACAAAAGATGCAGGTAAGTACGTGGCTGGCAGGGCATTAGATTATGTTGGTGGAGTAGGCATCCCCGTTGCTGATAATCCGGGTGGTGGTTTTAGAGGATTTAAATTCTCTGATACGTATAATTTGGATAATTTGGCGAAATGGATCGCAAGCGACACATCTGATAGTTCTTCAGCACCCTCTGACAAGGCGACTATTTCAAAATTGTATACAGGACCTTTGGGAAATCAAGGAAGGGACTTAGTTGAACAGGCAAGAAGCAGTTCGCCTTTGGCAGTCGGTATCGTAGAAAACATACCAACTCATATCGAGAACCGTTTAAGCGCTTCTGCAGATGTATTGCTTGGATCATCAGAAGATAGAGAATATGGGTGGAGAGTATTATTAAACAAAGATGGTACCAAGGTAGATGCAAATGGAAGATATAGGTATCTTAATCCTTATACAGGAGCAATGTATGATAAGGGAGAAGAATTAACAACAGGTGAAAAAATATGGGGTACTGTTCAAGCTCTTGCTGTGCCCGTAGCCGCGGTTGGCTCAGTAGTTGTTCCTGGGTCAACCATTTTGGGAGCTGGTTTGGCTGTAGCCGGAGATTTTGGTTATGAAGCTATTTCTAAAGCCAGGCAGGATGTAAATCTTACTTCTCAGCCAGCGCAGATGGGCCGTAATGAGAGGCTTAATACTCAAGCCATGAATAAAGTATTAGACCAATTGGGGCCTGAGGCAAGATCAGAGTTACTTAGATATGAAGAGGGAAATCAACTTAGCAAGCGAGTGGTCAATACCGCCATCACCGGAGCAGGCTTGGGTGCAACTGGGAGATTGTTGGGAGCTGGCGTTATTGGTGTTATCGGTGAGAAGGTATCGCTGGCTCAGGGGTTAGCCATCTTTGAGGCTCTTACGTTCGGTGTTCCCAACGTAGTCTCTCTTTACAAGACAGGGGAGTTTCTACCCGCCGATATCAATATCATTCTTGCTGGGGCAGGAGCGGCTACGCCCTTGCTAAGATCTTTTGCTGGCTCTGCCATTGCTCAAGAGTCTGCAATAGTTCGATTGGGCTACTCTGTTGCGCAGCAAGGGTTATTGTGGGGTCAGGTGGAAGTAACTACCGGACAAGTTGGAAGCATGTTGGGGCTTGATCCAAAAACAGCCAATCCTAAAACAGGAGAAGGTCGGCCTCTAACGCTTAGTGAATCGTTAGAAACTTATGGCACAGGCGTTGCTAAGGGCTCTGTTTTTGGGTTAGGAATAGGTTTGGCCGGAGCAGTAGCAGCTAGCCCATACTTATCAAATATTATCAATACAGAAAGCAAGACGTTACGGTATACCGGTTCCTTTGGATTAGGGGCAGTTGCTCTTCCGGCGTTTTCAGCCGGCTTGACCACTTTGAGCGGTGAAGGAACTCTGCTGGAAAACTTAGAGCAAAGTTATACTTATGAAAATATGTTGGCAGGAGGATTGGCTGGGCTTGGTATTGCCGGGCTTTCTGAGATGCCAGCAATAGGCAATCTTTCTCCTGGGGCCTCAAGGCTGATCTATGGAGCTCTTGGCGGTGGAACGATAAAAACTATACATGATGCAATAGGAACAGAAAGATCGGGTAGAGATTATACTCTTGGACAGGGTGTGGCTAGTTTCTTGGGTGGCGCTGTTATAGGTGGCCTAGCAGCTTCTTATAAAGGAGCGCCAACAAACCTATCAAAGGGGCTTGTTGAATTTTATAATAATCCAGCTGCTCTTGCTGATAGTGTAGCAGCTGGAGCGTTAAAATGGATTTACGTAAGTCCTTCATTTACAGTAGGCAGCGCAGTCTGGAAAGGCACTTTTACAAATATTGAAAATTTGGTAGAAGGTAAACCTTTGTCAGCTAGCGCATTTGCTGTAGAGGGAAGAGAATTATTAACTAGCGCTGTTTATGGACCGCGTTCTGGTGTTTGGATGGCGCCATCGTTAAGCCTTGTTCAGGTGCAAAAAGAGGCATCTGTTTCTCCATCTTTGGTTGAGAAAGCTTTATCTCGCGCTCAGAAACCCTTCTCTTCACAGCTGGCCAACGAAGTTTATTCTCTTGGTTTCTATATGCCAGGCCTTGTTACAGGAACGCAGGAAGCAACCAGATATTTGGGCAACGAAGGCACTTATTCATTAGCGGCGTTAGCAAACGTAATTGATAATAGGATAGCCGGTAAGGGTTGGACAGCGGAAGGAGATAAACGCCTTGTTTTTGGTAAAGCAGAGTCTGAATTTATAGGATGGTTTGCTTTTACAAGAGTGCCGGCATATAGGTCAAGTCTTGAAACAAGCGCTCTTTATAAAGAGAGGGCTGCTAAGGAATTTCAATCAAGAAATTATGAAAATGCAGCAGAGCATTTTTCAAAAGCAGTTGAGCTTAATCCTAATGATATTGGCGCGCGCGTTAGCCTTGGATTAGCCAAAGAGGCTGCAGGAATCGAAGGCTATGATAGAGATTTTGTAGAAGCGAAACAGATGGCTATACAGCAACAGAATTTCCAGGCTGCTGATGGCATTGAAGCTCAGAGGTTAGATATTGCGGGCCGAGCAGCTTTTAAGGGCGGCATGCCTGAGCTTGCAGCGCAAAGGTTTGAGCAGCTTGTAAAACTTACTCCAGTAGATAGCGCTGCGCGGTTTAATTTAGGATTAGCCAAAGAGGCTGCAGCGATAGATGGATATGATGCAGATTTCGTTAAAGCAAAAGAGATGGCTTTAGGCAATCAAGACTTAAGTTTCGCAGATAGGATTGAAGGAACAAGGCTGACTGCTGCAGGCCGCGCTACTCTTGCCGGTAACATGCCTGACTTAGCCGCGCAAAGATTTGAACAAGCCATAAAGATCGATCCAGCAGATCCGATGACTCATTTTGGCCTGGGGTTAGCCAAAGAGGCCTCAGGTATCGATGGATATGATATGCATTATGTTCAAGCCAAGGAACTCGCCAGAAAGCAGAATAATCTGAATATGGCTGATCTTATTGAGGCAACAAGATTAAATGCTGGAGTCCAGGCTGCATTGAAGGGCGGCATGCAAGAGTTGGCTTTAGAGAAACTTCAAAAATTAGAGAAACTTGGTTATCAAAATCCTTCGGCACAAGTAGACCTGAACATGGTTTCAAAATTGATTTCTAGACTTAATGTCAATTCTTCATTGCCTGAAACACAACAGAATTATATGGCTCAGGCTAATTTGGAAAGAGTGCCTGTTTCCTGGGTGCCGACACTTGAGAATGCCGGTACTATTGAGCAAAGAGCAGACCTAGTTGCTAAGAGGTCTGGATTTAAAAATGGTGCTGAGACAGATCAGATCAAATTAGCGCAGACTTTTGATGAAGCTATGAGAATGGATTCAGGGGCAGAAGGCTTCCGCGTTTTAGGCATCCTTGAGGGCAGCAAAGGTAAAACAGCTTCTATTTTGATATCTTTGCCAACGGTCGTTTCAGGGAATATGAGAGAAGGAAAGACCACGATCATTTTAGTTGAAAATCCTACGCAGGGGCAGCAGTTTAGGGCTGAAGTAGAAAAAGTTTATGGCGATGTGTATAAGATCGGTTATATAGGTACTGAGGTTGCGCGTGAAAGCCGTGGTAGTATTTTGCGCGACAAGGATATTGTGCTTGCCGAGATCTCTGAATTAGCCTCCGATGTTGCTTTACAAAAAGAAACAGGGCAACAGATATTGCCTATGGAACGGATAAAAGACGCCCGCGTTTTTATTGATGAAGCCGACAGTTTTTATACAAAACCCGCCCACCGTATTACACAGGGCGTGGAAAAAGAAAGTTATGCTCCCAGAGAGATGAGATACCAGGAAGCTATTACTGGCAGGGCCATAGAGTGGAATGCTCAAGGAAAATTAATGGGGCATGGAGATAAAACATTTGATCTTACCGTGGATCAGTATACCAAGAATTTTTCAGACCTTGGCTATTCAAGAGAAAGAATTGAATTTGACCTGGCAGCGGCTGTCAGAGGCGCATCAAAAGCCAGGCTGGGCGAAGATTATCAAATAGGCCATGCTTTGAAAGATCTGTCCGGACCCGAAAATTCTTCTAACATGAGGCCAGATATTCAGATTTTGGAAGGTTCTAATACAGCAAAGATCAGGCAGCCTTTGCATGCTCCCGAAGCTGAGATGAACGTGTTGAGGAGGGCCAATGGTTTGGAGATGCGGCCTACTTCTGACGGGGGTTCTACATTCAAAACAGAAGAGCTTTTGAAGCTGTTTAGCAACATCGGCGCGGCGAGCGCTACAGCTTCTCCCGTAGTTAGAAAACATTTGCGCGAATTAGATTTTAAGGTAGAGGGAACACCGCCCACTGACATTCCTCATCTTGAAGAGAGGAACGGCGAAACTAAAACAATGGTCAAGACTGTAACAGAGGAAATTTCAAGACTTAGGCAGTTTGACCAGGATAAAACATCGCAAAAAATTATCGCCTCACCCAACAATTTAAATAACAGGATAATCCGTGACGTTTTAGCCAGAGGCGAGAGCCCTATTGATATGACTTTGGTGGGTTGGAATACACCAGTTGGACCTGTAATGAGAGATGGAAAAATTGCGCTGCGCGCGGATGGCACAAGTGTTTATCCTGGCCTGGTAGGTGACGGTGTTAAAGGCATAAAAGGTATTTTAGAAACTTCTACAAGCGGCGTTCCTGTTGAAAGGGTGCCTTGGGTTATTGGCAGTCCGCGTAGCATAGGCAGAGGAGTCAATTTCTTTGAGGCAGAAGGTATAAAGGGAGTAGATGCTATTCTTCTTAACCCTGATTCCATGACGGAAACAGACGTTGTTCAGTTCGCCGCGCGTATCGGACGCACACAGGAAGGGTTTATTACCGGCAGAAGGTTCCCGAGCTTAACGCAAGAAGGCCAGAGACGGTTGCATTTTATTTTCAACGAAAAAAATCTCAGGGCAAATACTGAGTTAAACGATGCAATATCTAAAAATAGCGAGTTCAAACAAACCTTCCAAGAGGAAGGCTATAGCTTGAGATTAATGGATATGGTTATGAAGGATGTATCAGAAGCCAATGAGGCTAAGTTATTAGGCAAGGGTGGATATGGCTCTGGCTTAGTGGTAAGGCCTATTGCTAACGAATTTGTTGGCGAGTCTAATATAACCAGAGGTTCTCCAATAGTTATGCCAAAGACAATTGCTGATTTGTCTTCTGCGCTTGCAGAAAAAGGAGCTATTCCCACATCTGAAAGACCGCAGTTTGAACAGAGGTTCACCCAGTTACACCCCACATTGATTGAAAATAATGGAACGCTTTCCAGAACAGGGCAATTGGTTGCGCAAAACTCTTTGCAGGTTTTGACTGCATCACCCACCATTCAGAATAATTTCTCAACAGCCGTTGGCACGGTTGATGAGATCTATTCAACATTAAAGCAATCCCCAGATTCTTACGCAATAAGCGGAGCCTTGACGCCGCTTGGAACAATACAGGCCATTGTTGGTTTGTCCACGAATAATGTCATTTCACTAACGGATAGCGGCAGGTCTTTAAGCGCAGTTGTGCAGTTTGGACAGTTAGCAAGTGTGGCACCAGAGGCTTTTATAGGCAACGTAAAAGTCGGCGCTTTAAAAACAGTTGTTGAGGCTACTCAGACTGACAGTACGCCGTATCATTTTACAAATGTTTTGGTCGATTCTTTACCACAGGGTAAATACGGGGCTTTCCAGAAACAGGCTAAGCCTGTTATCGCAGAAATGCAGAAGGCTTACGTTAAACTTAATACAACAGCTGACGAACTGGTAGGTACCGAAAAACTGGCTAATAATGTTTTTCAGGCACGATTAGCCGCAGCGGTTACTACTTTTGAAAAATCGCAGCCTACGATGGGTGCAATATCAGAGATAGCAAAGACGCTGCCTGGCGTAAGCGCTGAGGATCTGATGCCGTGGTTTACGACGCATATGCAGGCAACGACTACAATGGAGAGCACTATTGGTGGAGGCGTTTATAACTTGAAACGGTTTGGCGTTGCAACCGATAAGCTGACTCCGGATAAGATCGTGGCTATGTCCACATCTTTTGCAGCTACTGACTTGCAGCAGATCCTGCCTAAGAAAGGTTCGTCGGATATTAAGACATTGGCAAAGGCAGTTGAGCGCATAGAGAAGATCAAGACAAGGCTTGGCATTTTAAAACAGGTTGGTTTACCGGGTTTGATCAGAGACGATGGGATTATGGATTCCGCAGCCAAGGCAATAGCTAAGGACAGCTCGCTGTTTACTAAATTCATTGAACCAGTAGGCAAAATGGGCAAGCTTGCGGCGTTAAGCCAGGCTGGCCGTGAAAAGCTTGTGCGCGATTCCATAATTCAGCTTTCTGATGATACCGCTGTTATCAAGGGTTATAAGGTTAACATCAATTTTGAAAGCGGGCCTACGGTGCAGGACTTGCAGCGTTTGGGTATAGCATTGGCGCAGGAGCAAGGAATAGGAAAACTATCTGTTATTAAGGCGCAGGCGCAGAACTTTGCAGACGACGCCATTCTTTTGTATACAGGCCTTGGCAGGGCTCTTGATATCAACAAAACATACTTACAGGGTAGACAGCAGGTTATTGACCACGCGACAACTCAGCAGGCGAATTTGAATCAGGCCATTCAACAGTTGGATCAGAAGGAGCGCGCGGTCATTGAAACAACAGGGGATATGACGGGACTAACGAGCGCTCAGAAAGATTGGTATTACGCTGAGCGTCACGCGATCAACGATTTAAAATCGGGCGTTATTGAAGGAACAGTTTCTCTGGATAGCCTGCAATCTAAATTGAACAACTGGGCCAACGAAGTTCCACTCATAGCCAGTGATATTTATCAAAGAAGGTCAGAGAGAATTGCAGCAGGCCGCAGCGAGGCCCAGTATTTCGCGGAACACGAATCTCTCTTGAAGGGTGCTTCTTTTCAGTTGGGCCAGATAGAGCAAAGCTTGCCAAAAGCATTTGATAAAGGAATAGGCACTTTGAGCGCTAGCGTAGCTAGGGTCAGGCCTTATCTTTATCAGCAGATGAAGGCTTCCCAGATGAACCACTCGCCTGAATTTGCAATGATGAACATACGTCAGGATTTCTTCAGGCCAGGCGAGCAGTTTACAAAGGACCAGGCCCTTACATATATTAACCGCAATGAAAATTGGCTTACTCGCAATGATATTGATGTAGCTGGCTTAAGAAATGCTATTACCAGCGCAGGCGAAGATTTCAATAACTTGCTTGTTGCCATGAATCCTGTTCTGACCTTGGAAGCTCAGAAGCCCGCTGCCCTTGGCCAGGTGAAAGCCAGCAACATATTAAGCCACAACCTTTTGGCCAACGGCATGCCTCAGATCAAGGTTGCTGATAAACCGGGTATGTTGAAAAATGATACTACTGACGTTGTTGTGCCGGCGCAGGTTTCTATGGTGGGCGGCCAGAGGATAGTCAATTTGGATCCAGCTGCTAATTTTATCTATACATTTAATAACCTTGGTGAGCTTAAGATACATTTTAATCTGCAGGCGCAATACCATTCTGGCATAGGCGCGCATGAAAATCTTTATCATCCAGCGATAGCGAGCATAAAAGATAACCTTGATGCTATCAGTGACACAAGCGTCAGAGGGCAAGCCTTTAGGGCTGAATACGGCGTATTATTGCGTCAGGCTTCTGAGCTATTAGGTAAGCCTATTAGCGAGTTTAACTTTGATCTGAATGAGTGGCAGGAAAATGAACTATTAACGCAATTCTTCAGTTTAAAGGATACGCTGCGCGCAGCAAAGGACCACGCAATTTTAGCGCGCATGGATACAGGCAGGATGTATTCATTAAAGCCTCAGGCAGGCGGTTTCTTCACATACGCAGGCAAGATCTTAGGTGCAGGAACAACTGATGTTAATAAGATCATTGAGGTAGGTACATCTTTAAGCAATAAGGAGTTGCTTGAAAGGATATATACCTCACAGCCTGATTTTAAGACTAACATACGAATTCCCGAGGTCGTAATGGGCCGCGATGGAACAACAGGCGATATTGATGGCCAGCCAGGTATCTCGCAGCAGCCTATTGATAGGCCGCTTTTCGCGGAGGCTTCAGCTCCTAGGCTGGGTACACTTAGCCAGACCCAGGTTCAAAAAATGCCTCTTTATGATCAATTGATGACTGCAAGAATGAGAGATCTGTCTCTGCCGGTTGAAGACAGAATTAATAAGGCAAGAGATATTGATGTGGATGTCGCGCGAATGGTTGTTGATAAGAGGACGATTGATGTTGCCCTTAATTATTTGGAAAAGCCTACAGATGTGACCGCATCCACCCTCGCTAATAATCTAAAAGGCATTATAGCATCGCCTAAGGTATCAGAGCCGGCAAGGGTAATCCTTCAATCTGCTGTGAATGATTTAGAGGGTAAGCAGAGCATTTTTGATATTCCATTTAAGCCAAGTGATGTTTCTTCTCCGATAAGCTTTAAAGCATTGGCTCCGTTTGCGACGGGCCTTGCGTTGTTGGGTTCTGTCAGTATGGCTGATGCACGTGTGTTTAAGGCACCAACGACTTCAACGCCAACTTTTGATTTGGTGGTCGGTTCATTTACTGATAAAAACAGGGCTGTAGCTTTTGAAAAGAGATTGCAAGGCGCCGGCTACGAAGTTTATCGCGCAGGTTATGAGGTTAAAGGTAAGAAATTCACCCGCGTCATCATTGATCTTAATAAAGGTAAGGATGCTACCAAGGCTGAGGTCACGCGCCTCAAACAAAAAGGCCTGATCTCTTCTGAGCCGTTCGTAATAGAGAACGTAACGACAAGTGCTTTGCCCGAGTTTAGATCTAAGAAGATGGCTGGGGATATTTTTGATGAGGTCGCCAAGGTGACCGGTATGCCTGCACAATATACTCGGTCTGTTGCAGGAGCTGAGACTGATCTGCGTCACTGGGTCGTTCAACCCAACGGTGCTAAAACATTGAACATATCCCAGGCAGGCGCTATCGGCATAATGCAGATCATGCCTATTGGAATGGATGAGATAGATAGGCAGATAAGGCTCAAGACACCGAATGCGGCTATCATGCGCGCTTTGGTCGGCAACAAAGTTGACCGCAAGAGGGTTAAGACAGACGTAGCTTATAACGTCAAGGTTGGTTCGGCCAAGCTGTATATTGATCGGAATTTTGACCGCCAAAATCTTAAAGACCAAACAAGGAATTGGGAGCGCCTGGCTGTGGCTATGTATAACGTCGGGCGTAATCCTGTTGTGAACGCCTTTGAGAAATTCGGGCCCACGGGTTGGCTGAATAATATAGGTAATGCAGAGACCCTGCTTCATAACGAAAGGTTGAAGAGATCTTTTGCGGATCCCATTACGCAGAAACCGATCCTTTTGGCTAATAGCGCTTCTTCACCAATCGCTATGTCCGCCTCTTCGCCGGCCGTCAACATTCCTTCTGTTGTTAATCTTGAGCCCCTGGTTTCTGCATTAAAGATGGCCGGCTTCGGTGTTACTCTGCCTTCTGCCAGCAAGATGAATTTTGATGTAAAGATGGCGGGGACAATCAGAGATAGTTTACAAGGCCGGACCTTTGCTTCTATTGATGAGCTGAAGGCCGCAATAATAAATAAGGTGCCAGAATTAAGGCAGGCGCCTGTTACGTTGGATAACTTGGCCAATGTTTTAACCGCCATATCCGCTGAAGATTTTTCTTTTGCCGGTGAAACCACGCCGCGTCTGGCTCAGGTGAAGCTAGCACTGCCGCAGATAAACGGTATCGTCGTTTCCCCGAATGAATCCGAAGCCTATGACCCTATTGGGTTTGAAGGTGGTGTCTATGGCGGTGACATAAGCTCTTTGCCGATAGCGGCGTTGCCGGCTGGCAGTTTTGACGCGGCAAGGGATATCGCGGCGGGCATAAGGAATGCCATAGACGCGGTTAACTATGATCCTGCTCAAACAGGCCTCGTACGCACTCATTATAATTATGCCGTAGCTGAAGCGCTTAAGAGCGCGCTTGTTACCAAGTATCCTGGAGCAGAGGTGACGTTTGGCGAAAGCATGCTTTCTGACGGTTTCCATCGCTATGCTGTTGTGGATTTTGGCAAGGCTGACGTACCTAAATTGCTCGTAGATGCTTTCCCAGAAGGGACGGACAGCCTCCAAGGTATTAAAGGCATAGAGATCGCGCCGAATAAAGAGATCATCGTTGCTCCGCTTGATGAGAAGATGGCTCAGGCGTATAACGTGCCCGGTTTTGCTCCTGTGGCGCCTAGCCTGGTATCTGCCATACAGTCGGGCTTCTCAAGCAACCGCATAGTTTTTGATGATATGATCAAAAATGCGGGTTTGTCGGCTGCCGAGCAGCAGAGATCAATAGACATTGCCTCACCCAAATTATCTAATTCATCCAGCCCGATCACCCGCAGGGAATTTTTGAAGAATGCAGCGATCGGCTTGGGTACAGTGGCTGTCGCCGCTTACGAGGTAAAAGACTTAGGCATGCTTGAGTCGTTCTCAGACTTAAGCGAGGCACAAGCTGTGGCCAAGCTCAACGATAATCAGCACCTTTATAATTACATAGCAGATATCAATAAACTATTTGGCCAAAGCATGCCATTGAGCATCAGCGATATTCAGAGGCTTGTATTATTAAAGTCACGCAATAAAGCGGAATATGTGATGACAACAGACCCAGGCGTAGAAGAAGCCTTTGATGTCATGATCTATCAGATAAATAAGCTAGTCAAAGGGCTCGAGCGGCTGAAGGATAACGAGCAGGCTTTTGTAACAACTGCACGCAACTTCAACCTTGAGCCACAGCTTATAGGCGCAGTAGCTTTGACGGAGTTTATCGATAAGCCGGCTGGCGAAGATTTCTTTGATACTTGGGGGGCTCTGATTAAACCTACTTCCGTTGGCCTTATGCAGGTCAGGCCAGATGCGCTTCGCACCGTAGAGAAGGATATCTTTGGCGTATCAACAAAGGCTATACCTGATTTTGGCCTTGCCCTGGCACTGCGCAGCGATACCTATAATATAGAGGCGGGTGGCAAGTATCTGCGCTACCTGGCGAACCTCGGTTATGCCAAGCATGGCTTGGGCGATCTGACACTATCTTCAAATGATTGGAGCAGGGAGAGCAAACTCAAAGTTCTGGCAAGTTATACTGCAGCGCCATTTACTAACAGGATCTTGAATATGTCAGAGCCGCCGTTCAGGTATGCAGATAACGAGTCCGATAGGGATACGTTAGAGGCGGCGGTCTATGCGTATACTGCGTTGGCCGGAGAAAAACTTTTAAAGACGATGTCTTTTGGTAAGGCTTCTTCTTCGCCGATCATGGTCTCAGCGGTCAATTTGAATTTTGCGACGCTCAGAGACGTAGATGATGTGTTAAGGGGATTGGGCGTGGCAAAGGCCTCTACTTCCAGCAGAATAGATAGCCGTATTGCAGATAGGATGGCTATTGTCAGCGCTGTTGCGCTGGAGATCAAGAAGCAGCCTATCGCCTCAGTTGCTGATCTTACATCCCGAGTTCCTGCATTAAAGCCTTTTGAGGCAGGCCTTATACAAGCCGAGCTGCAGGGAAAAATTATATTCAATGGTGTTGCGCCGGTTGCAGTACGTTCGATAGCAGCCTTGTCTTTGCCTGCTGTTAATGCAGCTCCTGCGCAGTGGAATAGTTATTTAGGTATCTTAAGCGGCAACCAGGGCGTCGCAGCTATCAAAGATAGATTAACCACAGATCGTAGCGCTTATATCGGATTTGGCGATATGTCTGCGATCCGCGCTATGAATAAAGTTTATGGCGCTCAGGTTGTCAATGCCCTTATTCCTGCCTCAGTCAATATCGTTGACACTGCGCTTGTCAAAAATGGCGGCCGCGCAGTGCGCTTGAGCGGAGATGAGATCGCCATGATACTGCCGTCGAATTTGAATATCGATCAAGTCAATGCCATTCGCCTTGAAGCGCAACGCAAGGTCGCAAATTCAATTTCCGGAAAATTCGGATTTGCCAAGATCGAGCTTAAAGGTATAGCGCCTGCGGACCGCGCCAAAGTCTTTGAATTGGCCCGTGTTGAGTTGGGCGCCCAGGAAAATATTCTCGGGGGCTTATACGCGGACCGCGACGGCGTATTTATGGCTTACGATAGATTTGGCACAACGTTACAAAACGGGCTTGAGAATAATCTGGCGGTGTTAAATGCCAGTCTTGTTGTTGAAGGTATTAAAGGTTCTATCGTTAGCATTGCCAAGCCAATTGAGCTTGCCAGCCCGCGCATTACTTTTGGCGTGACCAAGACGCCTGAGATGAACAATGTCAATGCAGCTTATGGTATTGTCATTCAGCGCGCTGAGCGAGTGTTGAATATTGCTAAAGAGAACAATCTGCCAGGAGCCGTAGGCGCTAATTTACCGGCTGACCTTGCCGCGTTTGCTGATCTGAAACGTGTTTCATTGCCGGAGATACCGAAAGAAGAGAAAGCCGCTATCGTTAACAATTTTGCTTCTTTTGTTCCTGAGGTAAAAGTTTATCAGGATCAGGTTGAGACATATTACCCTGTGTTTAAGCGTGAAGCTTTTGGCCCCATCGCAGTCCAGGCTTTGAAGCTCGGCGACGTGCAATTGGTTAAGATAGAAACACAGTATGTACCGAAGGCTGATTTTAAGGCGAGCGTTGAGCGATCGTTGGCTAGTGGTAAATTCACAGTAGATGCTTTGCGGGGTGACGGTAATGGCGCTTACGGGTTTAAGGCTGTTAACGAATTTACTAACCATGAGATCGCTAATTCTGTTATTGCCGGCAATGCCCAGGCCATTAATAAGGTATTAAAAGACCAGAATATTACTGGCGTTTTTGTTGTGCGCGGCCCGCCGGATAGTTTTTATTTAGCCATTCCTGCAGCTAAGGTTGGCGCATTGACCCAGCCGAAACTCATAGCCATGACAGATGCTATTGCGCAGGAGATTAACACGAATATACCTGTTCAGGCAACTGTCAGGCTTTCTGCCAATCTTGTTTCATCGTTTAACAACGGCAAAAATGTTCCTTCCATGATAACCAAGCTTGAGGATCTATCTAAAGTAAAGATGAGCGTGCCTGCTATAGGCACAGCTATGGGCAACAGCGTAAAAATATTTGAGGCAAAACCTGAGATTATAAAAGCATTTGAAACAGAACTTGGCACTATTAGGGCCGCAGAGCGTATTAAGTTCCAGCCTATCTTGGGCGTCGGGACCATCAGAATCCCCCCTATTGTTACGATCACGACAACATCTGTTAGTTCACCTGCGGGCACCATTGATATTAAGAGCATGCGTGATAATTTCATGAATGATCTAAGCGCCAGGGCTTTTGAGCTGGGTGTAACGCTTAAGACCGAGCCGTTCAAAGGTTTGGCTTATCAAGCTGACATCATATTTAACGATTTGAATAGAATGGTAGGACCTGGACAGATCCAGCCGATGAGAGATACCGAACCAGGCCGTATTTATCAGGATAGGCCTACGGCTGTGAGCATGTTGGCCTTTGCAGGCAATCCACCGACCTATGCTCATGAGCTGGCTGTATTAAAGTCTTTGACCGTTGGCACTGGCTTTGACTACGCGCTTTTGAATCCTGCTGGTAAGGATAACCGCAAGGAAATTTTGAAATTAACCATTCCGTTCCGCAGGGAGATGTCTGAGCGCCTGGTCTCAAGGTATTATCCGCTCGTTCGCCTCTCAGAAGTAGCGATCAACGAAGCTTTGACGCAAAATAAAGAGGTTCACGGAGAAGAAGCTATATTTATAGTCGCCCGTAATGCAAGGGAGGCTAATCCAGAGCAATCTTATAGATTTGGTTACATGGCCGGTCAAGACCACTATTGGAGATATGCTCCTGATAGGGTGACGGGACAGCTTGACTTTACGAAACTTGACACTATCGGCAAGCTTGAGACCGGTATCCGTAAACAGGCATATGGTTTTGACGCTTCCAAGCAGAGCCTGGAAGTTATTATATTGAACCGCGCCGGAGAGCATGAACACGAGATCACATTCGACCTTGTAAATATTACTCGCATGTCAGAGCTCTCTGATGCCTCATCAACTGAGATAAGAAAGTATTTGTCCGCTATCACCACAGGCCAAGAACCTAATCTTGAGGGAGGCGCTTACTTATCTGCGTCCATCTCAGATTACATGAAGCAAAATCCAGAATACGTGAGCCTGCTTTTAGATTCTATGCGGCCAAAGAAGATCGAGGCTACAGTTGCTGCTACTTCTATAGCAACGCCTCAAACGGCCGTTGATATAAGGCAGTTAAGCTTACCATTCGGTAATTCCAGCTCGCCGGTTAAGGCCGCAGCGGCAGGCATGAGCCAGGAACAGGTTCGTGCTTCATTGGATGCTGTTATGCAAAGTCTTGATCAGAATACAAAGATGCCAGAGATCAAGAAGACAGTGGCTCGCATCCTTGTTGAAAATATCGGCGCTAGAGTAGATAAGATATTGCCGATCTTAAGATCTGCTAATGTTGGCCAGCTTATTCTCGTAGATTCCGGCTCTACGACCTTGACCCTTGATACAGGCAGGGGCACAGTCGTTAAATTCGCCCTGCTTGAAGATCCTCAGCAGAGAATTACAAAGCGCGTGCCTTCTTTTGTAAATACGCCGGCCATCAGAAAGAACATAGATGGTTTACTTGTTTCTGTTGAGCCGAAGCTCAGGACAACGGGTGTGACAAGGGAACATCTTAATCAGATCCTGACAGCCGCGGAAAAACAAGGTTACAGGATATATGATGGCCATACAGACAACATTGGGTTAAAGCAGAATGGCCAGCCTGTTTATCTTGATGTTAATGGATTCGGAGCGGTAGCATCACGCAGGACATCAACGCCGCCTATGATAAAAGATCTCTTGGCAGATGTTGCTTATGGCAGGCAAATGGTTACTATTGTGTCTTCTCCTATCAATATCACTGAGTTGGCTACGATAAAAGACGTGAACAAGATCGCTGGTTTTGTGCAGAGCATGTTAGTCAGACAGGCTATTGTTTCGCAGGCGCCTGTTCAAGGTGTTGTTAGCTTCAAGAATGGACTTCCTACCTTGATCATTCCTGATCTGCACGGCAGAAGGCTTCAGTTGATGAACTTGCTTACGCCTTATTTGAGCGATCTACAACAGGGTAAGCTCCAGGTGGTTTTCTTGGGCGATTATAAAGACAGCGAAGATCAGCAGAAGTGGCAAGCCATTGACAAAGAGTATTTAACCACGCGTTTTGCTCCTTCATTAAGAACACCAATGATGGATATGGAGATGGCTGACAATCTGGGTACTGCAGGCATTGTCATGTCAATGCAGAATAATCTTCCAGGGTCTGTTGCGGCTTTGAAAGGCAATCATGACAATATCCTCAATACAAGCGAATTCGGCAATAGGCCTATAAATAAATACATCATGTCTCCTGGTGAAGGCGCTTTGGAGGCTGAGTGGACGACGAACCGTTTTGGCAGAGATTTTGCCCAGCAATACGTGGCATGGGAGAACAGGCTACCTTTATTGACAACGGGCCCGAATTTTGTTGCTTCTCATTCTAATCCGCTTAGACCTTATACCCTTGAGCAGATCTCTTTAAGAAGCAACGACGTCGTATCGGGCCTGACTTGGGCGTCAAATTGGTCTGAGGAATATGAACAATCCAAGCCTGAGGCCAAGGTATTCACAAAAGATGTTTTGAAGAATATTTTCGGTGATAGATGGTTGGATGCCTATTATGTGGCAGGCCATACAACACCTATGACCTTGGATAATTCCTACGTTAAAGATATCGCGCAGGAGCGGTTATTGGTCGTAAATAATCCTGCAAGATTAACGGGTGTATTGGCCCAGCCCACTGTAGAGTTTAACTTTAAGACTGTTTTGGCTCCGGCTTCTTCACCGATCTACCAGAAGTATACCAAGGTAGCTGAAAGCGTCTGGAAAACCTTTAACGACGCGACAAAAGCCGCCTTCTTAAAACGGTGGATATTCGCGGATCAAGAATTTAAGGGAGACGCGGAATTTGACAAGCTTGCTGGTAATATTGGCGAATATAACCTGGCGCATATAGACGCGGTTGTCCAGTACCATCAGATGAATAAGCCTGACTTTGAGTCAGCCCTTAGAGATATAGCTGTCAAAGAATTCGGCGGCGCATCCATAATGAATGTACTTGCAAAGCAGGATGCAATGACTTTAACAAAGGCGCTTTTAGTCACTCAGGCTCATAGAGCAGCGCTTCTCTTGGATCTCAAATTAGAAGATATGCGTGATCTTATAGGATTTAACACAGCATTTAGCTCTTTGCCGGAGCCTTCTAAACTTGCAAGCGCGCTGGAGCTTGCTAAAGCGACGAATAGCTGGGTAACATCTATTGAGAATGATACCTTGAGAAGGACAATAACTGCTGGATTCCCTGAATTTGATGTCCCAAGAAAATTCACCGCTATAAGTAATAGCCTTGAGTTATTAAAGGAAGGAAAGATCACTCTCAGCCAGGCCAGAGCTGGTATCAATGTGGCGATTTCAGAGCTTTCTGATATTACTGCGGCGCTCAGATCTTTGACGTCCAAGACCGTCAAAATAGGCTATATCTCAAATTGGTCCGTTAAGCCGTATCCATATATTGAGCTATTTGGTAGGTCTTTGGCTTATTCACCGGTAGAGCTGTCGTTGAAAGATAGAAGAGATTTGGTTGAAGCGGTATCTGTAGCCAAAGCGAATGTATTACCGCAACTCAATGAATTAACTGTTCTTGCGCATGATGTATTTGCGCCAGGTTCGCAACCAAAGCTTGAAACGATTAAAAACCTCAGTAAAGCAAGCGTCGATGTTGCAAAGGTGCTTCGAGATGAGAAGAATCCGATCCTGCGTTTGACCTACACGCCATTTATTAAAAACACAGTTGAGCCTCTTTGGAGGGCTGCTTATACCAAAGAGGCCGAGTTGGAGGATCCGGCATTTACAAGGCACCTGCGCGCTTCTATTGATGTGCAGGGCCTTTTGCTATCAACAAGAGATTTCGCAGACAAGCTTAGAAGTATAACGCCTGAAAAGATCGCGTTTAAGACTGATGATAGGGGCCGCGCTTCCATTGAGCTTTCAGTAATCTCTTCGCCGATAGAGCGCGTTAAGGTCAGGCCTTGGAACGGAGATGACATTCATAAGGTTCTCGGCGGAGTTGTTTATGATAGTGATCCGAGTAACTTTAACGCCATTTTGACTGGTATTGCTGTAAGGGCAAATATCAAAGCAGAGTCTATCATGGCTCAAAAGAGAAGTATGTTGATTGTCGGTCCTGGATCTGATGAGTTGGTCAGAAGCCTCAAGGCCCAATATCCTCAGATGGAGATCACTGCCATCAGCGATGGTTTTATATTTGGATCCAATAAGCCGTTTGAGAATGGGACAAAGTTCATAGATGATTTAGGCGTCACGTATATTAAAGATGAAGGTGGCGTTGAGAATATAGGTAAGTATGCGGGAGATGCAAAATTTGACCTGGTATTTAGCTCAGGCACATTTAACGAGGAGTTCACGCCGAAATTCAAAGGCCTGGGCGGCCACGCCGGAGCTCTTGCGGCGATCAACAAGGTCATGGCGCCGAACGGAGAGATATGGTTAGCTGCCGGAACGACGCAAGCAGTTGAGGCAAAGCAGCGGCTTGGGGATTTGCTCAAAGCCGCCGGTTTTAGCAACATAACGAAGCTAACAAACAACGTAGAATATTACATTGCCCAAAAGCCAGGCGAATTAGACGGAGCTATAATAGCGTCTATATCTTCGCCATTGACCACAAGAAAAGAATTCCAGGATTACTTGATCTTGCCTTCTCCGGAGTTGCGCAAAAACGCAGTTGATATGGTAAGGGCTCAGTTGCCCGCAGTCAAGATGGATGCTGTTTATCTTTTTGGTAGCACGCTATGGTCGCCTACGCCGAATGATTTTGATGTGCTCGTGTTTATTAATGACGCAGAGCAGCCTTCTACGAAGGCCGGCAATTTGCGCAGTGGCTCCAAAGGCATTGATTATAAGATAGTTAATTTGGCCAAGATCAATACAGGCGACGTTAAGATCAAAGATCATATTCTGCGCGCCTTCATGGTAGGCCAGCTTATTGATGGTTCTGATGTTGCTAAGCGCGCTGTAAAAGACCTCAAGCTTGATACGCCCCAGAGCTATCTTGATTCAGCTAAGCTCGCGTTGGAAACAAGCTATACGCGCGCGGGTGTTCCTCTCACCCAGAAACATATGATAGAGGCCAAAGGTATAAGCACAGATGCAGCTTTAAGGGAGATCGACAATAACTCCGATATGAGATTATTTTTGACTGACGCAACCAAGAATTTGTCTCACGCAGCCCTTATGGTCCGGTCAGCCATCGAGCAATCAAATATATACTATCCGTTCTATTCAACAGAAAAGATCTTGAAGATCTTGCCTCAGGCAAAAGCCGGTCAGATCACTTACGCGGATGTGGAAGCATATACAAAGGATATTAAGAATGCCATAAATGATCTTTCCAGGTCTTTAGGTTCAGTCTCTCCGCCTTTGTTTAATAATATTCCGGGCGCGTCTATCAGGACAGGCAGTGTACCTATAGAAGAAGAATTTGTTAGCTCGACTAAGTCGATTATGGTTAATCTGCCGCCGTTGCCGGCTATTACAGGTTTTGGCAGCGGTTTTGGCGGTGGTTTGAGGATGCCTGCATTTGGTGGTATTAGTGGTGTCGGCATGGGCGCAGGTAGCCCGATTATGGCTGCAACAGGCGCGCTTGGTGGCAGTCTTGGCAGCACAGGCAAGATATCCGTACCAGCGCTATCATCCTTAAAGTCAGTCAGATTGTTGCCTATAGCTAAACCCATGCCTAAAGCTGTATCGCCAGCTGATACTACCACTACAACCATACCTATTACGCCAGTTGTTCCTCTGGCAAGCACTACAGCTGCTTCTACAGGAGCTGCCGCAGCTAGTAGTCCTATTAGCCCAAATAACCCTACAATTACACAGCTAACACCTGACCAGGCAACTTTATCTGTAACGAATGATTTGTTCATAGATGTTGATAATTATGCGTTGTCTACAGGAGAGCTATTTGCTATAGTCAGCGCTCCTATGGGCGGCGCAAATGCCAGATCCCCAGGTGTTTCCCAGCTCTTTAGAGGGCGCCCTCTCTCTAAAGATGCGTATTCCCTAAGGGATTCCACTACAACTACGTATAATTCTATAATTAGGTTGTTCTCTGTAACTCTTGGTAACGTTAAGAGTTACATAGTGTCACGGAAAAATCACGATTATTCCGTGAGGCAGGCGCCCTTGGTGTATCTTGCTGAGGCCCTGGTAAGCGCAGGCAAGTTAAGCACAAGCGGTATTGAGAAGCTCGGAACCTGGGTCAAGGCAGAAGCTGGTTTGAGCCTTGTCACCAAGATGTTCAGGTCGCCTAACCTGCTCTTGGATAATGACGGAATAAGGCCTGAAGCCAGAGCTCATGTAGGAACGCCAACCTTCATGGGATCAAAGCCTTCATTTAGGGTTGGGCTTAGGAATATCGCAAATGCTCTTGTAAGCGTTCTCACAGAAGGTCGCATAGATGGCCGTGAGGCAGGTGCCCTTGGTGTAATCACCACCTTCAAGGGCTTAGTCAGCGAAGAAGCACCTGTAGCAGTACGAACAATCAGTCTTAAGAGCAGCATTCTTAAGACACTTAATATTTTAAGCGAAGGATCCTGGACAAGGAGCTTAACAGAGGCCCTTGCCAGAACCATAGATGGTAGCCTTGTACTTACCGCCTTCTCTCCGCTCGAAGAGGGCTTTTTTACGTCCAGCCAGGTTCAAAAATCATCAAAAGATATCATGATCATTGCCGAAAAGATAGCCCAGGAAGCATATAAGGGTAAGGTCTTTGCATCAGGCTTATCATATTCAGGCCATACAACAGGCGTAAAAGATACTGTTTCTGCCTGGGCGAATGATCCTATAGTTAAAGTAGCTGCCATGTTGCACAGAGTTCCTGTGCAGCAGTTAAAAGCATCCCTCAAAGAACAAGGCCTCAATAAACAGGATATAGAGCGCGTTTCTTATTTGGTTGAACAGTTGAACATAGTCAGCTCATTACCTTTATATAAACAAAATTTAGATGCCGGTTTCTATGCTTTCGGCCGAGATGAGGCATATGTTATTTTAGGACCGTGGATGACAACGCTGGGCTCTGTCATGGGCAAGGCCAGCCACGAGGGACGCCATGGCCTTGATTGGATGGAGTTCGGGGGAAGTATGTCGTCAGAGGAGAGGGAATTTACAGCGCGCTTAGCCACGTTAGCTGAAAACCCGCAAGACGCAGAAATTCGGGCTTCATTTGACAGGCGTTTACGCGAATATTATCCTGATTTGATATCTACCAGCGCGCATGACCTTGCAACCTTCAGATCGGTGAGAGGGTTCTCTAATCTTTTAGGAGAGAGCCCGAGCGGGTTAACTCTTCTGAGCCCGCAGGAGATCAAGCTGACCTCGCTCAACTTAAGGGTTGTGATAGGGTCTGTCTCTTCGCCGATCGAAGACTCCTTGAATTACCTGGGTCCGATCAATTTCAGCGGCAAAAAATTAGAAGGCGACCTCTATCGTGTGCGCACGATCGAGGAGATCTTAAAGTACGACGCGTTCGTTAGCCAGAGTATCTTTAATATCCACAATATTCTTGTCGACACGGAAGATATCGCGCGCATCGAAGTGCAGGAAGACGGCCGCGGTAGCCAGAAACACGTTTACTTGACGAACGTCGTATTGAAGGATAACCGTCAGTTCGAGTTTGCGCTCAAGCTTGCCATCAATCGCGCCACGAACTTTGATTTTGCCGAAAGCGAGATCGACAATCTTGCCAAGCTCAGCGGCAAGGTGGATGTGCCGAAGTTTGGCGTGGCGGCCTACACTGACCGCTTCCGCGTTTACTCCGAGGAGTTCATCCACGGCGAGACCGCGGCGCATAGAAGCATCCAGATGTCTCTTGATCAGGTCCGTTCCATCACATCTTCGCTCCTGAAGGCTGCGCTCTCCCTGACGGGATACAGGCCTAACAGCGAAACCTGGAGCCTGGTCACGGTCAAGGACATGGCCTCGCACAATATCATGGTGCCGTTCGAGAAGTCGCGCAACCCTGTGATCGTGGATTTGGGCGCCACGACAATCCGCAGGCCGGCCTCGTTCTTATGGGAGATCTACAGGCACTATCAGCATGCCGATGGCATCTTTAACGGTGTCTTGGACGTCTTGGGGCAGACCCGTGGCGCTCAGTTCCTTCAGACCGCTCTTGGCGATCTGAACAGGCGTTCTCTTAATTTACCTAAAGAAGAAGCCGAATTTAGGTATTATCTTGGCGCCTTCATGGATAAATTGGATCCGCCCAGCGCATCTTCGCCGATCAGGAGGTTTGATCTGGCGACTCTGCCTGATATCAGGCCGTTGAGGGCCTCAGAAACAACTTCGTCTGTTTTGAATACTTTTGGCCAGGAGCTTAAAGGCAAGGCCGCAGATCTTGAAATTTTGACACCTGATATGCCGCATGCCAGAGAGCAGGCCTTGGTTACGATCCGTAATATTGAACAATCCATCCAGAATATTCAGGACGGCCCTGCCACAAACATCTTGCGGCGCGGCTTTATTGCCCAGGACCTTGAGGGACATCCTTCTGTCCTGCTTGCTGTTGTGCTGGGCATGCGGTATTTCCTCCAGCTGCCGAAGTTAAATAGGGCGGCCATGGATATGGTCTTGGAAATGGTCCCGACCCTGAAAGAAGCAGCTGGCGCTTTAGAGACATTAAAGACCGGCCAGACCGTTCGTGTTGAGGACGTGCCCATATCTTCGCCTGTTGCCAGGATCGAGTTGCCGTTACCTAATATGATCTCAACGCGCGGCGTGGCCTTAGGTATGGGCTTAGGCATTGGCGCGGGTATGAGCGCAGGTATGGGCTTGAGCGCAGGCGGCCTGCCGAGCGCAACAATGGGCATGAGCGGCATGGGCTTTGGCCCAGGCACAGCTATTTCCGGCCCAAGCCTGCTCAGGGATGGCAGCGGATTGGCTTCCCTGCCTAAATTGCAGGCACTGACCCCAATATCGCCCATAGAGGCAGCTCAGAAACAGCATGAGAGTAGTCCTTCCTCGAGAACAGAGATACCTTTAACTACAACGCCTATTATTCCTGTTTCTTCTGCCGCGGCAGCCAATACAGCGGCAGGTAGCACGCCTGTAAGCCCGAATAATTCCACTATAAGCCAGATCATGCCTGATCAGGCCACTTTAGAGATATCAAAGGATCTGTTCGTAGATATCAGCAACTATGCGCTGACTACTGGGGAGCTTTCTGCAATTTCCAACTCACCCATGGGCGGCGCAACTGCCAGATCCCTGGGTGTTTTCTCGTCTCCTATGCGGAGCCCTCTGCATACGGAGATGTATCGCGAAGGGCGTTCTACTGCAATTTCTGTTAAGAATTATAGTTTGGTTGGTTCTTCTAACTCTTCGCCAATACAAGAGTTAGGTAGTGTCACGGGAAATCGTCAGATTTTCGGTGAGGCAGGTGCCCTGGATGTAAACTCTCCAGGAACAAATCCTTCCGTTTCTTCACCCATTATAAAAAGAATCGCTTCTCTGTTATTAAACCTTGCTCCGTATCGCGCTAAAGAGCCCATAACACTGCCTCTTGATGTTGTTGAGGGCGAGATTAGGACTGCGGTTCTCAAGGCTTATGAAACACTCTTCTTAAAGGGCCCAGAAGGCGCGTGGAGCTCTGTAGTGGGCAACAAGGGCTCGGTTGGTCTGCCCAAGGGCGGCTACGTCGTTTACGCTCATACACATCCAACCGGAGAGCCGCTTCCGAGCTTTACAGATCTTCTCAACGCTGCTTCCAGGGATGCGAATGCCCGTAATTTCGTCTTGACTTCGTTTGGGGCGGTTCGATATTTCGGCTTCAATAGTTCGGCCGTGTGGAAACTTCTGATGGCCAGACGAGGGGAGCCTTTGGGCTCTGTTAATGAGGGCATGATTGATTTGTACTTGAAATTGGGTGATGTTCCTTCGAAACTCGCGGTTGAGATAAATCGGGCGGCCGCGGAGTTAAAACGCCGTGATGGCCTGACGGGTGAGGAGATCATTAATTTTCTGACGTTATCACCAATGGAAATAATGTCCCTGGATG